>NZ_CAJYIU010000087.1 GCF_913775355.1 uncultured Aureimonas sp.
CGCCCCAGGCGCCGGAGCCGGGGATCACGTCGAAGCCGCCCCGGCCGAAGGGGCGGTCCTGGAAGAAGGCGGCGGGGACGATCGGCGTCGACAGGGTGGCGAGCGCCGTCGGCACCGTCTGGCGGCCGGAAAAGACGATCCGCACGGTGCGCTCGTCCTCGGCCGCGACCTCGCGCACCTCCAGAAGCTGGATCGCAAGACTCGGATGGCCCTCCCGCTTCAGTGTCTCGTAGGAGAACGCGACGTCGGCCGCCGTGACCGGCGCGCCGGTCGAGAAGCGCGCTTCGGGCCGCAGCTTGAACGTGAAGCGGTTGCCGTCGGCGGAGACCGAGACGCTTTCGGCGAGGAGGCCGTAGAGGCTGTCGGGCTCGTCGAGCGTCGAGAGCATCAGGCCCTCGTAGAGCATTTCCATGCGCGGCGGGGCGTTGCCCTGCAGAACCAGCGTGTTGAACGTGTCGAACGTGTCGGGCGACTGGTTGAAGTACCAGGACGGCACGGTGAAGGTGAACCGCCCGCCGTCGGGCGCCTCCGGGTTCGCGTAGTCGAAGCGCTGATAGCCGGCGGGATATTTCAGGTCGCCGAAGGCCGAGAGACCGTGGAGCGGCGTGTCGGCCGGGTTGTCGGCGAAGGAGAGGCGCGGGAGGGCGACGCCCGCCGCCGCGCCGAGCGCCAGCTTGCCGAAATCGCGGCGGCTGATGCGGATGAAGCTTTCGGTCACGCGTGGCGCCTCACGGCCGCTGCGGCGGGATGGCGGGTGCCGTCGCCGGGTCGGGCGCGCCTGCCGCCGCCTGATCGGCCGGCGTGTTCACCGCGACCTCGCCCTTCACCCACCACGAGAACGGGTCGATGCCGGCATAGGCCGGGCGCGTCGCGGGCATGCCGAACTTGTCCCACCACGCCAGCCAGATCGACGGGTTGTGGTACTGGGGCACGACGTAGAAGTTCCACAGAAGCACGCGGTCGAGCGCGTGGGTGGCGGCGACGAGGCTGTCACGGTCGGGCGCGTAGATGATCTTCTCGATGATCGCGTCGACCGCCGGATTGCGGATGCCGGCCGCGTTGCGGCTGCCGGGCTGGCCGGCCGCCGCGCTCGACCAGAAGTCGCGCTGCTCGTTGCCGGGCGACAGCGACTGCGCCATCACGTCGGTGACGATGTCGTACTCGAAGTTGTTGGTCAGCGCCTGATACTGCGAGGCGTCGACGATGCGGGTTGAGGTCTCGATGCCGAGCCGCTTCAGCTGGTTGGCGAAGGGATCGATGACGCGGCTCGACGAGGGGTCGGCCGCCAGGAACTCGATGCGGAACGGCTCGCCCTTGGCGTTCACGAGCTGCGAGCCCTGCCGCTTCCAGCCGGCCTGCGTCAGGAGTTCGAACGCCTGGCGGAGATACGTGCGCTCGGCCGCCGGGTCCGAATAGTCCGGCAGGGTGAAGGGCTTGGTGAAGACCTCGGGCGGGATCTCGCCGCGCAGCGGCTCGAGGATCTTCAGCTCCGCCTCGCTCGGCAGGCCCGACGAGGCGAGCTCGGTGCCCTGGAAATAGCTCGTGGTGCGCTTGTACTGGCCGTAAAACAGCGACCGGTTCATCTCCTCGAAATTGTAGGCGAGCGTCAGGGCCTGGCGCGTGCGCGGATCGGCGAACTTGTCGCGCCGCGTGTTCATCACGAAGCCCTGCATCGGCTCGCCGGTTTCGGAAGCGAACGCCTCCTTCTTCACGCGGCCGTCGCGGAAGGCGGGAAAGTCGTAGCCCTGCGCCCAGCGACCGGCGCTGTTCTCCGAGCGGTAGTCGGCGAAGCCGCCGCGCTTGAAGGCTTCCCAGCCCGCGCTCTGGTCGCGGAAATAGGTGTAGCGGATCTCGTCGTAATTGTAGCGGCCGACGCGCGGACCCTTGGACGCGGCCCAGTAGTCCGGCACCCGCTCCCAGGTGATCGTCGATCCCGGCTGGTAGGCCTTGACGCGATAGGGGCCGGAGCCGACGGGGATCTCCAGCGTCGGATTGTCGATGTCGCGCTTGCGGCCCTGCGCGTCCGTGCTCTCCCAGAAGTGCATCGGCAGCACCACGAGATCGCCCATGATGTTGGGCAACTCGCGGTTGCCCGTCTGGTTGAAGCGGAACGTCACCTCGCGCTCGCCGGTGATCTCGGCGCCGGTCACGTTGTGGTAGTAGTTGGCATAGAGCGGCGACAGACGCGTCACGGTCTGGAATGTCCAGACGACGTCCTCGGCGGTTATCGGCTGGCCGTCGTGGAACTTGGCCGCCGGATCGAGGCGGAAGGTCACGGACGAGAAGTCGGCGGGATAGCGCATCGCCTCGGCGATCAGCCCGTGGCTGACGCCCGGCTCGTCCAGCGCCTGATCCATCAGCGTGTCGTAGGCGATACCGCCGCCGAACGCGGCAAAACCGGCGGCCGGCGTGCCGCGCACCGGCAACGGATTGAAGCTGTCGAACGTGCCCGCCGCCTGGAGGTTGAGGCGGCCGCCTTTCGGCGCGTCCGGATTGACGAAGTCGTAGTGCCGGAAGTCGTCGCCGTATTTCGAGGGCCGGATCAGCGACGACCAGCTGCGCCATTCCCCCGCTTCTATCACGGCCGGTGCCGAGGCGCCGGCCGGGGCGGTATGGTCCTGCGCCATTGCGAACGGAATGCCGGAGACGGCCAGGAGAGCGGTCAGGGTCAGGGCGGACAAGGCGCGCGAGACTGGCGGCAAATCGATCTCCATCTGGCAGGGCCGGCGCGGCGCGCGCACCGGATGCCCGGACCCCGCCCGAGCTTTGTGGCCTTCCTCGGGCGAAAGGCCGTGGTGACGAAAGTGTAAGCTTCGCCTCGCCCCTGTCCAGAGACGCGGCCGCGTTCGCCGGGCCCGGAACGACGAAAGCCGGACCTTGCGGCCCGGCTTTCACGAAGGGTTGCGGTCTCGGTCGGCCTTACTGGGCCGGTGCCGGCGCCGGAGCGGCATTCTCGGCCGGAGCGGGCGTCGCAGGTGCGGGCGCCGCCGGGGCCGGGGCTGCCGGCGCTGCGGGGGCCGGAGCCGCCGCGGGCGCAGCCGGTGCCGTGGCGGGAGGCGTCGAGGGCGCCGGGTTCTCCTGCGGGGCCTGCGTGCCGGGCTGCGAAGGCGCGGCTTGGCCGGGCTCGGTCGGCGGAACGGGCGCGCCGGCGGGTCGGTTCTCGGCGTTGGTGCCGGTGGCCGGAACCGTGCCGGACGCCGGTGCGGTCGGCGCGCCGCCGGTGGTCTGGTCGGTGGAGCCGGCGCCCTGGGGCTGCGTCACCGCGTCGTTCGGCAGAGCGTTGGCATTGGTCGTGGCGTTCGGCTGGGTCTCGGCGGGTGCTGCCGCCGCTTCGCCGCCGGCCGGCGCGCCGGCGTCCGGCGCGGGGGGCGCCGGCGGGTTGTCCGACAGCGTGCCGAGATAGGCGAGGAGGTCGGCGCGCTCCTGATCCTTCGGGATGCCGGCGAAGCCCATCGCCGTGCCCTTGATGTACTGCTTGGGCCCATGCAGGAAGTGGTTCAGGTGATCCCAGTCCCAGACCACCGTCTTGCCCTGCGAGAACTCGGTAATGGCGGCCGAGTAGCTGAAGCCCTCGTGCGAGGCGATCGGACGGTTGACGACGTCCCACAGATCGGGGCCGACCTTGTTGGGTCCGCCCTTTTCGCCGGAATGGCAGGCCTGGCAACGCTTGAAGATGGCGGCGCCCGCCTCGGCATTGGCGGTCTGCATCAGCTGGCCGACCGGCGTCACCTCGTTGGCGGCGGGTGCGGCCCCGCCACCACCGGCGGGGGCATCTGGCACGGCGATCGCGAAGCCGGGCTGTTCGGGCGCCTCGGCATGGAAGATGCCCTCGGCCAGAAGGCTGCCGCCGAACAGAACGAACACGGTGCCGAGCAGGGCACCGAAGATCTTGTTGGCCTCAAACGAATTCATGATAAAGGGCGGCTCCCTCTGCAGCCGGCGCAAGGGGCCGACGACACGCGCTTTCGATCGTCCACGGGCAGAGCGCGATCCGCCGGTTCCCGGCGACCTGGCTCGAGCCCGTCAATTGGAAGCGTTCTGACATTCCGATCGGAATCGATCAAGCGCCCTCCTGTCACAGCTTCGCCTAAATTTCCTGCGGCCGCACCAGAGTCTTCACCCATGTCCACCCTGATCCTGATCCCGTCCCGGCTGGCCTCGACACGCCTTCCGATGAAGCCGCTGGCCGACATCGGCGGACGTCCGATGATCGTGCGCGTCGCCGAGCGGGCGCGCGAGGCGGCGATCGGGCGCATCGTGGTGGCGACCGACGACGCCGCGATTCGCGATGCGGTCACGGCTGCGGGGTTCGAGGCGGTGATGACCGGCGCCCACCACCAGTCCGGCTCCGACCGTATCTTCGAGGCGCTGGAGATCATCGATCCCGCAGGCGAGATCGACACGATCATCAACCTCCAGGGTGACCTGCCGACGATCGAGCCGGAGACGATCCGCGCCGTGCTGCGCCCCTTCGCCGATCCCGCCTGTGAGATCGCGACCGTCGCGGTCGAGATCGAGAACCCGGCCGACCGCATGGACCCCAGCGTCGTCAAGCTGATCGGCACGCCGGTCGCCGAGAGCCGGCTCAACGCGCTCTACTTCACGCGTGCGACCGCGCCGACGGGGGACGGGCCGCTCTATCACCATGTCGGCATCTACGCCTATCGCCGCGCGGCGCTCGCCCGCTTCGTGGCGCTCCAGCCCTCGCCGCTGGAGATGCGCGAGAAGCTCGAGCAGCTGCGTGCGCTCGAGGCCGGCATGCGGATCGACGCCGAGATCGTCGACGCGGCGCCGCTCGGCGTCGACATGCCCCACCAGCTGGAGGAGGCCCGGCGCTTCTACGAGCCGGCGACGCGCTCAAACCGCATCTCGTTCCAGGGCGAGCCGGGTGCCAACTCCGACACCGCCTGCCGGACGATGTATCCCGGCCTCGAGCCGCTGCCGTGCCCGACCTTCGAGGACGCGCTGGCGGCCGTCACGCGCGGCGAGGCGGACCTTGCGATGATCCCGATCGAGAACACGATCGCCGGCCGCGTCGCCGACATCCACCACCTCCTGCCGGTGTCGGGCCTGCAGATCGTCGGCGAGTTCTTCCTGCCGATCCGCTTCCAGCTGATGGCCAAGCCCGGCACGGGCCTTGGCGACATCCGCGAGGTGCACAGCCACATCCACGCGCTCGGCCAGTGCCGCGGCATTTTGCGGCGCAACGGCTGGAAGCCGGTCATTTCGGGCGACACGGCGGGCGCGGCGCGCATCATCTCGCAGATGGCCGAGCGCGACGTCGCGGCGCTCGCGCCCCGGCTCGCCGCCGAGCTCTACGGCCTCGACATCCTCGCCGAGAACGTCGAGGACGCCGAGCACAACACGACGCGTTTCGTGGTCCTGTCGCGGCCCGGTCGCGGCGAGGCGCTCTGGGCGCCGCGGTCCGGCGAGATGGTGGTCACCACCTTCGTCTTCGAGGTGCGAAACCTGCCGGCCGCGCTCTACAAGGCGCTCGGGGGCTTTGCCACCAACGGCATCAACATGACGAAGCTCGAGAGCTACCAGCTGGAGGGCAAATTCGTGGCGACGCAGTTCTTCGCCGATATCGAGGGGCATCCGAACGACCCCGGCGTCGCGCGCGCGCTCGACGAGTTGCGCTTCTTCTCCAAGCGCGTCTCGATCATGGGCGTCTATCCCGCGTCTCCCGACCGCCCTACGCACCCCGGCGCCGCGGAGTAGGGCGCCAACGAAAAAGGCCCCGCTAGAGCGGGGCCTTTTTCGTATTCGGCTTGGTGCGTGGTTCAGCGACCGATGCGAACCATGCGCTCGATGTCGCCACGCAACACGCCGATGTCGCTCAGCATGCGGTCGTCCATGCTGTTGAGTTCGATGACGGTGCGGCGGTGCGAGCGGAAGGACTGGAAGCGCTTGGCGATGGAGTTGAGCATGGGAGCCTCGGAGAGCAACAGAATTCGTTGACCCCGATATACACTCCGCGGCTGCCTAAAAGGAGAGCAGGTTTAGCACGCCTGTTGTGCAGCGCGTGCATAACTCAGCCAATTTGTCGTTCATGAAATCTTAATGCCTCCGTTCAAGGCAGCTCTTTGCCGCTTGCGAAGGCAGCCAGGAGGTGGTGGGCGATCGCAAAGCGGGCAGGGGCGACGAGGCCGTCGGGATGTCGGTGTTCCAGCATCGCCTGCACCTCGGTCCGGTCGAACCAGCGGCAGGCTTCGAGCTCGGCCGCATCGAAGGTGATCGGCGCCTGGAGGGCCTCCGCCATGCAGCCGATCATCAGCGATCCCGGGAACGGCCAGGGCTGCGAGGAGTGGTAGCGCACCGCGCCGACCACGAGGCCGGCCTCCTCCAGTGTCTCGCGGCGCACGGCATCCTCCAGCGTCTCGCCGGCCTCGATGAAGCCGGCGAGGCAGGACCACATGCCCGGCGCGAAATGCGGCTGCCGGCCCAGCACGCAGCGCCCTTCGCCGTCGTGCACGAGCATGATCGACACCGGGTCGGTGCGGGGGAAGACGACGTGGCCGCACGCTGTGCAGCGGCGCCGGAAACCGGCGGCCTCGCAAACCGCCGGCGCGCCGCAGCGCCCGCAGAAGCGGGCCGAGGCATGCCAGTTCAGAAGATGGGCGCCCTGCGCGAGTTCACCCTCGAGGGCGGGCGACAGAAGCTCGCGCATGCCGAGCGTGCGCAGATCCCACAGCGCGATCCCCTCCGGCGGCTCGAAGTCGTCGATGCCGGCGACGAGCCGCGGCACGCCGGCATCGTCGTGGCCGAGAAGGATCTCGATCGGCGAGGGTCCGAGCAGCGCATGCGCCTCCGCGACGCGGAAAGCGGGATCGGGCGCGTCGCCCCCGCGGCACAGCCACTGGCCCCTGGAGGCCAGATAGACGCGCGCCTGCGGGTGGCCGAGCGCCTCCTCGAGCGAGGCGTCGGTGCGCAACTCGCCGTCGCGGCGCAGCGCGTTGGCGGCAAACCCGAGGCGGATGGGGGCGTCGGACATCAGCGGAGGCCTTCCTGGACGGAACGGATCAGCGCCTCGTCGGCGCCGGAGCCATAGGGGAGGGCGCTCTCGAAGCCCCAGACCGGCTTCGGCCAGTTCGGATCGCCGGACGAGCGCGCGACGACATGCAGATGGAACTGCCGCACCACGTTGCCGAGGGCACCGATGTTGATTTTCTCCGGGTGCTTTGCGCCCTGAAGAGCCTTGGCCGCCGCGTTCGCCTCGTCGAGAAGCTGCCGGCGGTCAGCGTCGTCCAGATCGAAGAGTTCGACGAGCCCCGCGCGCCGCGGCACGAGGATCAGCCACGGCCAGCGGGCGTCGCGCATCAGGAGGAGCCGGCAGAGCGGGAGATCGCAGATCGGCCTCGTGTCGGCCTCCAGGCGGGAATCGAGCACGAAGGCGGATGGGTCGGCTTGCATTTCGATGCGTTCTCCACGATATGAACGGTGGGAGGTTGGTGGTGGACGAGCCGCTCGCCAACCGGGTCAGGTCCGGAAGGAAGCAGCCCCAACGAATCCGGCACGGGTCATCGTGCCAGCCTCCCACCCTTTCGTCCCGCACCCGATGGTCTCATGCGATTCGCCTGTCATAGGCGATGCGGCGTCCGGCTGCGAGGTGCCGAGCCCCGCTTCGGCACGCTGCGACATCGGTCCTCCGGCCTCGTGCGCCGATTGCATTCAGCGAAAAGCCGCGTAGGGTCGCGCCGGCGCGCCCGGTGGCCCGGATCGCCGCGCCCCGCATTCGAATGGAGCCGATGGCCGAGGACCCCCATCCCCAGACCGCCGCGACGCCCTACCGGGTCCTCGCGCGCAAGTACCGTCCCCGTTCCTTCGACGACCTGATCGGCCAGGAGCCGATGGTGCGCACGCTCACCAACGCCTTCGAGGCCGGCCGCATCGCGCAGGCCTGGATGCTGACGGGCGTGCGCGGCGTGGGCAAGACCACGACCGCGCGTATCCTGGCGCGGGCCTTGAACTACGAGACCGACACGATCCACCAGCCGACGATCCACATGATCGAGCCCGGCGTCCACGATCAGGCGATCATGGAGGGGCGGCATGTCGACGTCGTCGAGATGGACGCCGCCTCGCACACCGGCATCGACGACATCCGCGAGATTATCGCGCAGGTGCGCTACCGCCCGGTCTCGGCACGCTACAAGGTCTACATCATCGACGAGGTCCACATGCTCTCGACGCAGGCCTTCAACGGCCTGCTGAAGACGCTGGAGGAACCGCCCGAGCACGTGAAATTCGTGTTCGCGACCACCGAAATTCGGAAGGTTCCGATCACGGTCCTGTCGCGCTGCCAGCGCTTCGACCTGCGCCGCGTCGATCCCTCATTGATGATCGCGCATCTGCGCCGTGTGCTCGGTGCGGAGCATGTCGAGGCCGATGACGACGCGCTGCGCCTCCTCGCCCCCGCTTCCGAGGGCTCGGTGCGCGACGCGCTGTCGCTGACCGACCAGGCGATCGCCCACGGCGCGGGCCATGTCGACGCCGGCACGGTGCGCGACATGCTGGGGCTCGCCGACCGGGCGCGCATCGTCACCCTGTTCGAGCTTCTGATGCGCGGCGACGGGGCGGGCGCGCTGCGCGAGTTCGCCGGGCAGTACGATTTCGGCGCCGATCCGCTGGTGGTGCTGACGGACCTCGCCGACTTCACCCACCTCGTGACCTCGCTGCGTTTCGTGCCGGAGACGGCGGGCGACGCGTCGCTCTCGCCAGTCGAGGTCGAGCGCGGGCGCGAGTTCGCCGAGCGCCTGTCGGTGAAGACGCTGTCGGAAGTCTGGCAGATGCTCCTGAAGGCGATCGAGGAAACGCGCGCCGCCGCCTCGCCCCGGCAGGCCGCCGAGATGGCGCTGATCCGCATCGCCTACGCCGCGACGATGCCCTCGCCGGAAGACCTCGCGCGTCTCCTCGCCGGGGCGGGCGGGCTCCCCTCGGCGCCGCCGCCGAACGGATCGGCGATGTCCTCGCGCGGCGATGCGCCCTCCAGCGCGGCCCCTTCGCCGCCGCCGGTCATGGCGTCCGCCGTTCAGGCCGCCGGCGTTCCGCAGCTGCGCTCCTCCGGGCCGTCGCTCGCCGCCCGCATGGTGGCGTCCAGCCCCCAGCCGATGGCCGCGACCGTCGCGCCCGCGCCTGCGATCGAGGCGGACGCAATGCCCGCATCCTTGCGCGATCTCGAAAAGCTCGCGGGCGAGCGCCGCGATTCGCGCATGAAGGCCTGGATCCGCCGCTACCTCCGCCTCGTGCGCATGGAGCCGGGCCGCATCGAGATCGAGCTGGCCGGCGGCGCGCCGGTCACGCTGTCAGGCGAACTCACCAAGAAGCTCTTCGAGTGGACCGGATTGCGCTGGGTGGTCACGGTCGCCGGCAAGGGCGGCGGTCAGACGCTGGAGGAGGTCGACGCCGCGCGCCGGGCGCAGCTCATCGCCGAGGCCGAGGCCGATCCCGAGGTCGCCGCGATCCTCGCCGCGCTGCCGGGCGCCAAGGTCCGCGAGGTGCGCCTGCGCGGCGAACCCGAGCCCGAGGCGGCGGACGACGACGGCCCGCCGCTCGCCGAGGACGACGGACTGCCGGAGCGTATCGACATCGACCCGTCCGACCTTGGCTTTGGCGGCGAGGATGACGACATGGGGGAGGGCGTCGCCTTCGATGCCGACGCCGAACTCGACGACGATTGATCGCAACAGCTGAAGGACCGCGCGCATGAAGGATCTCATGGGCATGATGAAGCAGGCCAAGGCCATGCAGGAGAAGATGCAGGGGCTGCAGGCCGAGATCGCCGAGACGACGGCGAGCGGCCAGGCGGGCGGCGGCGTCGTGTCCGTGACGCTGAAGGGCACGGGCGAGCTGGTCGCCGTGGAGCTCGATCCCTCGCTTCTGAAGGCCGACGAGAAGGACATTCTGGAAGACCTCCTCGTCGCCGCCCATGCCGATGCCAAGCGCAAGCTCGACGCGGTGATCCAGGACAAGACGCAGGCGCTCACCGCCGGCCTGCCGCTGCCTCCCGGCATGAAGCTGCCGTTCTAGACCTTTCTGTCGTTCCGAACTGCCGGGCGCCCCGCGCCCGGTCCCGCTTGCCCCGAGGCCGCCCTCCCATGTCCAAGACCATCGCCGGCCCCGAGATCGAGCGGCTGATCCAGCTCCTGTCGAAGCTACCGGGGCTTGGGCCCCGCTCGGCCCGTCGCGCGGCGCTGCATCTCGTGAAGCGGCGCGAGCAGATCCTGCGCCCCTTGGGCGATGCGATGGCGGAGGCCGCCGAGAAGGTGCGCATCTGCTCGAACTGCGGCAACATCGACACCCGCGACCCCTGCACGATCTGCTGCGATCCGGCCCGTGACCAGACGACGGTGATCGTGGTGGAGGACGTGTCCGACCTCTGGGCGCTGGAGCGGGCGAAGGCGCTGAACGCCGCCTATCACGTCCTTGGCGGCGTCCTGTCGCCGCTGGAGGGCGTCGGTCCCGACGACCTCACGATCCGCCGCCTCGTCGAGCGCGTGGCGGAGGGCACGATCCGCGAACTCGTGATCGCCGTGAACGCGACGGTCGAGGGACAGACGACGGCCCATTACATCATCGACCAGCTCGCCGACTTCGACGTCTCGGTCACGCGCCTCGCCCACGGCGTGCCGGTCGGCGGCGAGCTCGACTATCTCGACGAGGGCACCTTGTCGGCCGCCATGCGCTCGCGCACGAAGATCTGACCGTCCCCGCCACGAGATCGGCGCAAGGTCGCCCTTATAGCCTTCCGGCAGGACGAGATCTGCCGGGGGTGCGGAAGATGAAGACGATCGCGTGGGCGCTGGCGGCGCTCGTGGCAGGCAGCGGCTTGGCGCAGGCGCAGGATGTGCAGGCCGGCTTCCGCGCGTTTCTCCAGAACGACATCTGGCCGGAGGCACGCGCCGCCGGCGTCTCGCGCCAGACCTTCGATGCCGCCTTCGACGGCGTGAAGGCCAACACCAAGCTCCCCGACCTCCAGCTTCCCGGCGACAAGACCAAGGTCGAGGAGGTGAACCGGCAGGCCGAGTTCCAGAGCCCGACGAGCTATTTCGACGAGGCCAAGATGGCCGCGACCGCCGCCAAGGGCCGCGCGATGCTCCAGCAGTATGCCGGCCCCATCAAGCGGATCGAGGAGAGCTACGGCGTGCCGGGGCCGATCCTTGTCGCCGTCTGGGGACGCGAGTCGGGCTACGGGGCGGCCAAGATCCCCTACGATGCCTTCGAGGTGCTGGGCACCAAGGCCTATCTCGCGCGCCGCAAGGAAATGTTCCGCGCCGAGCTGATCGCGGCCCTTCGAATCGTCGAGGACGGGGACCTCACGCCACAGCAGATGAAGTCGTCCTGGGCCGGCGCGCTCGGGCAGCCCCAGTTCATGCCGACGAAGTTCCGAAAGCTTGCGGTCGACTTCGACGGCGATGGCCGCCGCGACATCTGGAACTCGGTGCCGGACACGCTGGCGTCGATCGCGAACTATCTCCGCCAGTCCGGCTGGCAGCCGGGCCGCGGCTGGGGCTTCGAGGCCAGCGTCCCCGCGTCCGTTTCCTGCACGCTGGAAGGGCCCGACCAGGGACGCCCGATCGCCGACTTCGCCAAGGCGGGCGTGACCCGCGCTTCCGGCCGCGCCTTTCCGGCTGGCGAGATGCGAGCCACCGGCCATCTCCTGATGCCCGCCGGCCGTTTCGGCCCGGCCTTCATCGCGACGCCGAACTTCTACGTCATCAAGGAATACAACAACTCCGACCTCTACGCCCTGTTCATCGGCCATCTCGCCGACCGGATGGGCGGCGCGGGCCCGTTTTCGGGCGACTGGCGCAAGGTCTCCGGGCTGACGCGCGGCGACGTCGCCCGGCTGCAGGAACGGCTCGTCGCGCGCGGCTACGACGTCGGCCGGCCGGACGGGCTGGCCGGCTTCAAGACGCGTCGCTCGATCGGCGCGGTCCAGGAAAAGGCGGGCCAGCCCGCGACCTGCTGGCCGACCAAGGAGCTGGCAGCCAGCATCCGCTGAAGGCGCAAACGAAAAAAGGGGCCGTGCGGCCCCCTTTCTCGTCATCCTTTTGGTGCGCGACGGCTCAGGCGTTTTCCTGGCCGACCGGCGTCGGGTTCTTCTCCGACTCCTTGGCGTTGTCGTAGCGCTCGACCGCCTCGCGGATCATCTGCTTGGCCTCGGCCGAACCCGCCCAGCCGCCGATTTTCACCCACTTGCCGGGTTCCAGATCCTTGTAGTGCTCGAAGAAGTGCTCGATCTGCTTCAGCGTGATCTCCGGCAGGTCGGTGTGCTCGAAGACCTTGGTGTAGCGCTGCGTCAGCTCGGGCGAGGGGACCGCAATCACCTTCTCGTCGAGGCCCTTGTTGTCCTCCATCTTGAGGACGCCGATCGGGCGGCAGTTGATCACGCAGCCGGGGAAGAGCGGGCGGGTCGAGCAGACGAGCACGTCGATCGGGTCGCCGTCGTCCGAGAGCGTGTGCGGCACGAAGCCGTAGTTCCCGGGATAGGTCATCGGCGTGTAGAGGAAGCGGTCGACGAAGAGCGCGCCCGAGTCCTTGTCCATCTCGTACTTGATCGGATGACCGCCGACCGGCACCTCGATGATGACGTTGATGTCCTCGGGCGGGTTCTTGCCGCGAGCGATGGCGTCGATGCGCATGGGGATCTCCGAGTTGAACTCGGCGGTTCCTAGCCAATCGTCGCGCGAGAGGCAATCGAGGTCGGATGGAAGGGTGAACGCCGCCGTCCAGCGTTCGGGGCGCCTTACATGAAGCAGTAGGCGACCTTGTGGAGGGCGACTCCTTCGAACGTCTCCGAACCCGTCGCCACGTCGACGCCGCCGGACGCCTCGTAGAAGCGCACCGCGTTCTCGTTGTCGGCGAGCGACCAGACCGCGACGCCCTTCAGACCGCGGGCGCGCAACAGCGTGCGGCAGGCGTCGAACAGGCGGCGGCCGAAACCGACCCCCTGGAACTCCGGCTTGAGGTAGATCTCGTACACCTCGCCGTCGACGCTGAGCCCGCGGGTGCGGTTGCGCCCGACCGTGGCATAGCCGACGATCTCGCCGCCGTATTCCATGACGAGGATCGTCGCCCGGTTGGCGATCGCCCGCGACCACCAGTCCGGCCCCCGTCGTTCCACCATGGCGGACAGCGCCCGGTGCGGGATCAGCCCCCGGTAGGCCGCCGTCCAGGCGGCGGCGTGGACGACCGACAGCGCGCCGGCGTCGGCGGCCTCGGCAAGTCGGACATCTGCGGCGATCGTCTTCATATCGCGTTAACTATGAACGCTGCGGGACGATCCATCGAACGCGACGAAAATGTGGACCGGATGTGTCGAAGCCATGCCATGCGGCGCGTCGTAACCCGGCGAGGCGGACCCCCTCAATGCCCGCCCGCGATTTCGAGGGCGCCATGCACAGGCGGGATCAGCCCCGCCCGAGGACGCCGAGCGCCAGCGCCTTCTGGATGCCGGCCAGATTGGTGCCGCGCGACAGGTTCTGCAGAAAGGGCTGCGGCTGGCCGGACACCCATATGCGCAGTTCGGCATCGGTGTCGAAGGAGCCGGCCGTCTCGACCGAGAACATCGTGATCGCGCGATAGGGGATGGAGTGATAGGCGCGCTTGCGGCCCGTCATCCCCTGCTTGTCGACGAGGATGATGCGGCGGTCGGTGAAGACCATCTGGTCGCGCAGGATCTGGAAGGCGACCTCGATCGTCTCGTCGGGCAGGAGCACGGGGTCGAGTTCGCGTGCCAGCGCCCCAACGTCGAGGTCGCTGGCAAGGCCGAGCAGTCCGGACAACAGTCCCATCGTCGAGCTCCTTCAGGTGCCGGCCGGCCAGCCGGCGATCACGGTCTTGCCGAGCGTGCGCCCGGTCTCGACGAGGCGATGCGCCTCGCGAACCGTCTCCGCCGTGATCGGCCGCAGGGTGCGCGTGCGCGTCGTGCGGATGCGTCCGGCGTCGACGAGGCGCGAGACCTCGGCGAGAAGGCGGTGCTGCTCGATCATGTCGGCGGTCTGGAACACCGGCCGCGTGAACATGTATTCGAAATGCAGCGAAACGGATTTGGTGCGGATCGGCGCGAGGTCGATATCGGCGCTGTCGATCACGCAGAGATGGCCGAAGGGCCGGATCATCCGCCCGATGTCGGCCATGTGGTGGGGCGTCTGGGTGACGCCGAAGACGTAGTCGACCGGCCCGAGGCCGAGCGCCTCGACCTGCGGCGCCATCGGCTGCGCATGGTCGACGACGTGGTGGCAGCCGTGGTCGATCGCGAACGCCCGCGTCTCCTCGCGCGAGGCGGTGCCGACCACCGTCAGGCCGGTCAACTCGCGGGCAAGCTGCGTGGCGATCGATCCGACGCCGCCCGCAGCACCGATGACCAGGAGCGTGCCCTTCTCGCTAAGGTCGGGCTGGATGCGGAAGCGGTCGAACAGCGTCTCCCAGGCCGTGATCGCGGTCAGCGGCAGGGCGGCGGCATCCGCGAAGTCGAGGCTCGCCGGCTTGCGCGCGACCAGCCGCTCGTCGACCAGCTGGTACTCCTGGTTGGAGCCCGGACGATCTACGGCACCGGCATAGAACACCGCATCGCCCGGCCGGAACAGCGTGGCGTCCTCGCCCGCCGCCTCGACGGTCCCGGCCGCGTCGAAGCCGAGAATGCGCGGCAGGCGCGATGCGTCCGCCACCGGGCCGCGCTGCTTGGTGTCCACCGGATTGATCGAGACCGCCTCGACCCGCACCAGCAGGTCACGCCCGGCGGGCTGGGGGCGGCGCAGGTCGAGGTCGACGAGATGATCGACCGATCTGTCGGGAGGCGACGCCGCGTATCCCACCGCTCTCATGGATCACCTCCGCCCCGTTGTGCCCGCCTGACCTATGGCGCCGGCCGGCGGCATCAAGATCGCGAGAGACCGGCCTTCAGGGCGCCCGCGCCCTATCTCCTCTCGTGTTGACGGTGGGGACCGTCTGCCGCACAGGCTGCGGACGATCGTAAGCAGGAGGGACGATGTCTGATTTCACAAGGGAGGCGCGCGGTTCGGCCGCCGACCTCTTCCCGACCGGCGTGCTCGGCCGTCCCGAGGTGCGCGAGCTGCCGCCCGCACCCGCCAACACCGCCAAGCTCATCGGCCCCGGCATCGTGGCCGCCGGCGTCGGCCTGTCGTCGGGCGAGTTCATCCTCTATCCCTATATCGCCAGCCAGGTCGGCATGGCCTTCGTCTGGGCGGCACTCGTCGGCGTCATGACGCAGTTCTTTCTGAACATGGAGATCGAGCGCTACACGCTGGCGACAGGCGAGACGGTGCTGACCGGCTTCAGCCGTTTCTGGCGGCACTGGGGGCTCGTGTTCGCCCTGATGACGTGTTTCGCCAACCTCTGGCCGGGCTGGGCGACGAGTTCGGCGACCATGCTGTCCTACATCGTTGGCGGCGAGCCGCGCTGGATCGCGATCGGCATGCTCCTCGTGATCGGTCTCATCCTGACGCTCGCCCCGGTCGTCTACGTCATGCTGGAGCGGCTGCAGATGGTGAAGGTCGCCGCGGTCGGCATCCTGATCCTGATCGCCGCCTTCTTCGTCATCACCGCGGAGGACTGGGCGGCACTGCCTCAGATCGTGACCACCGCGAAGATCCCGACCGAACTCGGCTTCGCGCTTCTTCTGGGCGCGCTGGCCTTCGCGGGCGCCGGCGGCGGGCAGAACCTCTGCCAGTCCAACTGGATCCGCGACAAGGGCTTCGGCATGGGCAAATACGTGCCGCGCATCATGAGCCCGGTCACCGGCGAGCCGGAGGCCGCGCCGTCCACCGGTTTCGTCTTCGAGCCGACGCCGGAGAACATGGCGCGCTGGCACCGCTGGTGGGGCTTTGCCAATGTCGAGCAGCTCGTCACCTTCGTGCTGATCACCTTCATCACGATCACCTTCACCTCGCTTCTCGCCTACGCCACGGTCTACGGGCAGGACGGGCTCCCCAACTCGGTGGCCTTCGTGCAGAGCGAGGGTCTCGTGCTGGCCGACAAGGTCGGCGGCTGGTTCGGCGCGCTGTTCTGGTTCATCGGCGCCTTCTCGCTGTTCGGCGCGGCGACCGGCATCGTCGACTACACGGCGCGCCTGTCCGCCGACGTGCTGCGCACGACCTACGTGCGGGGCGCGAACGAGAGCCGTCTCTATTTCTGGATCGTGTGGGGGCTCGTCGCGATCGGCATCGCGGTGCTGCTCTTCGGCCTGACGCAGCCGCTGGTGCTGCTCGTCATCTCGGCCTGCACGGGCGGTCTGATGATGTTCATCTACTCGGGCCTCCTCATCCTCCTCAACCGGAGGCTTCTGGTGCCCGAGCTTCGTCCCGGCGTCGGCCGCATCGCAGCGCTCGCCTGGGGCTTTCTCCTGTTCGGCTTCCTGTCGATCCTGACGCTCGGCCAGCAGATCCCCAAGCTCTGGGGCGCCGGCTGAGACGACAAAAGGGCGGCGCCGGTCTCGGCTCCGCCCTTCCAGCTGGCCGCTGGCGCCCGGGCGCCGCGGGTTCTTCGTCAGCTTTCCTTCGAACCGCCCGCAGGCCGTGAGATCAAAGCTTGGCGTGCGGCTGGCGCAGGCGCGGCGGCTGGCGGAACAGCCAGGGCATGCCCTGCGTCGGCTGGAGAGACGAATCGGACCCGTGCGTGTTGAGCATCGAGGTCCAGACGTCACGGTTCATGTCCGTGGGTTGGCGGTCGTTGCTGGCGGTGATCTCGCGGCCTTCGGGCGACAGATACGACATGGCGCTTCCTCCTTGTCGCAAGAACGGGAGGCAGCAGTCGCCGTTCCTCGAAATGATGAAGGAATCATCAAAATGATGAAGTCGTGAACAGCCTTCACGACAAAGGGGACGCGGTCGCCCGCGTCCCCTTCGAATTCGTCCGTCTCGTTCGTCCGCCGGTCAGGCGACCTTGCGGCTCTTCTCGAAGCGCTTGCGCTCGTTCGGGTCGAGATAGAGCTTGCGCAGGCGGATGTTCTTCGGCGTCACCTCGACCAGCTCGTCGTCCTGGATCCACGAGAGGGCGCGGTCGAGCGTCATGCGGATCGGGGTCGTCAGCTTCACCGCCTCGTCCTTGCCGGCGGCACGGATGTTGGTGAGCTGCTTGCCCTTGAGGACGTTCACCTCGAGGTCGTTGTCGCGGCTGTGGATGCCGATGATCATGCCCTCGTAGACCTTGACGCCCGGATCGATGATCATCGGGCCGCGGTCTTCGAGGTTGAACATGGCGTAGGCCACCGCTTCGCCGGACGCGTTGGCGATGAGAACGCCGTTGGTGCGGCCCGCCAGCGCGCCCTTGTAGGGGGCGTAGGAGTGGAACAGGCGGTTCATGATCGCCGTGCCGCGGGTGTCGGTCAGAAGCTCCGACTGGTAGCCGATGAGGCCGCGCGTCGGCGCGTGGAACACGAGACGCTGGCGACCGCCGCCCGACGGGCGCAGCTCCTTCATCTCGCCCTTGCGCTCGCTCATCTTCTGCACGACGACGCCCGAATGCTCCTCGTCGACGTCGATCACGACCTCTTCGATCGGCTCCAGCGTCTCGCCGGTCTCCTCGTTCTTCTGCATCACGACACGCGGACGCGAGACGCCGATCTCGAAACCCTCGCGGCGCATGGTCTCGATGAGGACGGCGAGCTGCAGTTCGCCGCGGCCCGACACGAAGAAGGAGTCCTTGTCCTCCGACTCTTCGATCTTGAGCGCGACGTTGCCCTCGGCCTCCTTGAGGAGACGGTCGCGGATCACGCGGCTCGTCACCTTGTCGCCCTCGGTGCCCGCGAGCGGGCTATCGTTGACGATGAAGCTCATGGTCACGGTCGGCGGGTCGATCGGCTGGGCCTTCAGCGCCTCCGTCACGGACGGATCGCAGAACGTGTCGGCGACGGTGCCCTTCTGCAGGCCCGCGATGGCGACGATGTCGCCGGCCTCGGCGTAGTCGATCGGCGTGCGCTCGAGACCGCGGAAGGCGAGGATCTTCGAGATGCGGCCGGTTTCCAGCTGCTGGCTCTCGCCGTTCAGGACCTTGATAGTCTGGTTCGGCTTGATCGAGCCGGACTGGATGCGGCCCGTGATGAGGCGGCCGAGGAACGGGTTGGCCTCGAGGATCGTGCCGATCATCTTGAACGGCTCGTCCTTGCCGGCGGTGTCCGGCTCGGGAACGTGCTTGACGATGAGGTCGAAGAGGGGCTCTAGGCCCTTGTCCTGCGGACCGTCCGGGGCTTCCGCCATCCAGCCGCCGCGGCCGGAGCCGTAGAGGACCGGGAAGTCGAGCTGCTCGTCGGTGGCGTCGAGGTTGACGAAGAGATCGAAGATCTCGTTCAGCACTTCCTCGTGACGCTCGTCCGGGCGGTCGATCTTGTTGATCGCGACGATCGGCTTCAAGCCGACCTTGAGGGCCTTGCCGAGCACGAACTTCGTCTGCGGCATTGGGCCTTCCGAGGCGTCGACGAGGATCACCGCGCCGTCCACCATGTTCAGGATGCGCTCCACCTCGCCGCCGAAGTCTGCGTGGCCCGGGGTGTCGACGATGTTGATCCGCGTGTCCTTCCACTCCACCGAGGTGGCCTTGGCGAGGATCGTGATCCCGCGCTCCTTTTCGAGGTCGTTGGAGTCCATCGCGCGCTCTTCGGTGCGCTGGTTCTCGCGGAACGAACCCGACTGGGCGAGGAGCTTGTCGACCAGGGTCGTCTTGCCATGGTCAACGTGCGCGATGATCGCGATGTTGCGGAGCTTCATGTGTCAGGTCACCGAAAGGGGTTGAAACGCGTTTGGAGGCGCGTCTCGAAAGAAACGGCCCAAGGACGTCGCGGTCATTGGGCCGTCCATAACGAATTTTTCGCGATTGCGAAAGGTGCCCCTTGTCAGGCGGCGAAACCGCGCTTGCGCATCAGGGCGTCCGGGTCCGGCCCACGGCCCCGGAAACGCTCGTAGAGCGCGGCCGGATCGTCCGAATTGCCGGCGGCGTATACATTTTCCCGCAGGCGACGCGCGGTTTCCCCGTGGAACGGATCGCCGGCCTCGCCGAACGCCTCGAACGCGTCGGCGTCGAGAACCTCCGACCACATGTAGGAGTAGTAGCCCGCCGAATATCCGTCGCCCGAGAAGATGTGGGCGAAGTGCGGCGAGCGGTGGCGCATGACGATCTGCCGGGGCATGCCGAGCCCGTCGAGGATTTCGGCCTCGCGCGCCATCGGGTCAGTGGGTGCTTCGCCCTCGCGGTGGAACAGCAGGTCGACCAAAGCGGAGGCCGTGAACTCCACCGTGTCGAACCCGGCATCGAAGGTGCGTGCGGCCTCGAGCTTCCTCACCTCGTCCGCCGGCAGCGGCTGGCCGGTCTCGGCATGCAGCGCGTGGCGCTCGAGGATCGCGGGCACCGTCAGCCAGTGCTCAAAGAGCTGCGAGGGCAACTCCACGAAATCGCGCGCGACCGCCGTCCCGGCGAGCGAGGGGTAGGTGACATCCGACAGGAGCCCGTGCAGCGCGTGGCCGAACTCGTGGAACAGCGTGCGCGCGTCGTCCACCGACAGGAGCGCCGGCTGGCCCCGGGCGGGCTTGGCGAAGTTGCAGACGTTGTAGATCACGGGCGTCTGGCCGCCGTCGATCCTGTGCTGCGAACGAAGCGCGCTCATCCAGGCGCCCGAGCGCTTGGAGGTGCGGGCGAAATAGTCGCCGATGAAGAGGCCGCGCTCCGCGCCGTCCCGGTCGCGCACCAGCCAGACGCGCGCGTCCGGGTGCCAGGCGCGAACGTCCGGCAGCGCCTCGAAGGTGAGGCCGAAGATGCGTCCCGCGACGTCGAAGGCGGCATCGATCATCCGGTCGAGCTGGAAGAAGCTCTTGAGCGCCCCCTCGTCGATCGCGAACTCGGCCTGCCGCCGCTTCTCGGCATAGTAGCGCCAGTCGGAGGCGGCGAGCGGCGCGTTGTCGCCCTCGCTGGCGGCAAGCGCCGCCAGCGTCTGCGCATCGCCCGTCGCGCGTTCGCGCGCCTTGTCCCACACACGCCGCAGCAGCGCTTCCACGGCGTCGGGGGTCTTGGCCATCGTGTCGTCGAGCTTGTAGTCCGCAAACGACGCGAACCCGAGGAGCTTCGCCTTCTCCGCCCGCAGCGCGAGGATCTCGGCCAGCACCGGCCGGTTGTCGGTCGCGCCCTCGCGCTCGCCTCGCCGCGTCCAGGCCGAGAACACCTCCTCGCGCAGCGCGCGGTCCGGGCAGTAGGTCAGGAACGGCACGACGATCGAGCGCGACAGCGTGACGACATGTCCACCGAGCCCGCGCTCCTCGGCTGCGTCCGCCATCGCCGAGACCAGGAACGGCGGCAGGCCGGCGAGGTCGGTCTCCGCGACGGGTCGGGCATAGGCGCTCTCGTCGGCGAGGACGTTCTGCGAGAAGCGAGTGCCGAGTTCGGCGAGCCGGGCGTTGATGTCGGCGAACCGCTGGCGATCCTCGCCTTCGAGCCTCGCGCCCGAGCGAACGAAGCCCGAATGGGTGCGCTCCAGGAGGCGCAGGGCCTGCGCATCGAGGCCGGCCTCGTGGCGGCGCTCGAAGAGCGCATCGATCCGCGCGAAGAGCTCGGCGTTCAGGGAGATGCGCGAGCCATGGCGGGAGAGCTTCGGCGAGACCTCGCGCTCGACGCGCTGGATGCCTTCGTTGGTGTTGGCGCCGGCCAGCGTGAAGAACAGCGCCGCCACGCGCGCGAGCGGGCGTCCGGCCCGCTCGAGCGCGAGGATCGTGTTCTCGAAATCGGGCTCCGACGGGTCCTCGGCGATTGCGTCGATTTCCGTCGCATGCGATTTCATCGCGCGATCGAAGGAGGTGGAGAAATCCTCGGGCGACAGGGCGGCGAAGTCCGGAAGTTTGTGGCCGCCCGGGAACGCAAAGCGGGAATCGAACGCTTCGATCTGTGATTCTGTCATTGTTGGAACCATTTTTAAAGAATCATCCCTTGCCCGTGGCCATCGAATGAAGGACACGGTTTCGCGAGATCAAGGACTTCCCGCCCCGGCAAAAGCAGGGCCGGACGTTGGGTTATGAAGAAGGCGGCGGTCAGTGCCAGACTTGACGATGGGAAATGCATTCGGGTTTCTTCTCGGCGACACGTCGCGACTCTTTCGACAATATTTCGAAAAGACCATCGCGGAAAACGGCCTTGGTCTCACGCCCGGTGAAATCCGCGCCCTCGGCCATGTGATCCGCTTCCGCGGCTCGCGCCAGGCGATCCTCGCCGAGCGCATGGGCGTCGAGCCGATGACGCTCTCGGCCTATCTCGACCGCCTCGAGGCGCGCCAGCTGATCCGCCGCGCCATGGACCCGAACGACCGCCGGGCCAAGCTGATCGAGCCGACCGACGAGGCGTTCCGCATCATGCGCGAGCTCGACCCGCTGTTCGACCAGATCTACGGCTCCGCGATGCAGGGGCTGTCGCCGGACCAGATCCAGGTGGCCGGCGAGGTGCTGCGGGCGATCCGCGCCAACCTCAGCAACGACCCCCAGCTGGAAGAGCCGATCAACCTCCTGTGCACGACGGCGCCGAAGCCCGACGCCGCCGCCTGATCCTTTACTCGGCGGCCGCGGCCAGCGGTCGGCTGCCGATCGCCTGCATCGCCTCGGCGGCCAGCGCGAAGGAGCGCACCCGCGACGCGTGGTCGTGGATCTGGCCGGTCAGGATCACCTCGTCCGGCCGATAGCGGTCGACCAGCCGTTCCAGCCCGTCGCGCACGCGGTCCGGCCCGCCGACCACCGACACGCGCAGCGCCTCGTCGACCATCGCCCGCGCGCCGGGCTCCAAGACATCGTCGATATCGTCCACCGGCCGCGGCAGCGGACCCGGCTGGCCCGAGCGCAGCCGCGCGAAGGCCTGCTGCATCGAGGACTGGAGGCGTCGCCCTTCCGCGTCGGTGTCGGCCGCGAACACGTTGATCGCCAGCATGAAGTGCGGCCTGTCGAGTTCCTCGGACGGACGGAAGGTCTGCCGGTAGATCTCGGCCGCATCGTCGAGCGCCTGCGGGGCGAAATGCGAGGCGAAGGCATAAGGCAGGCCGAGATGGGCGGCGAGCTGCGCGCCGTAAAGGCTGGAGCCGAGGATCCAGACCGGCACATGGGTTCCCGCGCCCGGCACCGCGCGCAGCCGCTGGTTCGGCTCGGCATCGGCGAAATAGGCCATCAGTTCCAAGACGTCCTGCGGGAAGTTGTCGGCGCTCTCGAGGTTCCGGCGCAGCGCGCGCGCCGTCATCATGTCGGTGCCGGGCGCGCGGCCGAGCCCGAGGTCGATCCGGCCGGGATAGAGCGTCGCCAGCGTGCCGAACTGCTCGGCGATCACCAGCGGCGCATGGTTCGGCAGCATGATGCCGCCCGACCCGACGCGGATGGTCTTCGTGCCGGCCGCGACATGCCCGATGACCACCGCCGTCGCGGCGCTCGCGATGCCCGTCATGTTGTGGTGCTCAGCCAGCCAGTAGCGGTTGTAGCCGAGCCGTTCGGTCTGGCGCGCGAGATCCAGCGAGTTGGCCAGCGCGTCGGCTGCCGTGCCGCCTTCGGGAATGGGCGACAGGTCGAGAACGGAATAGGGGATCATCGTTCGCCTTCCATATGATTTTCCCCAAGGTGGGGGTGCGGCGGGCCGATGGAAAGGGGCGGCGGCCGGAACCGGCCGCAACGAAAAAGGGCCGGCGGATCGCTCCGCCAGCCCTCGTCATCTCTGCTCGGCTCGGTTCAGAGGCCGTTGCGCTTGGCGAGCGTGCGTAGGCGCAGCGCGTTCAGCTTGATGAAGCCGGCGGCGTCCTTCTGGTCGTAGGCGCCCTGGTCGTCCTCGAAGGTGACGAGCTTGTCGGAATAGAGCGACTTCGGGCTGGTGCGGCCGGTGACCATGACGTTGCCCTTGTAGAGCTTCAGCGTCACCTCGCCCTCGACGTGTTCCTGGCTCCGGTCGATGAGGGCCTGCAGCATCTCGCGCTCCGGCGAGAACCAGAAGCCGTAGTAGATGAGCTCCGCGTAGCGCGGCATCAGCTCGTCCTTGAGGTGCGCCGCGCCCCGGTCAAGCGTGATGCTCTCGATCGCACGGTGCGCGGCCAGCAGGATCGTGCCGCCCGGCGTCTCGTAGACGCCGCGCGACTTCATGCCGACGAACCGGTTCTCGACGAGGTCGAGGCGGCCGATGCCGTTGTCGCGGCCGTAGTCGTTGAGCTTGGCCAACAGCGAGGCGGGCGACAGGCGCTCGCCGTTGATCGACACGGCATCGCCGCGCTCGAAGCCGACGGTGATGACGGTCGCCTTGTCGGGCGCGGCCTCGGGCGAGATCGTGCGCATGTGCACGTATTCCGGCGCCTCGACGCTCGGGTCCTCCAGCACCTTGCCCTCCGAGGACGAGTGCAGGAGGTTGGCGTCGACGGAGAAGGGTGCCTCGCCCTTCTTGTCCTTGGCGACCGGGATCTGGTTCTTCTCGGCGAAGTCGAGAAGGTCGGTGCGCGACTTGAACGCCCAATCGCGCCACGGGGCGATGATCTTGATGTCGGGGTTCAGCGCATAGGCCGACAGCTCGAAGCGGACCTGATCGTTGCCCTTGCCAGTCGCGCCGTGGGCGATGGCGTCGGCGCCGGTCTTCTTTGCGATGTTGATCAGGTGCTTGGAGATCAGCGGCCGCGCGATCGAGGTGCCGAGGAGATAGACGCCCTCGTACACCGCGTTGGCGCGGAACATCGGGAAGACGAAGTCGCGCACGAACTCCTCGCGCACGTCCTCGATGAAGATCTCCTTGATGCCAAGCATCTCGGCCTTGCGGCGCGCCGGCTCCAGCTCCTCGCCCTGGCCGAGGTCGGCCGTGAAGGTCACGACCTCCGCGCCGAGCTCCGTCTGGAGCCACTTCAGGATGATGGAAGTGTCGAGGCCGCCGGAATAGGCGAGAACGACCTTCTTGACGTCGCGCGGAAGAGCCATGCTTCGGAATGATCCCGGATAGTGGACGATCGCGCCCCCAGATGCGGACGCCGACGACGTCGCGCGGGATGCCAGGCCCCGAGACGTCCGTCGGGCGCTCTTAACAAAGCGCCGGGAACGAAGGAAGAGCGCCCCGCGGCCTCAAGTGCTCCGAGGTGCTTGGCGAGCGCCCGCGCCCCGGCGTCCGCGCGAGCGTCGATCCCGGCCGCCCGGCGCGCCACCAGACGCTGCATCACCGCCGCGCCGATCGCGACGAAGAGCCACGAGACGAGGACATCCGAGAGGAAGTGACTGCCGAAGGCGATCCGGTTCACCGAGGCGGCGACCGCGAAGGGCACGAGGAGGACGAGCGCCGCCAGCCGCCACCGGCGGGGCAGGAGGAGCATCAGGACCGGCAGCACGGCGGCCGATGCGGCCTCGCCCGAGGAGAAGGAGCAGTTGCGCGCGCAGGCCTGCGAGACCTGCCAGACGGCCGTGAACACGTGGTCGCCGCTGAAGGCGACGACGTCGTGCGGACGGGCGCGACCGAAGGTGTTCTTCAGGAGATGGACGACGCCGAGCGGCGCGAGGGCATAGGTCCCGAGAACGACGAGGATGGCGGACGGCCGGGGCAGCCATGCGGCTCGTCCGGGCCGTGCGAGCCGGCGTGCGAGAAAGTCCAATCCGACGGCGAGGGCGATCCAGGCCGGCAGCGCCCGGTTCAGATCGCGCAGGGCCAGGAGGCCGGGCGAGTCCGCGAGCGGGAACCCGCCCGCCGCCGATGCGAAGACGCGCGATGCGGCAAGGTCGAGGCCGGGTGCCGCGTAGAAGAGGCCGCTCACCGCGACGAGCGCGGCCACGAGCGGCAACTCCGGCGATGCGCGGGTGCGGCCGGCGGCGTGCGGACGGCGATGGAGGCCCTCGAGGCAGAAGGTCATCGCGCAGGGCATCGCCCGTTCGCGCCGCGTGGCTGCGATCACGACAGTCCTCCCGATGCCCGGCCGGTCGCCGGCGATGGATCCGATCGATCTTTCCTAGGGGCAGGGGATGACGTAGGAGTGATCCCCGGATGAAGGCCCTGCGACAGCCGTGGCGATCGCACGCGTTCGACCCTGGAAATGCCGACCCGCACCACGCGTGCGGACCATGCTCTCGGAGGCCGCATGACCTTCCTGCCGGATCTGTCCGCGCTTCTCGCCTTCACGGTGGCCGCGATCGTGCTGACGATCACGCCGGGGCCGGACATGACGCTGTTTCTCGGGCGCACGCTCGCGCAGGGGCGCGCCGCCGGCTTCGCGGCCTATTGCGGCGCCTGCACCGGCTCGCTCATCCATACGACGCTCGCCGCCGTCGGGCTGTCGGCGCTGATCGCCGCCTCGCCCGAGGCGTTCCTGGCGCTCAAGGTCGTCGGCGCGGCCTATCTCGTCTGGCTCGCGGTCCAGGCGATCCGTCACGGCTCCTCGCTCTCGGTGGAGCGCGCCAAGGCCCCGCCGCAGTCCTTCGCGGCCAACTGGGCGACGGGGATCGGCATCAATCTCCTCAACCCCAAGATCATCCTGTTCTTCGTGACCTTCCTGCCGCAGTTCGTCGCCGTCGGCGATCCGCACGCGGGCTCGAAGCTCTTCTTCCTCGGCGTCTACTTCATCCTCGTCGCGACGCCGATCACGGTCGCGATGATCTTCGCGGCCGACCGGATCGCGGCGACCCTGAAGGGCAAGCCGGCGGTGATGCGCTTCATCGACTGGCTGTTCGCCTCGGTCTTCTCGGCCTTCGCGATCCACATCCTTCTCGCCCGCGCCTGATGGGCTGGCTCGGCTGGGCGCTGGCCTCGGCGGCCTTCGCGGCTCTGACGGCGGTGTTCGGCAAGATCGGCGTCACCGGCGTCCAGTCGGACTACGCGACCTTCCTGCGCACGCTCGTCATCGTCGCGCTGATCGCGGCGGTGGTGACGGCTGGCGGTCACTGGCGCTCGCCCGCCGATCTTCCCGGCCGCTCGCTCGCGTTCATCGGGCTGTCGGGGCTGGCGACCGGGGCGTCGTGGCTCTGCTACTACCGCGCGCTGCAGCTCGGCCAGGCGGCGCAGGTCGCGCCGATCGACAAGCTGTCGGTGGTGCTGGTCGCGGTCTTCGGCGTCAGCTTCCTTCAGGAACGCCTGAGCGCGGCCAATTGGGCCGGCATCGCCCTGATCGCGAGCGGGACCATCCTCGTCGCCTAGCGCTGAAACGCTTCAGGCGTAGGCGTAGGGCCCGCCGCGCTCCAGCGCCGCCCTGAAGGCAGGCCGCGCATGGATGCGCTCGACGAAGGCCCGCAGATGGCGGCGCTGCCCGAAGCCGACGCGCGCGCCGGCCGCCTCCAGCGGAAAGCTCATCATGACGTCTGCGAGCGTCGGCTCCGAGCCGGCGAACCAGCCGGTCCCGGAGAGGGACGCATCCCAGTAGTCGAGGAGGTCGGCGAGGCGCGGGGCGATGAAGTGGGTGTCGACGCCCTTCATCAGGGCTCTGGCCACCGGCCGCACGACGAAGGGCGCCTCCGACGGAATCCGCGCGAAGACGAGCTTCATCAGAAGCGGCGGCATGGCCGAGCCCTCCGCGTGGTGCAGGAAGTGCTGCATCCGCCACCAGTCGGCCGAGTCCGACTCGGGCTGGAACCGGCCTCGGCCGTGGGTCTCGGCGATATAGGTGACGATCGCCCCGGTCTCGGCCAGCGTGAGGTCGCCCTCGGTGATCACCGGCGACTTGCCGAGCGGGTGGACCCTTCTCAACTCGGGCGGCGCGGCAAGGCTCTTCGAGCGCTCGTAGCGCCTGACCTCGTAGGGCACGCCAAGCTCCTCGAGGAGCCAGAGGACGCGCTGCGAGCGCGAGTTGTTCAGGTGATGGACCGTGATCATGCCCGGCGAATTGGCACGATCGCGCCCCTTGCCAAGGGCGGCGTGTCTATTTGCCGGCCGCTTTGCGCAGGGCGTCGGCCATGCGGTCCTGCCAGCCGGGGCCCTCCTCCTGGAACCACTCCAGCACCTCGGAATCGACACGAAGCGTCACCTGCTCGCGCCGCCCGGGAATGGCGACGGGCTCGCGCACGCGCTCGGGCGCTTTGGTGGTCGCGGCCTTGAAGGCGGCCTCGGCGGCATCGCGGGGATTGGTGGGGCGTCGGGCCATGCGGCGAGCTCTCACGTCTGCGGGGGAAGGGAAGGGGTGTCGCGCCGACGCCAGCGGCCTGCGCCATGCCCGGCGACGATCCAGTAGACGAGGCCGAAGGCAAGGCCCGCGACGATCATCGCCGTCTCCAGCGCCGCGCTTCCCGCGCCCGGCGGAATGCGCGCGGCGGCAAAGCCGCCGGCGAGCCCCGCCGCCGCATGGAGGATCAGCGAGCGCTGCCCGAGCGCCTCGGTCAGCACCATGAAGAGGCCCCAGGGGACGAGCGCCAGCGTGCCAACTTGAGCGGCCTGCGCGAAGTAGCCGAAGACGAGTTCCGTCCAGACGAACGGATCGACGCTCGCGGACGCCGGCAGATCGATGAACGGCCAGAGAAGCGCGAAGCTCGCGGCAAAGCACGCCAGCACGAAGCCGGTCGGGATCAGGAAGAGGAAGCGCAGGACCTGGATCACGGGAGGCGCGCCGAGCCGGCCGAGGGGGATCTCACCCGGCGACCGCCGCCTCCAGCGCCAGCCGGTCGCCGCGCTTCATGCGCTCCGATTCCGACTTCAGCTGGCCACAGGCGGCGAAGATGTCGCGGCCGCGCGGCGTGCGGATCGGCGAGGCGTAGCCGGCCTGGTTCACGAGATCGGCGAAGCGCTCGATCTGGTCCCAGTCCGAGCACTCGTAGGGGCTGCCCGGCCAGGGGTTGAAGGGGATCAGGTTGATCTTGGCCGGAATGCCCTTCAGCAGCCGCACGAGCTCGCGCGCGTCGGCTAGGCTGTCGTTGACGCCCTTCAGCATTACGTATTCGAAGGTGATGCGGCGCGCGTTGGAGAGGCCGGGATAGGCGCGGCAGGCGTCCATCAGCGCCTTGATCGGGTACTTCTTGTTGATCGGCACGAGCACGTCGCGCAGCTCGTCCGTCACCGCATGGAGCGAGATGGCGAGCATCACGCCCATCTCCTCGCCGGTCTTCTCGATCATCGGTACGACGCCGGAGGTCGACAGGGTGATGCGGCGCTTCGACAGCGCCAGACCGTCGCCATCCGACACGACCGCCAGCGCCGACTTCACGTGGTCGTAATTGTAGAGCGGCTCGCCCATGCCCATCATCACGACGTTCGACACGAGGCGCCCCTCGGAGGGGACGATCGCGCCCTGCGGCGTCGAGGCGTCGGGGAAGTCGCCGAGCCGTTCGCGCGCGGTCAGCACCTGGCCGACGATCTCGGACGGCTCGAGGTTACGCACGAGGCGCTGCGTGCCGGTGTGGCAGAAGGTGCAGGTGAGGGTGCAGCCGACCTGGGACGAGACGCAGAGCGTGCCGCGGCCTTCCTCGGGGATGTAGACGGTCTCGATCTCGACCGGGCGCCCCGCACCGCGCGAGGGGAAGCGGAACAGCCACTTGCGCGTGCCGTCGACGGAAATCTGCTCCTCGACGATCTCCGGCCGCGCGATCTCGAAATGCTGGTCGAGCGTCGCGCGCAGGTCCTTCGAGACGTTGCGCATCTCGTCGAAGTCCTTGACCCCACGCACGTAGAGCCAGTGCCAGAGCTGCTGGACGCGCATCTTGGCCTGCTTGGCGGGAATGCCGGCTTCGACCAGCGCCGCGCCCATGTCCTCGCGCGACAGGCCGAGGAGGGAACGCTTGGCGGGGGCGGCGGCCGGCATCGCGCTCGGGCGCACGGCCTGCGCCGCAGTCGTGAGATCGATCGACACGCTCATGGATGCACCTTGCCCGCGCGAGACTACGATCTGCCCCGCTTTTCGTTCTGCGTTTCGTCTGGATCGGTTTCAAATGATCCGAACCGCGCGCTTTCGCAAGAGCTTGGCCGCGATTGCCTGCCATGCAGCCATACGTGGACACGAAAAAAGGCGCCGGTCGGCTCGGCGCCTCGTATCGTTCAAGCCTGTCGGTCGACGGCTTACTTGCAGTTCGCTAGCGAGTTGATTGCGGCCGTCACGCCCGACAGCGAATAGGTGTAGTTGGTCGCCGTGCCGCGCTGCGACACCGCATCGACCTTCATCGCCTTGCCGGACTTCAGCGCGGCGACCAGCTGCGGCTCCTCGGCGGCGTTCTCGACCCAGGCGCTCTCGCCGCGCGTGAACAGCGTGAACTTCTTGCCGTCGATGTCGACCGTCACCTTGGAGCCGTCCTTCATCGGATAGCCCATAACGACCTGCGGTTCGTAGGCCTTCTTGTTGCTGGGCTTCTGCGAGACCAGGAAGAAGATGTCGCCGTGGTCGACGCTCGCCGGCTGCTTCGTCTTCGGCGTCGAGAGGATGTAGCAGACCTTGGAGCCGCTGGAGTCGTAGGAGTAGCTGCCCCAGTCGTTGAACTGGTTCACGCGGGTCGGGGTCTGGGCGGCAGACGCCACGCTGGAGAGCGCCACCATCGCCACCGCCGCCGTCAGAGCATGTTTCATGGAGTTCGTGTTCCCCGCTTGGTCGCAATGCCATTGGACGCACGACCCTCGACGGGTCGAACGTGCTCGTGGCCGCAGGTTGGGCGATAAGCCTTTCCACAGGGTAAACGAACCGGAAAGTCCCGAACACGCATTCGACACTTCATCGCGTTCCGGCAAACGACCGGGCGCGGCTGCGGTCCGCCCACGAGCGACCTTGCGGACGAGGACGGAACGATTGGGGCGATAGTGGGACCGCCGGGGCGGCTCGGCCGAAGCGGTCGGTGCCGCCTCAGGCCGAGCGTGCCGCCTCGTCGCCCTCGTCGCGCAGCGTGTCGCGGGCGCGCTCGTAGTGCTCGGGCCGGATGTTCTTCTGGACCGCCGTGAAGGCGGCGAGGAGCACCGCGGCGTCGTCGGTGAAGCCGAGGCCGACGATGAAGTCCGGCACGACGTCGAAGGGCAGGACGAAATAGGCGAGGGCCGCCAGAAGAATGCCGCGCGAGGCCGCCGGGGTCTGCGGGTCGAGTGCGCAGTGATAGGAGGCGACGACGTCCTCCATGAAGGGGATGTGCCGGGCAGCGCGCTTCAGCGTCGACAGGAAGCCCTTGCGCACGCGCCGCTCCTGCCGGGCCTGTTCGGCCTCGTCGCCGGGCAGGAGGATCTCGCCGACCAGCACCTTGTCCGGGGCACCGAGGGTCGTGGTGCCGGTCTCGCCCACTGTGTTGCCGGCGATCGGCCCGCCTTCGCTCGTCATGCCCGTCTCCTCGAAATCGATGGCCCCCGCGCCCGCCGATATGGCGCGGCCCCGGCCGGGTTTCAAACCGGCCGGGGTTTGCCGTCAGCGGGCGGCCATCGCCAAGGTGCCCGCGTCGCGCTGGCTGGGCAGGGCGTCGAGCGGGAAGGCCTCTTCCATCACGTAGGGACCGCCGCCGACCGAATCTTTCGACGAAAAGAGGACGAAGCGCGAGGCCTGGAACGTCGGCGCGCGAAAGCCGCCGCGCAGCGCGAGATAGTGCGCGACCTCCTCGCTCTTGCCGTTGCGAAGGCGCGCCAGCGTCACGTGGGGCGTGAAGCGGCGCGGGTCGGCGGGAACGCCGAGGCGCTGCAGGATGCGGTCGATCTCGCCTTGAAGGTGGTCGAGCGGCCGCGAGGGTTCGACGTCGGCATGGACCGAATGCGGCTTCTTGCCGCCGAACGCGCCGAGGCCGCGCAGCGTCACCGGGAAGGGGGCACGCGAGACGCGGTCGAGCGCGCCGACGATCTCGTCGGCGAGGCGCGCTTCGATGTCGCCGATGAAGCGCAGCGTGAGGTGGTAGTTCTCAGGCTCGATCCAGCGGGCGGAAGGCAGGCCGCCGCGCAGGAAGGACAGGGACATCGCGGCGTCACGCGGAATTTCGAGGGCGGTGAACAGTCTCGGCATTGGACGATCCTTCCCGTTCGGGGCCACGCTCGAGACCAGGCGCCTGCCTGTCACGCAAACGCGACCAAGTGCCTTACCCCATCGAAACTTTCATCACGGATCGTGGACTTCAAGGCTTGGCCGAGGCTTCTGCACAGAAGCGGCCCCGGCGTTGCTGCGATGCACCGGGCGATGGCCGCGGGCCGTATCAGCCCTGCGCGCGGGCGCTCGCCTCCAGCGCCTCGATCACCTGCGGCAGAATGCCCTTGACGATCACCGCCACGCCCTGCGCGTTCGGGTGCATGTAGTCGGCCTGGTTCAGGCTGCCGTTGCCGGCGACACCCTCGAGAAAGAACGGGTAGAGCGGCACGCCGTGCTTGGCGGCGAGCTCGCCGTAGATCGGGTTGAACTTCGCGGCGTAGTCCGCGCCCATGTTGGGCGGGCTGATCATGCCGGCGAGAAGCACCTGCGTGTTCGGCCGCGCCTTCAGCTTGGTCAGGATCGCATCGAGATTGGCACGCGTCACGTCGGGGCTGACGCCGCGCAGCGCGTCGTTGGCGCCGAGTTCGACGATCACGACCTTGGCGCTCGTCGGCACCGACCAGTCGAGCCGGGCGAGGCCTCCGGTCGTGGTGTCGCCGGACACGCCGGCATTGACGACGCGCGCCGGATGCCCGGCCGCGTTCAGGGCCGCCTGAAGCTGGTCGGGGAAGGACTCGCCGGGCCCGACGCCGTAGCCCGCCGACAGGCTGTCGCCGAAGGCCACGACCTGCGGAGCACCCTCCTGCGCCCGGGCCGGCGCGCCGAGCGCCAGACCGAGACCGATCGTCACGAAGGCGAGAAGCGATTGGAAGCGCTGCATGGGCCACCCATATTCCGCGTTGCGGCAGGACGCCCCGCTCGCCGGAATGCGGGCCCGAGGCGCTTGTCCGAGCACGATATAGGAAGGGCGTCGCCTTGGCTGAAGCAGCGGTCCGGTTACGAAATGTTCAACTGACGCTGGGAACGGGCCGCAGCGCGGTGCATGTTCTGAAGGGCATTGACCTAGACGTGGCGCGGGGCGAATCCGTGGGCATCGTCGGCCCCTCGGGTTCCGGCAAGTCGACGCTGCTGATGGTTCTCGCCGGTCTCGAGCGCGCCGATGACGGCCTCGTCGAGATCGCGGGTCAGGCGCTCGGCCCGATGAACGAGGACCAGCTCGCCGCTTTTCGCGGGCGTCATGTCGGCATCGTCTTCCAGTCCTTCCATCTCATTCCCAACATGACGGCGCTCGAGAACGTCGCCGTGCCGCTGGAACTTGCCGGCGTCTCCGACGCCTTCGCGCGCGCCGAGCGGGAGCTTGCCGCCGTCGGCCTTGGCCAGCGCGTGACGCACTATCCCGGCGAGCTGTCGGGCGGCGAGCAGCAGCGCGTGGCGCTCGCCCGGGCGCTGGCGCCCGAGCCCGACATCCTGATCGCCGACGAGCCGACCGGCAATCTCGACGGCGAGACCGGTGCGCAGGTCGCCGATCTCCTGTTCTCCGAGCAGGCCCGGCGCGGCATGACGCTGATTCTCGTCACCCACGACAAGACGCTCGCCGCGCGCTGCGGGCGCGAGGTCGCCGTGCGATCCGGCGTCATCGAACGCGGGTCGGCCCCGTCGGCCACAGCCTTTGCGGAAGCCGCGCAGTGACCGCAGCCGCGCCCCCCGCGCGCCCGTCGGCCGGTTTCGCGCTCGCGCTCCGCTTCGCCCTGCGCGAAATGCGCGGCGGCCTGCGCGGCTTCGTCATCTTCCTCGCCTGCCTGACGCTTGGCGTCGCCTCGATCGCCGCGGTGAATTCCGTGTCCGAGATGATGACGACCGGCATCCAGCGCGAGGGCCGAACGATCCTCGGCGGCGACATGCGCTTCGGCCTGAACCAGCGTCAGGCGAGCCCGGAGGAACGGGCCTGGATCGCCGGCTACGGCACCGTCGCCGAGATCGGTTCGCTGCGCTCGATGGCGCGCCTGCCCGACGGCTCCAACCAGACGCTGAGCGAGGTCAAGGCGGTTGACGGGCTCTACCCGCTCTACGGCGAGATCGGCTCGGAGCCGGCCACGCCGCTGCCCGATCTTCTGGCCGAGCGGAACGGCCGCTTCGGCGCGCTCGCCGCGCCCGAGTTCTTCGATCGCCTCGGCATCGTGCCCGGCGCGACCATTCTCCTCGGCAATATCGAGATCGAACTGCGCGGCGTCCTGACCCGCGAGCCGGACGTTCTGTCCGACGGTTTCAACTTCGCCCCGCGCCTTCTGGTCTCGCTGGATGCGCTGGCCTCGTCCGGGCTCGTCCAGCCGGGCTCGCTCGTCGAATACGACTACAAGCTCCGTTTCGCCGACCCGGGGACCGACCCGAACGCCGTGAAGGCCGAGGCCAACCAGCGCTTTCCGCAGGCCGGCTGGAGCATCCGCGACGCCAGCGAGGCCGCGCCCTCGCTCCAGCGCAACATCGAGCGCTTCTCGCAGTTCCTGACCCTCGTCGGCCTCACCGCGCTGGTGGTGGGCGGTGTGGGCATCGCCAACGCGGTCGCCGCCTATCTCGATTCCAAGCGCACGGTGATCTCGACCTTCAAGAGCCTGGGCGCCAGCGGCCGCTTCGTGGTCACGATCTATCTCGTGCAGATCCTGATCCTCTCGACGGTCGGCATCGTGCTCGGGCTTTTCCTCGGCGCGACGGCGCCGTTCTTCGCCGCGCGCTTTCTGGAAGCCCATATCCCAATCGCTGCCGAAGCTTCGATCTATCCCGGCGCGCTGCTGCTTGGTGCGTTGTTCGGCTATCTCACCGCGCTCGCTTTTGCGATCCTGCCGCTCGGGCGCACGCGCGACATCGCGGCGACGGCGCTGTTCCGTGCCAATGACGGGCCGGGAAGTCTTCGCATGCGCTGGGCCTATGCCGCTGCGGCGCTAGGCCTTGCCGCCGCGATCGCCGCGCTGGCGTTCGTGATGTCGAGCGACAAGCGGGTGGCCGGTGTGTTCCTCGTGGCGACGGGCGTCGCGTTCGTGATCCTGCGCCTCGTGGCGATGGCGATCCGTTGGGGCGCGGCGCGCCTGCCGCGCGTGCGCTCGACGCCGCTGCGGCTCGCGATCGGCAACATCCATCGTCCCGGCGCGCTGACGGCCTCGGTGGTCCTGTCGCTCGGCCTCGGGCTGACGCTCCTCGTCACGCTCGCCTCGATCGATCGCAATCTTCGAAGCGAGATCGGCGGCACCCTGGCGGCGCGCGCGCCGAACTTCTTCTTCGTCGACATCCAGTCCGCCGAGGTCGAGCCGTTCCGCACGAGGGTCGCCGAACTCGCGCCGGGCTCGACCCTGACCGACGTGCCGATGCTGCGCGGGCGCATCACGCAGCTACGCGGCGAGGACGTGTCGAAGATCGAGGTGCCGCCGGAGGGCGCCTGGG
>NZ_CAJYIU010000088.1 GCF_913775355.1 uncultured Aureimonas sp.
CGCCGGACCGGCGCATAGGCCGACGAGGCGCGGTTGATGCAGACGAGGAGCGTCGGCGGGTCGTCGGTGACGCTGCAGACGGCGGTGGCGGCAAAGCCCGCTCGGCCGCCCGGACCGTCGGTCGTGACGATCGTGACGGCGGCCCCCAGCCGGGCCATCGCGTCGCGAAACGCGAGGCGATCGACGTTGTCTCGATCGGCCGCGGGCTCGGTGGCGGCGGTTGCGGCGCTGATCATGAGGCTGTCCTTCCGAGCGAGGCATGGAACGATCCGATGGCCGCTTCGAACCAGGCGGGCTCGGTGATGTTGACCGCGTGGGCGCCGAAGTCCGAGAGCGCGAGGCGTGCGCCCGGAATGGCGTCGGCAAGGGCAAGCGATCGCGTGTAGGGGACGAGGAGGTCGTCTTTCGCCGCCACGACGAGCGTCGGCACGGCGACGTTGCCGAGCCGCGCCTCCACATCGAAGGCCCGAAGGGCCGCGATGCGCGCGAGGACCGTCTCCCGTCCCTGAAAATGCGCGATGCCGTGGGCGATCTCGGCTTCGAGGCGCGGCGCGTGTTCCGCCATCCAGACTGCCGGGTAGAGGAACAGCGGCTGCGCCCCGACGAAGGCCTCGACGCCGGCCGTCTCCAGAAGCGTGATCCGCGTGTCGAAGCAGCGGCCGGAATGAGGGTCGGCCTTGCCCCAGGCGTTCACGAGAACGAGGCTTTCGACGGGCGACCCCGGCCGGAGCGCGAGATCGAGGCCGATCAGGCCGCCGAGTGCATGGCCCATGACGTGGAAGCGCCCGGCGCCGACGGCGGCGGCGAGGTCGAGCACGTCGTCGGCCATCGCGGCGATCGAATCCTGCCCCCGGCCGCCGCTGCGGTTCGTGCCGCGGTGATCGTAGGTGACGACGCGAAAATGGCGCGCCAGCGCCTCGATCTGCGGTGCCCAGTAGGCGCCCGACCCACCGAGCCCCGAAGAGAGGATCAGCGTCGGCGCGCCGTCGTCGTTGCGCCCGTGGATGTCGTGATGCAGCGTCATCGGCGGCCGATATGCGCGACGCTCGCGATCTCGATCAGCGCGTCGGGCTTCACGAGCCCGCAGAGGATGCAGTAGCGCGCCGGCTTGTCGCCCGGAAAATACTCGGCATAGACCGCGTTGACCGCGGCGTAGTTCGCCCAGTCGGTGATGAAGATGTGGTTCATGGTCACGTCCTCCATCGTGCCGCCGGCCGTCGTGATGACCGACATGATGGTTTCGAGGACGTGCCGCGTCTGCGCGCCGGCGTCGCCGACATGCACGACGTCGTTGTTGGCGTCGAAGGGCAGAGTTCCCGAGACGTAGACGATCCCGTCGGCGAGCGTGCCGGGCGAGAACGGGGCGATCGGCTTCGGCGTGCCCTCGGGGACGACGATGGACTTCGGCATGACGGCTCCTGGATCAGATCGAGGGAGAAGGGGCGGCCTGCGAGACGGCGCCGCAGAAGTCGGCGACCGTCGAGACCCAGCCGAAGAAGGTCTCGACATTGTAGGCCGCCGCCTCCTGAATGAAGGCGGGACCGAGTTGGTGCGTGGCGTCCTCCAGCATCACCGCGAAATATTCGAGATGGAACGCGTCGCGCAGCGTGCTCTCCACGCACACGTTGGTGGCGATGCCGACGAAGACGAGGTTGCGGATGCCGCGCGCACGCAAGGTGCTGTCGAGGGTCGAGTTGAAGAAGCCGCTGTAGCGCGTCTTCGGCACCAGAAGGTCGCCTGGGCGCGGCTGGAGCGCGTCGACGATCGCATAGTCCCAGGTACCCTTGGCCAGCAGCGTGCCGGCAAGTTCCGGCCGGCGGCGCATGGTCTTCAGAGCGTTCGACTTGTGCCAGTTCGGCGACCCGGGACCGCCGGCGTCCTGGTAGTCCTTGTCCCAGCCGTTCTGCAGATAGACCACCAGGACGCCGGCGTCGCGCGCCGCCGAGAGCGCCCTGCCGATCGCACCGATCGTGCTGGCGGCGCCGGAGATGTCGAAGCCGGCGAGATCCACGTAGCCGCCGGGCGTCGCGTAGGCGTTCTGCATGTCGACCACGACGACGGCGGTCTCGTGGAGCTTCAGCGACAGCGCCTCCGGGCGGGCGGGAAGGGTGACGCTCTCGCGCGTCTGCGGCCGGGGCACGTGTCCGGCGACGGGAGGCGCGCTCATTCGGCGGCCTCGCGCTGGAAGGCCACGTGCCGGCGGGACGTCATCTGCGGCTGGATGCGGGTGCCGAACGCCTCGACGCCTTCCACGAAGTCGTCGAAGGTGAGGAGGACGCCGCCGGTGCCCGGCACGCTCGCGACCTCGTCGAGGAGCCGTGCCACCGTCTCGTAGGAGCCGACCAGCGTTCCCATGTTGATGTTCACGGCCGAGACCGGATCGGCCATCTGCCGGACGTTGGTGTCGGCGCCGGACTTCGTGTCGGCCGCGCCCTGAAGCCCGAGCCAGGCGATCGCCTCCTGGTCGGCGCCGGCCTTGTAATGCTCCCACTTGGCGCGGGCCGCCTCGTCGGTCTCGCCGGCGATGATCATGAAGAGGACGAAGGTCGAGACGTCGCGGCCCGTCTCGTCGGTCGCCGCCTTCAGCCGGTCGGTGTTGCCGGCGAAGGCCTTCGGCGTGTTGACGCCGACGCCGAAGCAGAAATTGTAGTCCGCATGGCGGGCCGAGAAGGCCATGCCCGCGTTGGACGAGCCGGCGCAGATGATCTTCACCGGCGCCTGGGGGCGCGGCGAGAGGCGGCAGTCGTCCATCTGGAAGAATTCGCCCTTGAGGTCCGACCGGCCGGTCTCCCAGAGCTCGCGCAGGATGGTCGCGTATTCCGCGAGATAGTCGTAGCGGCGGGCGAAATACTCGTCGCCCGGCCACAGGCCCATCTGCGAATATTCCGGCCGCTGCCAGCCGGTCACGAGGTTCAGCCCGAAGCGGCCATCCGAGATCGAGTCGATCGTCGAGGCCATGCGGGCGACGATGGCCGGCGGCATCACGAGCGTCGCGGCGGTCGCGAAGAGGCGGATGCGGGTCGTGACGGCGGCAAGGCCCGCCATCAGCGTGAAGCTTTCGAGATTGTGGTCCCAGAACTCGGTCTTGCCGCCGAAGCCGCGCAGCTTGATCATCGACAGCGCGAAGTCGAAGCCATGGCGCTCCGCACTCTGCACCACCGCCTTGTTCAACGCGAAGCTCGGCTTGTACTGCGGCGCGTTTTCCGAGATCAGCCAGCCGTTGTTCCCGATCGGGATGAAGACACCGATTTCCATCCGTTCTCCTGCTCCAGCAACGCGGCACCAGCACCGCCCCGGACACGCAGCAAGATGCGTGCCACTAAGTTTTTCATGTGGAGAAGCAATGGCTTGAATATGGTCGGAATGGCCCATCGCCGAACGAGACCCGAAAAACTGACCAAATGGACAAATTCGGAGGGAAGATGCCGAAAACCACGGCAACCTATGGTTATCGGATTGGCAATCAGCTTGAAGGATGTGGTCGTTCAGCCGCGCAGGCGGCTACGGGACACCGATCCGGCTGGTGCCGGATGGTGCGTCCTTCAGCAGAAACAGATGGACACGGGACCGCGGTCAGGCGTCGGGCGACCGCGCTTCCAGCGTCCTGACAGCGCAGACCACTCCGTCGAAGACGGGCACGCCGAACTGCGCGGCGAAGGCCTCGGCAAGGTCGGCCATGCCGGCGCAGCCGAGCACGACGGCCCCCGGTCGGTCCTCCGCCAGCGCGGCCGCGATCTCGGCGGCCACCGTCTCGCGTGCGGCGCTACCGGGCTCTTCTAGTGCCAGCACGGGCACCTCAGAGGCGCGCACGCGGCGGCAGAGACTGCCGAGCGCGTAGGCCCGCACGTTCTCCTCGATCACGGGAACCGAGACCGACAGCGTCGTCACCACGCTGAACGCGCGCCCTCCTTTGGCGGCGGCCCGCATCGCAGCTTCGCCGATCCCGAGGACCGGCTTCTTCGTCAACGTCCTCGCCTTCGCCAAGCCGGTATCGTCGAAGCAGGCGATCACGAAGGCGTCCGCATCTGCCTCCCGCTCGGCGATCAGCGCGAGGAGGCCGGGCTCGGCCGCCTCGCCGTCGGCCACACCCTGGATCGACGCCGGGCCCGAGTGGTTGGTGGCCGAGAGGATCGACGTGCCGGGCGAGGCGGCGGCGCGGGCCGCCGCCTCGATCTTGTGCGTCATCGAGACGGTGGCGTTGGGATTGATGAAGAGGATGCGCATGGCGAGCCTTCAGAGCGTGCCCTTGCCGGCGTCGGACGCGCCGCGCATGCGACGCGCGCGAAGGAAGAGGCCGGTGCCGAGCGTGAGGGCGATCACGAGGAAGGACACCGCCGTCGTCAGCGTGCCGAGCGCATAGATCGCCGGGTTGGTGACCGTCGTCGTCAGGCCCTGCAGTTCGAGCGGCAGGGTGTTCGGGCCGCCGATCGCCTGGGAGGTGCGGGCGATCTCGTCCCACGACAGGGTGAATCCGAAGAGCGCGACGCCGATCAGATAGGGCGCGATGATCGGCAGCACGACATGGCGGAAGGTCTGCCATGGCGTCGCGCCGAGATCGCGCGCAGCCTCCTCGTAGGCCGGGTCGAAGCGGTTGAAGACGGCGAGCATCACCAGCATGCCGAAGGGCAGCGTCCAGGTCAGGTGCGCGCCGAGCGCCGAGGTGAAGAGACCCATCGCCGACTGGTAGCTTGTCCCCCCGAGCCCGTAGGTCTTCACGAAGTCGTCGAAGATGCGAAACTCCAGCGCGATGCCGAGCGAGACGGCGATGGACGGCAGGATGAGGCTCGCGATCGCCGTGTAGAACAGGAGCGTCGAGCCGCGGAACCGCCGCCGGAAGGCGAGACCCGCGAGCACCGAGATGACGACCGTCAGGACGGTCACGACGAGACCCAGCCGGAACGAGCGCCCGAACGCGGCCCAGACGTCGACGACGCCGAGCCCCTGCCACAGAACGCCGAACCAGTGCGTCGAGACGCCGTTCATCGGGAACGTCAGGCCCCCCTGCGGCCCCTGGAAGGACAGGACGAGGACGGTCAGCGTCGGCCCGTAGAGGAACAGGACGAAGAGCGAGAAGAAGATCGCGAGCGGCCAGAAGGCACGGGAGCGTTTTTCCGACACGTCAGAGTGTCCTTCGATGATGCGGGGCGGAGGCGGGGCGAGGCTTGCTTGCCCTGCCGCGAGGAGCGGAGCGCAGTCGATGCCGACGGCATCGTCGAGCATCCGGGACGCTGCGAAGGGGGAGCAGGACCGGCCTGCCGACCCCGGCATCGTTCAAGGACACTCTAGAGTTCCTTGCGGATGTCGACGACGCGCAGGAGCGCGAAGACGATGAGGAGGACGGTGGCAAGCAGCACCACGGCGTTGGCGGCGGCGATCGGGAACTGCAGGTAGCTGATCTCGGTCTGGATCGTCTTGCCGACGGACGCGATCTGCTGGCCGCCCATCAGGCCGACCGTCACGAAGTCGCCCATGACGATCGTGAGGACGAAGATCGAACCGATCGCGATGCCGGTCTTCGACAGCGGCACGATCACGTTCCACAGAATCTGCCAGCCGGAGGCTCCGGCGTCCCGCGCCGCCTCGATCAGCGAGCGGTCGATGCGCAGCATCGAGTTGTAGATCGGCACGACCATGAAGAACGTGAAGAGATGCACGAAGGTCAGCGTCACCGAGAAGCTCGAATACAGGAGCCAGTCGATCGGCTGGTCGATCGCCCCGAGGCTCATCAGCGTCCGGTTCACCAGCCCCTCGCGGCCGAGAAGCGGGATCCACGAGATCATCCGGATGACGTTCGAGGTCCAGAACGGGATCGTGCAGATCAGGAAGAGCACCGACTGCATCGCCTTCGACCGCACCTCGAAGGCGAGGAAATAAGCGATCGTGAAGCCGATGCCGAGCGTCAGGACCCAGACCCGAAGCGCGAAGCCGAGCGTCGAGAGATAGGTGCGGAACGTCGTGCAGAGCGTCGGCAGGCGCGAGATGCAGCGGTCGAAGACGTCGGCGTAGTTCTGCAGCGTGAAGGCCGGCTGGATCTGGTAGTTGTCGTAGGTCCAGACGCTCACCATCACGATGAAGGCGAGCGGGATCACGAGGAACAGCAGGAACACCAGCGCCAGCGGCGCCGCCTGGAGATAGGGCGCGAGCCCGTTGCGATCGGTCGCGGCCATGCGGCCTCCGTGGGTGGATCGAGATCGTCACGGCACCGGGCCGCGTGGGTATGGCGGGGCTGCCGCCCTGGTCCGCACGACGGGCGAGCCGCAGGTCTCGCCCGTCCTTCGGACGGAAGGAGTGCCCGAACCCTTCTTCTCTCTTGGGACTTTTCCGATATGCGGGAGGGTCTCTGAACCTCTCGCATATCGGACATCTCTCAATAGATGAGGGGTCGAGGGGACATCATGTCCCCTGGCGGGGTGCAGGGGCAGCGCCCCTGCGACAACCGCCGCAGCCTTACGCCGCGACGAACTCGTTCCACTTGCGGACCATGTAGGCGTCCTCGTCCATCACCGCGTTCCAGCAGGCGACGGAGCCCATGCGATCAGCGAACGAGCCGCCGTCGCGCGTGTCGCCGGTCTTGGCGATGACGGCGCCCTGCGGGGAGAGGATGTCCTTCTCGGCCGGCTTGCCATCCATCCAGTAGGCCCATTCGTAAGGCTGCATGTTCGCCTTGGCGGTGGGAAGCACGGCCGCATAGTAGCCTTGGCGGTTGAGGAACGCGCCGGCCCAGCCGGAGAGGAACCAGTTGACGAACTCGTAGGCGGCGTCGAGCTTCGGGCCGTCGAGCGTGGCGGGCAGGGCGAAGCCGGAAGCCCAGGCGCGGTAGCCCTCCTTCAGCGGCTGGAAGCGGCAGTCGATGCCCTTGGCGCGCACCGCGGTGACGGCGGGCGACCACATCGACTGGATCACGGTCTCGCCCGAGGCCATGAGGTTGACGCTCTCGTTGAAGTCCGACCAGAGCGCGCGGAACTGGCCGGCTTGTTTGGCCTCGATCAGCGCGTCGATCGTCAGGTCGATCTCGTCGCGCGTCATGTTGCCCTTGTCGGGATACTTGTACTTGCCCGACGCCTCGATCGCCATCGCGGCGTCCATGATGCCGATCGACGGGATGTTGAGGATCGAGGCGCGGCCCTTGAACTCCGGGTTCAGGAGTTCCGACCAGCTCTCGATCGGGCGCTTGATGAGATCCGGGCGGATGCCGAGCGTGTCGGCGTTGTAGGTCGTCGGGATCAGCGAGATCCACTCCGTCGGCGTCGCCGAGAAGGCCTTCGACTTGTTGGCCTCGAGATAGAGCACCTTCCAGGGCGCCGTGCCCTGTCCGCCGATCGGCTTGCCGTCGATCTCACCCTTGGTGAAGACCGTCGTGATGTTGTCGAATTCCTTGATGCGCTTGGCGTCCATGCCCATCAGGTTGCCGGTCGGCACGAACTTCTTCAGCGAGAAGTACTCGGTATCGACGATGTCGAACGTGTTCGGCTGGGTGATGATGCGCTTCGTCACCTCGTCGGTGGTGACGGGCACGTACTCGATCGTGATGCCGAGATCCTCCTTCACCTTGGCGGCGATCTCGGTCGACTGGTTCACCGCCGTGCCGAGATAGCGCAGCGTCTTGGCCTCCTGCGCCCGCGCGCCGGACACGAAGGGAAAGCCGGTGACCTTGGTGGTCACGACCGCGCCGGCGGCGAAGACCGCCCCGGACTTCAGGAAGGCGCGGCGGTCGAGCCCGGTGGTCTTGGGGGTGTCGCTCATGAGGTGGTCTCCTTGGGTCGGGGGCTGGAGGCGGCGAAAGGGTCAGGCGGCTTCGAGGGCGAACTCGTCGCCGCGCGACCAGTGGACGGCACGCGTCTGGCCGAGCTCGGCCGGTGTCGCGTTGAACTGCTCTTCGGGGATCACGGCGGTGATCTCGCCGGCGTCGCCGGCATGGACGACGACGGTGACGGTGGCGCCGCCGTATTCGACGCCGCGCACCTCGCCGGAGACGGAGCGCGCGTCGGCGCTGCCCTCGCCGATGCGCACCCGGTCGGCGCGCACCGAGACGGGCCGGCCGTCGAGCTGCAGGACGTTATGGCCGCCCATGAAGCGCGCGACGAAGCCGGTGGCCGGGCGGTGGAAGACGTCCTGAGGGCTGCCCGCCTGCTCGATGCGGCCGTCCCGCATGATGACCACGAGATCGGCGAGGGCCATCGCCTCGTCCTGGCCGTGCGTGACGTGGAGGAAGGAGATGCCGAGTTCGCGCTGGAGCCGCTTCAGTTCGGTGCGCACGCGAAGGCGCAGGAACGGGTCGAGCGCCGACAGCGGCTCGTCGAGGAGAAGGATGCCGGGATCGGTGACGAGGGCTCTCGCAAGCGCCACGCGCTGCTGCTGGCCGCCGGACAGCTGCGCCGGCATGCGCGTCTCGAAGCGCGAGAGGTCGACGAGCTCCATCACCGCGCGCGCCTTGCGGTATCGCTCGTCCTTCGAGGCGCCCTTCATCTTCAGGGAGAAGGCGACGTTGTCGAGGACGGTGAGATGCGGGAAGAGCGCGTAGGACTGGAACATCATCGCCGTGCCGCGCTGGGCGGGGGCCAGGTCCGTGACGTTGTGGGCGCCGAGGATGATGTCGCCGGCCGACACGCTCTCGTGGCCTGCGATCATGCGCATCGTCGACGACTTGCCGCAGCCGGACGGCCCGAGGAAGCAGCAATAGGTGCCCGCCGGCACGCGCAGGTCGATCGCGTCCACCGCCGTCGTCGCGCCGTAGCGCTTGGTCAGTTTGACGAGTTCGAGGTCTCCAGGGGCCATGCGTCCGTCTCCGCTTCGCTCGAGGAAGGTGAAAGCAGGAAGCGTGCCACATCGCGGAACACGCTCGCGGCCTTGAGCGACGCGCCGGCCAAGCGTCGGCGACGGGTGGCGAACCGCAGGCGAATGCCCAGCAAGGATGCGGCTCGCTTCCGGGTGTGCCTAACTTGTATACAATCGATGTATCCGATCCCATTTTACGCACGGCGCGGCGGATGGCACGGTTCATGCTGGAGGAGGGACGCGGCCGCCGGTCGCCCACCTTGGAGACCTGGAGTGCCGACCGAACCCATCCCCACTCGCGGAAGCACCGCGTCCTGGCAACCGATCCACGGCGGCATTCTCGACGCCGTCGCGCGGCATCGGCTGGGTCCGGGCACGAAGCTCGTAGAAGACGAGATCGCGGAGGTCTACGGCGTCAGCCGCACGGTGGTGCGAGCGGCGCTCCAGGCGCTGGCTCGGGACGGCGTCGTGGTCCTCCAGCGCAACAAGGGCGCCCGCATCGCCAGTCCGACGCCGGGCGAGGCGCGCGAGATCTTCGAGGCGCGGGCGATCGTGGAACCGCCGCTCGCGGCCCTTGCCGCCGCGCGGATGCGGCCCGAGGATGCGCAGGCGCTGCGGGCCTCGATCGAGGCGGAACACGGCGCGATGCACGCCGACGATCCGCTCGAGTCCGTCTACCACTCCGCCGACTTCCACCGGCAGATCGCG
>NZ_CAJYIU010000089.1 GCF_913775355.1 uncultured Aureimonas sp.
TACCTGGCCGACCTCGGCCACGTCCGCTTCGCCGTGATCGCGCAGGCGACCGAGAACAACGACCGCGCGAGCGCCCGCCTTTCCGGCATCCGGGACGCACTCGCGATGCGCGGCCTTGCGGTGCGCCCCCAGCACCTGGCGATCGGCACCTGGACGATCGAGGAGGGGCGCAAGCTCTTCGCGCAGCTCATGGACACCGACCCGCGTCCCACTGCCATCGTCTGCGGCAACGCACCCTTGGCGGTCGGCGCCATCCTTGAGGCAACCGCACGCGGTGTCCGGGTGCCCGAGGACGTCTCGATCGTCGGATACGACGACATCGAGATCATGAGCCACCTGCCCGTACCCGTAACGACCGTGCGCGTCCCGGGAGAGGAGATCGGCATCCGCGCCGCGCGGTTGATCCTCGACCTCGTGATGGGCCGCAAGCCCGACTACCCGCTGGAAAGCGAGGCCGAGATCGTGCTGCGCGCGTCCTCGGGACCACCGCCCCGCGGGGGCCCCTCGCCGTTCCATGCCAACTCCGAAGGCTGAACCCCACGTGTTTTTCCCCGCTCCCACCCCGACGTTGACCGGCGCAACGCGCCTCGTAGGCATGGTCGGAAACCCGATCCGGCAGGCGAAGTCGCCCGAGAACTTCAACCCGCTGTTCGCGCGCCATGGCATCGACGCAGTCATGGTGCCGATGGAGATCGAGAGCGATCGGTTCGAAGCGGACATGCCGGCGCTCATGCGCCTCGCCAATCTCGACGGCGTCGTCGTCACGATGCCCTTTAAGGCCCGCATTGTTCCGATGCTGGACCATGTGGACGATTCGGCTCGCCGCGTCGGCGCGGTGAACGCCGCCCGCCGCAGGCCCGACGGCACTTGGGAAGGCAGCATCTTCGACGGTGTCGGACTCGTCGGAGCGGTGCGGACACTGGGTGTCGAACCCGCGGGCCTGCGGGTCGGGCTCGTCGGCGCGGGCGGCGCGGGCAGCGCCATCGCCTTCGCCCTCGCCGATCGCGGCGTCCGCTCGCTGAGCGTGACGGACCGGAACGCCGACCGGGCTGCGAGCCTCGCCGCGCGCGTCGCGTCAGGCGGCACCCCCGCCGAGCCCCGCGCGGCCCTAGACCTCGCGCAGCTCGACCTCCTCGTCAACGCCTCGCCCGTCGGCATGGGGCCGGACGACCGCTCGCCCGTCGACCTTTCCGGTCTGCACGAACGGCTCGCGGTCGTGGACATCGTGACGCGCCCGGCCACCGCCCTTCTCGAGGCCGCCCGGCGCGCGGGGTGCCGGGCCGTGGGAGGTGCCGCCATGGTCGCCGCCCAGACGGAGGCGATCGTCGAATTCCTCGGCATCGGGCCGAGCGAGAGCCGAACCACGGCTCAGACAAACTAGGGAGACGACATGAAACTCGTTCGCTATGGGGCCGCAGGGTCCGAGAAGCCGGGCATCGTGGATGCGCACGGGCGCGTGCGCGACCTGTCGGGCACGATCCGCGACATCGACGGCGAGACGCTTTCGTCGGAAAGCCTCGATCGCCTACGCGCGATCGACCCGGCCACCCTGCCCCTCGTCGAGGAGGGCGTGCGGCTCGGCGTTCCCGTCGCGCGCGTCGGCAACCTCGTCTGCATCGGCCTGAACTACACCGACCATGCCGAGGAAACGAACGCGCCCATCCCCTCGCAGCCGATCATCTTCAACAAGCACACGGGCGCCCTGAGCGGCCCCAACGACGACGTCATCCTGCCGCCGGGCTCCGTGAAGCTCGACTGGGAGGTCGAACTCGCCTTCGTGATCGGTCGCACGGCCTGGCATGTCGACGAGGCGGAAGCCATCTCCTACGTGGCGGGCTTCACCATCCTCAACGATCTTTCGGAGCGCGAGTATCAACTCGAATGGGAGGGTCAGTGGTCGAAGGGCAAGAGCTATCCGACCTTCGCCCCCTGCGGTCCCTGGCTGGTGACGGGCGACGAACTGGGTGACCCGCAGAAGCTCGATCTCTGGCTCGACCTGAACGGACAGCGCGAGCAGACCGGCACGACCACGCGGATGATCTTCACCTGCGCCCACATCGTCGCCTATGCGAGCCGCTTCATGAAGCTGGAACCCGGCGACATCATCACGACCGGGACGCCGCCCGGCGTCGGTCTCGGTCGCAAGCCTCCGGTCTTCATGAAGGCGGGCGACACGATGCGGCTCGGCATCACGGGTCTCGGCGAACAGCAGCAGACCATTCGGCCGCGTGAAGCCTGAGCGAATGCTCGCAGCTTCCCCGCAGGAGTGATCAGCGGGAGGAAGGGCTAGCAGCGCAGATGTTAGCGAGCTGTTCCGAGGATGGCTCCATGCCCTGCCCGCCCGTGAAATACCACACGTACCTACCTGTCTGCCTCTGCGAAAGCGCTTTGCGGAAGCAGACAGTCGGAATCCCACCCCCGTCCAGGCTCGAGCGGCGAGAGAATCAGCTGCCCGGAGGCAGCCGGTTAGGTTTCGACCCATTGCAGACTTCCCGACGCCCTTCGGCCTCGCCCCGGAAGCAATCGCTCTGGTCGGCGATGCCCTGCAGCCTCAGGAGGGATGCAACAAGTTCTTCCAGAGGCAGGTGAATCCGCTGGGTGCTCAGTTGGTCTGCGGATCGTCTGCCGAACTGGACCAGAGTGCGACGGGAAAGTGATCCGATCCTCGTTTCACGAAGCTAGACTGGGGCGGTATGCGGCAGGAAGCCGGTTTTGAAGGGAAGTTCGATGATGAATCGAGATCCTGTTTCTGCCCGATCCAGTCGAATCGTGCCGTGGTAAGCCTTCAGGAGGGCGACCACAATGCCAAGACCCAGCCCGGTGCCGCCGCTTTCGCGCCGGGTCGTGAAGAAGGGCTGGAAGATGCGATCGCGGTTCGCCTCTGAGATGCCCGTGCCATCGTCGCACACGCCGATCCGCACCTGGCCCCCCTGCCGTTCGACCGTGATGCCCATCCTCGTCGCCCCATGCCGGGCGGCGTTGTCGAAGAGATTCGCTAGGACGATGCCGAGGGCTTCCGTCGAAATGGCCAAGGGCATTTGCGCCGCCGCGTCGAGATCGATCGGCAGGGGCATCCGGGGTCCGAGGGTGGACAGAGCCTGCTCGACGCTTGTGGCTTCGTTCGTCGCCATGAGACTTTCGGCGCGCGTCAGTTCTATTAGCCGTCGCACTAGGATCACGAGCCGATCCGTATCGGCCAGCACGTTGTCGAGAAACCGACGACGCGTCGGGTCCTCCATGTCCATCCCTTCGTCGCGGACCAACTCGACGGCGCCCCGGATGGCAGTAAGCGGCGACTTCAGTTCGTGCGACAGGTGCGTGGCGAAGACCCGGATCGCGTCCGATCGGCCCTCAAGCTCCCGTGCCATGTCGAGGAACGCGTCCGAAAGCTCCGCCATCTCGCGCGTGCCTTGGCGGCGAAGAGGCTGAAGCGCACTCACATCGCCTGCCGCGATCCGAGCGGTTCGACGGCGCAATTCGTAAATGGGTCGCCCGATGGTGCGCATAAACACGAAGGCGATGGCGATGGTCGCGCCGCCCATCGCCAGCCCGGCCAGCGCCAGCTTGCCGCGCTCGACATAAAGGTGACGCAGGATGTTGTTGGGAGTGCGGGACAGGTACACGACGCCGACCAGCCGATCCTGCGAGACCACAGGCATCGCCACGAAGACGCGCAGTCGCGCTCCGCGGCTGATCGAATAGAGCGGGGGCGTCGGCTCGTCGGAGACCCGTCGGCGCAGGACGCTGCGATATCGACCGGAGAGAGCATCGTGCACCTCGTCGACCTCATCGAGCGACATGCCGACCTCATCCGCGCCTGCGATCACCGTGCCCCAGGGGTCGAGGAGGCGAAAGCCCGTCAGGGTCGAGCGCTGCGTCGCGATGAGGATGTCCGTCATGCCAGCACCCTTGTCGGCCAAGGGTGACGGCCGAGCCGCCGCGCGCGCCAAGGGCCGCGGTGACAGGATTGGATCGTCGGCAAGATCCAGGGCCGGCTCGACAGGACGGAACCGGCCGTGCCCGGGATCGGCGGAGACCGCCGCCGCCGGAGCGACAGGCAGCGTTGCCAGCACGGGATCATCGTGCAGTTCCTGGGCAAACACAGCACCCAGCGCAGCCCCTTGCGCGATCAGTTCGGCCTCAGTCTGGCGAATGAGCTGATTTTCGTAGAACCGGAACAGGACGAGGCTCGCGAGCGGGAGCGACAGGACCGCAAGCAGCATCAGGCTCACGACGAGGCTGAGCTGGGGGCGCCATTTCTCTCGCCCTTGCCGCAATGGCCTCACGCGCCGCAGCGCCCCAGCCGGAAGCCTGCGCCGTGAACAGTCTCGATGACGTCTGCGCCCCCGGCCTTGGCGAACTTGGCCCGGATGTTGCGGACGTGGCTGTCGACCGTTCGATCCGAGACGTGGACGTTCGAGGCGTGGCTGGCGTCCACGATCTGCTGGCGGGTCAGGACATGTGCGGGGCGTTCCAAAAGACGACGAAGGATGCCGAACTCCATGTTGGTCAGAACAATGCTCCGCTCCGAGAACGTCGTCGTGCGACCGGCCACATCGAGGCGCAGTCGGCCCTTCGACAGGACCAGCTCGGCGAGTTCCGTCGCTGCCGGAACCGTCCGCATCCGGCGCAGGATAACGTTGACGCGGGCCACAAGCTCGCGCGGGCTGAACGGCTTCGTGACATAGTCGTCGCCCCCGATTTCCAGCCCGAGGACCCGGTCGATCTCGTCGTCTCGCGCCGAGAGGAACAGGATAGGGACCGCCGAGGTCTTCCGGAGCTCCCGGCAGACCTCCAGCCCGTCGAGTTCCGGCATGCCGACGTCGAGAACCAGCATGTCCGTAGGGCGCTGGCGGAACCGCTGCAGCGCGGCGCGGCCGTCGCCCGCGACGTCGGTCGTCATCCCCGCCTTCTCCAGGGCGAAGCAGATGACCTCGCGGATATGGGGGTCGTCATCGACCACGAGGATGCGGGGCGCCATCAGTTCGATCCGGCAACAGGTGGAAAAAACGGCCCCATCGACGCGAGCGGAACCGAAGCGGGAGCATGGGTCTCCAGATAGCGGGAAAGCCGCCAGTTGCGAAAGGTCCAAGTCCGCCAGTCTCGCATCGAGAGGCGATGCTCCTCTGCCAGCGAGCGGCGCGCATCGCTCAAGGCCATCGCGGTGTAGCTGCGTATCGCGACATGCAGGAGGTACCGGTCCATGGCGGGGATCGCGGCAGGTCCGAGCGAGACGAGATGGTCGGCGTCCAGCCTGACGCCCTCGCCCGAAAGTTCCCGGCTGTGGGTGACGTTGAAGCCGGCGACGAGGGCGCGATCGTCCACGAAGCAGGAGCCGGCGACCACGATAGCAAGGACGCAGAGGTTCGCCCCCACCAGCCACCGGTTGGATCGTCCGCCTGCGATCCGAACGCAGATGAGGAGCAGCCCCACCGCGACGACGCCCATCCAGACGAAAGCCGCCAGACGCCAGTGGGTCAGAGCATAGACGTCGACGTAGAGCTCGAGGCGAAGCATCGCCGACAGGACCAGCACCACGTTCTGTCCGATCCAGAGGAAGACGAGGCCGCGGATTCGGCGATCGCCGGCAGCCTCCGCTCCAGGTCGCAGTGCGACCAGCACGAACGCTGCGGCCAGCAGCGCGGTGACGACCAGCATGTACGCTCCGCGATGGGCATAGGCCGCGCAGCTGATGCCGTCGGGAAGTTCGATGCCGCCCCAAAGATAAGAGGCATCGAGCAGCGTCTGAACCGCGAACACGGCATTGAAGAGGAGCAGAGCCCGGAGGATCGCCGCTCGTCCATAAACGTGCTGCGACCACAAGGGGGAATGGCTCGGGAGTGGCGCATCGCGCTGCGAGATGGTCTCAACAAGCGCAGAAACCTTGCGCGCGCCCACGCTCCGACGTTGGCGCGGACGCAGGAACGGCCATGTCAGCATCGCCGCCAACAGCCAGAAGCCGATACGGCCTGGAACCAGGAAGCCAACGATCCAAGAGAGATCGATGAGGCTGAGCCAGCGCTCGAGGATCGGATTACCCGCAGCCAGAAGCAACGCAAATCCGGCGGCGAAAACGAGAGGCATCAGCCAGACCAGCCAGACCTGGACAGACATGTGCTGAGCGGAGGCTCGCTGTTTGGCTCTTCGCTGCGCGAGGACACGCCGCCTGTTGTCGCGGGGCAGCGAGAGGGGCAAGGCGAGGAAGAAGCGGATGAGAGCCGCAGGCGCCTGACTGAAGGCCGGCAGACGTCCAGCTGCCGCCATTGAAAAGAGAGCGAGGCAAGCCGCCGTGAGGCCGAGCGACCTCAGATTGATGGCCTCCAACAGCGACGCGAAGCCGAGGAGGAGAAGCAGAACGGGCGTTGCAAGACTTCTGGAAAGGAAGCGGCGGTTGCAGACGAGGATCGCCGAGGCGAGAAGTGCTGCGAAGAGAGGCGCGGTAAGGCCGAGCGGACGGCCGAGATTGTCGAAGAACAGCGTGTCCGAGATGCCGGCCAGAAGAAGGGCGGCGATCGCGTAATCGCGCAGTCGCGGCTGGGAAGGACCGGTCGTCATCGGAGCCTCCCCTCGTCCAGTGCCGGTTCCGCCGGAGGCGACGGCGCGCCCGTCGGTGCGGCATCGCGGGGCGAAGGATCGGCAAGCCACCAACCGTCACGAAGGAGGCGGTCTGGGAGGGACGTGCCGGGCGGCGGGAAGCGGTGTCGGTTCGATCTCATGCCGTCCTTTTCGCCGCAAGGCAGGGAGGCCGTGTGCGCAGAGCGTGCAGATGATCAGAATTTACGTGCAGCAGATGTGTAGGCGCTTTACGGGCGCACGCTCGATCGTTCTCCTGGGCACCCCGCAGGTGCTGAACCAGAGCCGATGCGCCAATGGCCAACCGCCAGCTTTCAGGTCAATCGCGCCCGGAACCTGAGGGTAGCGTTTCGACCCTGTCCGGTTGCGGGCGATCGAGAAACCGGACACCTGGAAGCCGTCAGTCCGCTGCCGACCCCTGTTGGCCAATGAGCAATGCTGTTCGGGATAGCGTTGAACGGACGTCCATACCGTCGGACCGATCCGCCGTTTCGGAGTAAAAGCGCTGAGCGAACCGTCCTCAGCAAAGACCTAGAACTCGCTCCCCATTCGGGTCTTAGGCTACGTTCTGCTCGTGACGCTCTACGTCGCTGGTCTTTTCTCTTTGGTTATTTTGTGACAGCTGATGCAGCTTAGGTGACCCAAAGAACCTGGCAGCGACAACATGGAATGGCGGGCGATGGTCTCCGCCGTTCTGTTTTTACTTCTGGACGACGTGTCTCTTATCGTGCTGGCGACACGCTCGCGTAGGAGAAAGCGCGTTCGAGGCAGTGTCACCAAAACGGGGTTCACAGTCATGGGTCGATCCGATCCACCCTCCTGAGAAGAAGGTCGGCAAGCGTCGTCATGAACTGACGGATCACGAAAGGGCGGTGGTCGAACCGCTGTCGCCAAGGAATCGCCGCGGTGTGCCTCATGTGAACGAGCGAAGGGTGATCGACGGCATCCTCTGGCGGTTTCGGACCGGCTCGTCCTGGCGGGATGGGCCCAAGCGCTACGGCCCGTGCACCATTCTCTACAGCCGCTTCACCCGATGGCGCGCTGTTGGTGTCTGGGACCGGCAACCGGAGGCGGTGAGCCAAGTTTATGACGGCGACATCGTCATGATCGATAGCTCCTGCGGGCGTGTTCATCAGCATGGCGCCGCGGGCAAGACGGGGTGCCTGCCGATCCTTTGCTTGAGATATTCACGCAGCGGCCTGACGATCAAGATCCATGCCCTGCTGGATGCCGAGGGCCTGCCCATGCGTCTCGAATTGACCGCCGGGCAAGCTGGTGTGGTGGCCAAGTTGCTTCACGCCGTCGCGCCCAGATGCGAGGGTCGTCGCGGATAAGGCCTACTTTACCGACGGCATCCGGTCTTTCGTGGCTGCGCGAGACACCTGAGAAGCGCTCGATGCGCAAGGGCAGCTTCGCCCCCAGCCGATGGGTCTGTCGCCAGCGCAACCTCCTCGAGCGCTTCTACAAATGTCTCAAGCAGATGTGTGGTCTAACCACCCGCTACGACCGACGGCCCGGCAACCTGCTCGCAGCTCGCAGCCGTCCGCATCTGACTCAATGCGTGACGAGTGCGCTCCCGAACCGACCGGCACTCGGCCGCCCTGTATCAGTTCTTCCTCGAGGGGGTCGCCGGCCGGAGAAGCCTCAACCTCGGCGACGGCATCCATCCGAACGCGGCCGGCGTGAAGCGCATCGTCGACGGCATTCTCCCGGCCGTCGTTCGCGAACTGGATAGGCTCAAGGCGCGTCGCTCGCCTGCCGGGTGAGGTCAGCGCCAAGCGCGATCCGTGAGGCGGCGACGGTGATCGTCCATGGCGCCGGCGCCGGGCCACGCTAGCTCCCGACGCAGTCGAGAAGCCGCCCCGGGAGCCGCCGCATGATCGTGTTCGAGACCATCCTCGCGATGCTGGCGATTGGCGTCCTCATCCTCGGCCTCGCGCGGCGGCGGCACCTCCCCTACCCCGTCCTCCTCTCCGTCGCGGGGGTCGGCATCGCTCTGGCGCCGTTCCATGTCGAGTTCCATCTGGAGCCCGAGCTGGTACTGGCGCTCTTCGTGGCGCCCGTCCTCCTCGACGCCGCCTACGACACCTCGTGGCGCGACCTGAAGCGCAACTGGGGCGCGGTCCTAAGCCTCGCGCTCGTCGCGGTCGGTGTCACCACCGCCGCGGTCGCCCTCGTCGTCCACCTCCTCGTGCCGAGCATTCCCTGGGCGGCCGCCATCGCGATCGGGGCCATCGTCGCGCCGCCGGACGCGGTCGCGACGACGACCGTCCTGCAGGATGTGCGCCTGCCGCATCGCGTCTCGGTGATCCTGCGCAACGAGGCGCTCCTCAACGATGCCTCGACGCTCCTGATCTATCGCCTGGCGCTGGCCGCCGTCGCCTCCGGGGGAAGCATCGGCGCCGAGGTGATCGCGCCCGCCTTCCTGCTCTCGCTCGTCGGCAGCGTGGCCGCGGGGCTGGGGCTCGCATGGCTGGTCGGCAACATCACGCGGCGGATCGAGGACGCGCCCTCGTCGATCATCTTCCAGTTCGTCTCGACGTTCGGAGTCTGGGTGGTGTCCGAGCGGCTCGGCATGTCCCCGATCCTCTCGGTCGTCGCCTACGGCATGACGTTGGCGCGGCTTCCGGGAGCCTACCAGTCGGCAAGCCTGCGCATCCCGTCCTTCGCGGTCTGGGATACGGCGGTCGTCGTTCTCAACATCGTCGCCTTCCTCGTCATCGGCCTGGAGCTCGGCGCCGTCATCACGGCCGCACCCGAAGGCGAACTCGGGCGATGGGCCACCGTCGGCACAGCCGTCCTTCTTACCGTCATCGCGGTACGGCTCGTCTGGACGCTCGCGGCCGCCCTTTGGAGCCGTCGGCAGATCGATCGCCACGAAGGTTGGGACGTGGACGGGGTGCCCCCGGACTGGCGCACCGGCCTCGTCGTCGGCTGGGCGGGCACGCGGGGCATCGTCACCGTTGCGACGGCGCTGGCCCTGCCTGGCGACTTCCCTGAGCGCGACATGCTCCTGTTCTGCGCCTTCGCCGTCACGCTCGGCACCCTCGTGATCCAAGGGCCGACGCTGCGCCCCCTGGTGAAGGCGCTGAGGCTCGCCGACGACGGTCCCGTCGCACGCGAGGTCAGAACGGCGCGCGTCGCCCTCGCCGAAGCCGGCCTCTCGGCCACCCGCGACGACGCGGCGGCGGGCGCCGAGATCCTGCGGGAGGAACTGGAGTTCGAACGGCGTGTCGCGCAGGAAGCAACCGAGGGCGACGGCCGGCCGACACCGCCCGAGAAGGCGCTCCGGGCGAGGGTCCTTGCGGTGCGCCGGCAGCGGCTGCTCGCCCTTCGCCGGGACGGCATGATCGGTGACGACGCCTTCCACATCATCGAGGAGGAACTCGACCTTGCCGATCTCGCGACGGCGACGAGAACCTGACGGCGCACGGCTCGCTGCCGGTCTCCTGCGGTCCCTCGATCCGGCCGGACGAGAAGGTGGCACCGTGCCGTCCGGCGTGTCCGAACGCCGTCGTCAGTGGCGACGAGTCCGATCCGAACGGCACGCCGGCGCATCGAGGGTCGCCCGGTCGCGGCCGAGCATGAGCCGAGCGAACGTTTCGTTATCCGCTCGGTCCCGCGGTGCTGCAGTCGACGGGCGCGAAGCCTCGATCGATTGAACGCCGGTGGCGGGACCATGCCTCTAGCGCACGATGCGCCAGAGCTGCGTCGGCAGCGCGGCCGGGGCGTCCGGCTTGAAGAAGGCGCTGTCCTGAATGCGCGAGGTGGTGACGTAGACCGTTCCGTCCGGCTCTTCGGCGAGCGTGTCCGGCCAGCGCAGGCGCTCGTCCTTGACGAGGATGCGGGGCTCGCCGGAGGCGCCGGACGACAGGTCGCGGATCTTGACGGCGTCGTCCTGCGGCGCGGTGACGTACATGTCGCCGCTTTCGCGCCCGATGAGAAGGCCGTCCGCGACGCCGTTCCGGCCGACGGTCTCGACCTTCGCCGCGACGTCGACGCTCCCGTTCAGCGCCCCGACGAGCACGGCCGTCTCGATCCGGTAGAGCGTGTCGCCCTTGATCGCCTGCCAGTAGAGGTGCCGACCGTTCTTCGACAGGGCGATGCCGTCGGCCGAGAACTCGACGCCGCGCCCGTCGGGCCGGCGAAGCGGCTGGCCGTCCGCTTCCACGACGAGCCCCTTCTTCACCTGCGTCGAGGGGTCGCCGTCGAGAACGCGCACGGCCTTCCCGCTGTCGAGGTCGACCACGACGAGCGCCCCTCTCGCGCCGCTGTCGGTGATGAAGGCGTGACGCCCGTCCGGCGAGAAACGGACGTCGTTGAGGTAGGACCCCTGGGGCGCGACACTCTCGTCGAAGCGAAGCGTCTTCGTGGCCGCGTTGGTCGCGAGTTCGATGCGCACCAGCTTCGGGGCGCCCGGCACGAGAAGGCTTTGCGCCGGCGCGCCGGCGTCCCGCGCCCAGACCGAGCCGCGCCCGTCGGCGACGACGCTCTGAACGCAGACGAAGTGGTCGCCGGCCGACAGTTCGTCCTTCCGGGCGTTGCGCCAGGCGTTCCAGTCTCCGTTCGGATAAGGTCGGATCGAGCCGTCCTTGCCGACTTCCGCGACCGAGACGGGCGCGTCCTCCGTCCAGCGTGGGAAGTTGACGAAGATGCGCCCGTCCTCCGAGACGGTGACGCCCGTCACCTGATGGGGGAAGTCCGCGACCTTCTCGACTGTGGCTGGCGCGGTTTGCGCCGATGCGGGAAGTGCGACGAAAAGGACCGCGGCAGTCGACAGGGCGGCGGCGGTAAGGCGTGACAGAGGTTGGTTCATCGTCGTCTCGCTGGTCGGCCGGACGGTCCGGCATCGCTGGTCCGAGACGAACGCCCGAACCGCCATGTTCTCCCGGGGGTTCGCATCGGTCTTTCCAGAGCCGGCCAACGATGTCGCGGCATCACGTCCTGAATCACGCGAGCATTCCCGTTTGTCGTATTCCCGGTGCCCGCTGTGCCGCAGGATGGGCTCAGTCCGAGGCGGGATACGCGAACTCGGTGGAGCGGCGCCCGGCGATGGGATTGCTTCGCCGCGGCTTTCGTTCTCTCGGATCAAGAGGCGAGACGCCGAGGTGCTCGGGGTTGACCGCTTCGTTCAGGCCGGCTGGCCGTTACCGCCGGTCGAACCGAAGATCTGCCCCGTGGAGTAGCTGAGGAGCGGATCGGCGGCCGCGACGTAGAGGCCCGCGATCTCGGCCGGCTGCCCCGCGCGTCCCATCGGCGAGTCGCCGCCGAACATGCGCAGCTTCTCTTCCGTCGCGCCGCCCGACACCTGAAGCGGCGTCCAGAACGGGCCCGGCGCGACCGCGTTGACCCGGATACCGCGCGGCGCGAGTTCCTTCGCCAGCCCCTTCGTGAAGTTGAGCACCGCGGCACGGGTCATCGCATAGTGCATGATCTCGGGCGACGGGTTGCCGGCCTGCTCTGACGAGGTGTTCACGATGACCGCGCCGGCACCCATTCGCTCCAGCGCGGCTTTCGTCAGCCAGAACGGCGCGTAGACGTTGGTCTTCATCGTATCGTCGAACAGGTCCGACGAGATGTCAGCGATCGATGGCCGCGTCTGCTGCAGGGCCGCGTTGTTGACGAGAATATCGAGGCCACCCAGCTGGTCGGCCGCCTGCGCCACGAGGCTCCGGCAGAACGCCTCGGTCCGCAGATCGCCGGGAATGGCGACGGCCTTGCGCCCCTCCGCCTCGATCAGGGCGACCACTTCCTTCGCGTCCGGCTCTTCGGCCGGCAGGTAGTTGATGGCAACGTCGGCCCCTTCGCGAGCGTACGCGATGGCCGCGGCCCGGCCGATGCCGCTGTCGCCGCCGGTGATAAGCGCCTTCTTGCCGGCCAGCCTGCCCGAGCCCTTGTAGCTTGTCTCGCCATGGTCGGGCCGCGGGTTCATCTTCGAGGCGAGGCCGGGCCAGGGCTGCATCTCGGTGGGATAGGGGGGCGCCGGATAGGCGGCGGCACCCGGGGCGGTCGGGGCGGCGGGGGTGGCGGCCTCGGCCTGTGCGGACGCCCGCGTATTGGAGGCGAGCGTCACGGCGGCGCCGGCGGTCAACGCCGCTCCGGCCAGAAACGTGCGGCGGTTCGTATCGGTCATGGGGCATCTCTCCGTCTTCCAGAGCGAAGCCCGCAGCGAACCGATGGTTCCCGGTCGCATTTGCCGCATGTGGAAACGCCGCTTGCGCCCGAGCCCGCACGAGACCACCGCCGGCTCCGCCGCAAGCTGCTCAAGCCCTGCTACGGGCGCTCTCGCTCGCGGCGATACCGATGGATCGGGCGAAGCATTCCGTTAACGTGTCATAAAATTGGGTTAAATTCCTCCCTCGCCGGTTTATCCGGGGGCGATGAAATTCCGGCACTTCCCACGCCATCGAGTCTCGACTCCATCAACTGGCGAATGCGGAAATGATGATCACGGCCCTGTCCGGCAGCGAGCTGCCGGCGTTTCGATCGCTGAGGCGCATCGACCAGCAGATCGCCCTGTCCAAGGCCCGTCTGGCAACGGGCCTGCGGGTGACGAGCCCTTCGAGCGATCCCGCGACGTGGCGGGTTTCGACCGAATTCCGATCCCGGGCGTCCGCCCTCTCGGTGCTCCGCGCCGATCTCGACCGGGCCCATGTTCTGACGGCCCGAGGCGCGGACGGGCTGAGCCACACGCGAGAGGCCCTGCAGGCGCTCCAACTGCTGCTGGCGAAGGCGAAGAGCGATCCGGCGGAGCGATCCGCCCTCGACGCCGAATTGCGCTCCGCGGTCGAAGCGCTGCGAACGATCGCAGGGGAAGCGTCCGTTTCGGGAACCGGCATCCTCACGGGGTCGGCCGACATCCTGACGTTTCCAGGATCCCTCGAGACCGACCCCACGCGTTACGCGATCGCTCTCGACAAGAGCCGGACCGTCCTCTTCGGCATGGGATCGGGGGACGGCCTCCTCGAGACACCGTTCGATCTTTCGGGTCTGTCGGCAGTCGACAGCACCGGCGCGGCCTTGCCCGGCCTTTCGGGAGCGACGACGGATGATCCGGGAGCCGACGCCTTCTCCGTGCCGGCGAACGGGCTCGCCGGCACGAATGTCGGTGTCACCGCTGGCGTCGGCGCGCGGGATGCCACCGGCGCGTCCCTCCGCCTCGGCTCCCTCGATGCTGCAACGTTCGGAAGCGGCGACCGGCTGCAGTTCGATCTGACGGTGGATGGCGTGCGCCGGACCGTGACGGTGGCTCTTCCCACGGCCGCGAACGCGGGTTCGTTCGCGACGGCGCTGCAGGGCGCGGTCGACACGGCGATGGGCAGTGGCAGGGTGCGGGTCACCACCGGGACGGACGGCGCGATCACCCTCGCCACGGCCAGCACGGGAGCGGGCGCCAGTCTCGCCGTCGCGAACATCGCCGTATCGGACGGGAACGGAACCGTGACGGGCACCGGCGGCCTCAGTCCCCAATCGGCCTACAGTTCGACGCAGGCGACCATCGGCGGCCAATCTCGAACCTACGATGCCTTGGGCAGCTTCAGTCTGGCCGGCGTCGACAGCACCGATCGGCTGCGCCTGCAGATCGACGCCCTCGCCGGCGGTCAGGCCGGCTCCGGAACGATCAACGTCCAGCTGGCCGGGGTGACGGATACGACCTCCATGGCGGTTGCCATCAACGCCGCCATCGGTCGCGATCCGACCTATGGCGCGTATGTCGGCGCCACCGTCGTCGGCGGCGAGGTCGCCGTCTACCTGAAGATCAGCGGCAACATCCGGGTTTCCTCCATCACCGGCATCGACGGAAACGGCGCCACCGTCGGCGATAGCGGTCTGCGCCCTGGATCGTCGAGCGGAACCGCGGCGGTGAGCGGAACACGCGCGGCCTTCACCACCGGGTCCGACTTCGAGGGGCCGGTGACGATCGCAGACGGCGGAACACTGCGCTTCGATCTCGTGCGCAACGGCGATCCCACCACGGTCACCATCACGAAGGCGGACGTCGACAATGCGCTGGCCTCGGATGCCGGCTACGGTCCGTCGAGCGGAACGATCGCCGATGCGGCGGCGCTGGCGCGCGTCGTCGCGGAGGCCATGCGACGCGCCGGGATCGGCGACGTGTCGGTGGCCGCGTCGGGTCGGCGGCTGCAGTTCACCGCGACCGGCCCATCCGCCGATGGCGACACGCTCGAACTCCGAAACGTCCAGTCACCGATCGTCGCCGCAACGCAGGCCACTCTGACGACCGGCAGCGATCTCGCCGGACCGCTGGTTCTCGACGAAAGCCAGTCGATCTCCTTCGAACTCTCGGTGGACGGGCGACCCGGAACCCTCGTCACGCTCGACCGCGGCACGATCGAGGCGGCTCTCGGCACGGACGCCGGATTTTCCGCTGGGCGGATCGAGGACGCGGATCAGCTCGCCCGGGTCGTGCGGCAGGCCCTCGCCGAGGCCGGGGTGGCGGGCGTGGACGTCGCCGCCTCTGCGAACCGGCTCCGGTTCACGAAGGCCGTCGCGGGCAGCGGCAGCCTGGCGCTCGCCGGCGTCACCCTCCGCTCCGGCTCGGCGCTTCCCGCAGGCACCACGCTCATGACGCTCGATCGGACCGTCGAGGCCCTCGCCGCCCTGGACGACGGTCGCTTCCTCCAGCATGTCGACGCCATCGCCTCGAACATCGCCGTGCTCGTCGCGCGGGTGATCGAGGCGGAGGATTACGTCGGGCACGTCGGCTCCCAACTTCGCATCCAGTCAAGCTTCAGCGCCCGTCTGGAAGGCATCTATCGGGACGCGTTCAGGACGATGGCGGAGGTCGACATGAGCGCCGAACAGGCGCGGCTGAAGGCGCTGGAGGTGCGGCGCGAACTCCTGAAACGCGCCCTGTCGATCATGGACGGGTCGAGACAGAACCTGCTCCTGCTGTTCCAGGACTGGGCACCCGCGGGTCAGGCCCGGTAGCGCTCCAGGCGGCGGCATGCGAGGCCGTCCTGCCTGTCCGGTTGGCCCTTGCGTGCGACGGGCCAGCGCGACTCCGATGCAAGGGCGGGCACGACGCGCCCACCGATCGTGAGTTGCCCGAGGGGGGGACCTCCGGCGTGCGGGAGGGGGGATCGCCGACGGGTCCAGCGAGGCGGTCGCGCTCGTCCATCGCAAAACGCCGTGCCGGGACGAGAGGGCCGGATTGGCCGGCGCCGCCCGCCGCTTCGCGTGCCGACGAACGATCACGAGCAGACGACTGTGACCTCGACGCTGCGGATACCAACCGTAACATTTCGTCACGCCGGTGACGCCCTTCGGCCGCAGGTGGCGCCTACCCCTTGGCCCGACCAGATGGGGACCGCGAGGGGACATGGACCAGAACACAGACAGGGCGCTGCCGTCGAAGGGCGAGGTCGCGTTCCGCTTCGTTGCGTGCACCATGATTGCGCTCGCCCTCTACTACACGCCGGAGCTGAAATGGTCGTCCGGCGCCCCGGACGCTGCGACGGTCCAGGCGGACACCATGCCGGCCGCATCCGGCCGGGATGCGTCGCTCGAGGCCTGCGTCTCGCCCGATCGCCGCAGCCTTCTGATCGACGCGGCGATGAGGGCGAACTGAACCATGGGGCCGCTGAGCAGCTTCGCCCGCCGCCTCCTCGTTCAGGCGATCGTCTCCGGCACCGTCATGGCCGGGCTCCAGGTCGCCGCGCGCTTCGGACCGGAGGTGTTCCCGCCGCAGCGAACCACTGCGCGCGAGGAGCCGGCATCGGCCCCGACGCGGACGGCCGCCTTCATCCGTCCCGCCGCCGCGCACGTATCCGCTGACCGCTTCGCAGAGGACCCGACGCGCGCGGACGTGCGGGCGGGACGCTTAGCCGTCTGGCGGCAGCGCGACGCGAGGGCCGGCGCGGTTCCGCCCCGCCGGCTCGCCTCAGGGAGAACGGATCCGGGGCTCGGCGACGTCATGCTGTTCGACCGGTGCCGGCCGGACTGCGAATCGCGCGATCCGCTGCTGGCGTTCAACAGGCGGCCGGCCGCGACGGCGCCGGCCCCGATGACCGCGGCGAGCGATGGTCTGGACGACATCGCCGTGTCCGCCGTCGCCTCTCTGCCGGAGGTCGAGGGCGACGAAGCCGCAGCCCCGCGCGACGGGATCGTCGCGGCAACGGCGCGGGGTGGGCTCTCCGTCGCCCGGCGCCTCGTCGACATGGCCGACAGCGTCATCGGCTGGTAGGCCGGTCATCCGTCGGCGGCGGCAAGCGAACCTCCTGCCGCAGCCCTCCTTGCGGGCGGTTGGCGAGGGTGATCCGGCCGCCCTGCCGCTCGATGATCTCGCGCGCGATCGCAAGGCCCAGCCCCGCCCCGCCCGTCGTCTTCTGGCGCGCCGGATCGACACTGAAAAACGGCTCGAAGACCCGGTCCATGAAGGGGGCGGGAATGCCGGGGCCGTCGTCCTCGATCGCGATCAGGACGGCGTCCGCCTCGCGACGCACCGCGACCCGGGCGCCGCCTCCATGCCGGGCGGCGTTTTCCACGAGGTTGCGCAGCGCCCGCTTGAGGGCGATGGGCTGCGCCTCGACATCGGCCTCCACCCGGCCGGTGGCGGTCGCGTGCAGCCCGATGTCGGAGAGTTCCCCGACGATCGCCGCGATCATTTTTCCCAGCGCGACACGCTCGAAGGAGGACGGGTCCGTCTCCTCCCGCACGAGGCGGATGGCGCTGTCGGCGATCGCGTCGAGCTCGGCGAGATCGCGCAGCCAGCTTGCGCGTTCCGCCTTGGGCAGGAACTCGGCCCGGAGGCGAAGCCGCGTCATCGGCGTGCGAAGGTCATGACCGGCCGCCGCGATGAAGCGCATGCGCCCCTCGTAGGCGGCCGAAAGCCGCGCCGACAGGGCGTTGAAGGAGCGGGCGATCGACCGCTCCTCCGGCGTCCCGCGCTCGGGAATCGGCGCCAGCGTGCCGTCCGTGCGAACGCTCGCAATGATGTGCTCCATCAGGCGGACGGGCCGCAGGATGCGTGCGGCGATCGGCACCGCGATCGCGATCGCGCCGAGGATCACGAGGAGGCCGTAGCTCGCGAGCGGCCAGACCGGCGACGGCGGGCCGCTCGGCAGGGCCATGCGGACCCACTCCGTGTCGGTCACCGGGAAGGCGACCTGCCGCGTCCGCTCGCCGGTCGCCTCGACGACCGCCGGCAGCGTGCTTCCGACCGAGCGGAGCGCGCCGACGATGTCCGCCGTGCCGTCCGCATCGACGCCGGCCGAGGGCGGCGGTGGAGCGAGCGTGAGGCCCGCGTCCCGCGCCCGAGCGGGCGAGCCGTCGACGAGCCGGGCGACAGCGACGACGGCATCCGCTGCGCTTCGGGCCCGCATGCCGTCGTCGGGACCGTCGACGACGAGGGCGGTCGCCCCGGCGGCCAGAACCACGACCGCGACGATGGCCGCGACGAGGAGCCCGATCAGGCGCGCGCGCAGCGACATCAGGGCTCGTGCGCCTCGCGCACGACGCGCGCGGTGAGCTGGTAGCCGCCGTTGCGCACCGTCTTGAACAGCTTGAAGACGCCGTTGTCGCCGAACTTGCGGCGCAGCCGGCTCATCGCGACGTCGACCGTGCGGTCGAGCGGATCAGTGGGCGCACGCCCGTAGAGATGCTCCGCCACGGTGTCGCGCGACAGGAGCCGGCCGGGGCGATCGAGGAAGATGCGCAGGAGGTCGAACTCGGAGCCGGTGAGCGGAATGTCCCGCCCTTGCGGGTCGAGCACCGAGCGGGAGACGGGGTCGGCGACATAGCCCTCGAAGCGATAGGACACCTCGGGCGGCGTCCGCGCGGCGGCATCGCCCGGCGGGCCGTCCCCCGCGTCCTGCCGGCCTTGCCGTCGCAGGACCGCACGAATGCGGGCGACGAGCTCGCGCGGGTTGAACGGCTTGCCGAGATAGTCGTCGGCCCCGAGTTCCAGACCGATGATCCGGTCGACGTCTTCCTTCAGGGCCGTCAGGAGGATCACGGGCAGCGACGGCCGGTCGTGGCGCAGGCGGCGGCAGACGTCGAGGCCGGAGCCGTCGGGCATCATCACGTCGAGCACCACGAGGTCGATCCCCCCGGCGGCCACGGCCCGCTCGCACTCGCGCGCGCCGGACGCCAGCGCGACGCCGAACCCCTGCCCCTCGAGATAGCGCCCGAGGAGCTCTCGGATGTCGGCGTCGTCGTCGACCACCAGAATCGTCATGCAACCGTCCGCAGCCTGTTCGGGGAGCCCGGCCCCCGAGGCAACCACTACGCCACGGAGCGGAAACGACAAGCTGCGCGGCGCCGATCGGACGGCGTCAGGCGGGCGCGGTCCCGCCGTCCTAAAGGCCGTGCTCGCGAACACGACGGTCGCCGAGAGCGTCACCTGCGGCCGTAAGGTGCGCCGGGTTCCGCTGGCCGAGCGCGTGGCCCTTCGCCTTAGGACTGTCGTCGGCATCTCGAATCTCGCGCGCCGCCGCACCTGCGAAGCGTCGGGCGGCCAGCGGCAAACCGTCGGCGCTCGACGTGGCGCTGTGTGAGGGCAACGGTGTCCCGGGTCCATTCCCGTTCGTCCCGCCGGCCGACGCTCCCGGCCGCCGGTAGACCGTCAGTCACGCGAGGTTGACGGGATCATGCGGAAAGGCGCCCTGCCATAGCTCGGACCGGAAACGGACGAGAGCACGGGCGAAAACGTGCCGTCTTCGTTGTGTTCGTTGCCGGGCTCGGTCGGCGAGGCCTCGACGGCGGCCACCCCGCTCCAGGGATAGAGTGGGCAGGCAGCCCCTTTCCGGCTCGAACGTCGCGGCGGCCCCGCCCGGAGTCCGCGTCCGCCGCGGACGGGGCTCTAAGCCTTCCCCGTTTCTGCCGCTCTCAGCGTCCCGCCTTCGTGGCCGAATGGAAGTCGGCGGGCTTGTTGGCGACCCATTTGACGAACCGCGCGACCGTCTCGTTGTCCGTCAGCGGAATCCCGCCCTGCGCATGACGGACCAGTTCGCTGGCCGAGAAATTAGCGTCGATCGTCTCCCGGCAGATGGGATGGACGGGAACGGTGTCGCGACCGCCCCGGCTCTTCGGTATCGGGTGGAACCGGTCGACGGTCTTGCCGAGGTCCCGCCCGCAGAGCCAGCACGGCTCCGCCGGCTTGGCGTCCGCGGGCGTCTCCTCCTGCCAGACGTCGTCCCGCCGCTTGCGTGCCATCCTGCGCTTTCCCGACCTTCGAGCCAGATGCGACGCCCCCACGGTCGTCGTCGCTCCACCAGCCACCGATGCCGCGCACCCCGGCCGTTCGTCAAGACGACAGCGAGACACGTTGCGATGCGGGAAGCTCCAGCCGGGACGCACGTCGCAGGCTTGCCGACCTGATAGAATCGAAAGCCGCATGCCGCACGATCGGCCATGGCGTCGCAGGCGCCGGCAAATGGGATATGATCGACCGCCGGCTGCGTTGGGGATCGTGATCTGTCGATCACGGCTCGGTGAACGGTTTCGTCGGGTTCCTTTATCGGCTCCAGCACCAGCGAGATTCCGATGCCGTTCGACGCCCCCGTCAAGCTCCTGTCCGTCGCGACCGCCGTCCCGCCCCACGTCATCGGCCAGCGGGAGGCGGCGGAAGTCGCGCACCGCAGCTTCGTCGACCGGTTCGACGACTTCGAGCGGCTGGTGAAGGTGTTCGAGAGCTCCGGCATCCGGAAGCGCCATGCCGTCCGCCCCCTCGAATGGTACCCGCGCGCCATCGAGTGGCCTGAGCGGACCGGCGCCTATCTCGAGGCCGCGTCCGATCTCTTCGTCGACGCCGCACGAAAGGCGCTCGACGCGGCGGGTCTCGCGCCCGGCGACGTCGACGCCGTGGTGACCGTCTCCTCGACCGGCATCGCCACGCCGAGCATCGAGGCGCGCGTCGCCGGGCGGATGGGGTTTCGCGACGACATCGAGCGCATTCCGGTGTTCGGTCTCGGCTGCGCGGGCGGCGTGTCGGGCCTGTCGATCGCGTCGCGGCTGGCGGCCGGGCGCCCCGGGAGCCTCGTCCTTCTCGTGGCCGTCGAGATCTGCACGCTCGCCTTTCGCCTGGACAAGCTCACCAAGGCCAACATCGTGGCGACCGCTCTCTTCGGCGACGGTGCGGCGGCCTGCCTTCTGCGCGCGGGCGACGGTGGGCTCGCCACGATCGAGGCGAGCGGTCAGCACACCTGGCCCGACACTTTGTCGATCATGGGCTGGGACGTGGACCGTCAGGGGCTCGGCGTCATCTTCGACCGGGCCATTCCCCCGTTCGCACGCGACAACATCGCGCCGGCCATCGACGCGATCCTCCAGCGCAACGGCCTCTCGCGGGGCGATATCGACCGCTTCGCCTGCCATCCCGGCGGCACCAAGGTCATCGAGGCCCTCGAAGCCGCCTTGTCGCTCACGCCGGGCGCGCTGGACGACGAGCGGCACATCCTTGCCGAATACGGCAACATGTCCGCCCCGACCGCGCTCTTCGTCCTGGAACGGCTCGCCGGGTCGGACGCCGGATTGCCCGGGCGCACGCTGCTGACGGCCATGGGTCCCGGCTTCACGGCAAGCTGCGTCTCCCTGACGAGAACGCCATGACGGCGGCGATCCTTCTTCTCGCCTTCGTCACCCTGGAGCGGCTCGCCGAACTCGCACTGGCGCGCCGCAACACGGCCGCCCTTCTCGCCCGAGGCGCGCTGGAGTTCGCACCGGGCCACTATCCCCTCATCGTCGCGCTCCATGCCGCCTGGCTTGCGGGCCTCTGGTGGCTCGGCCGGGACCAGCCGCTCCACGAGGGCTGGCTGGCCCTCTTCGCGCTCCTCCAGATCGCCCGCGTCTGGGTCCTCGTTACGCTCGGCCGGCGCTGGACGACGCGGATCATCGTCCTGCCCGGCGCTCCCCTCGTTCGGCGCGGGCCCTATCGCTTCCTGTCCCATCCCAACTACGCCGTCGTGGTCGGCGAGATCGCCGTCCTGCCCCTGGCGCTCGAACTGCCCCTCTACGCTCTCGCCTTCTCGATCCTGAACGCCGCGGTTCTGGCCGTTCGCATCCGCGCGGAACAGGCGGCCCTCGAGCGGAACGCCCGTGCCCGGGACGCCTGACGACGCGGCGGCCGAAGCGCGGCCGGCGCCCTCAACGGCGGCGACCTGGATCGGCTTCACCGCCATGTGCATCGGCATGTTCATGGCGGTTCTCGACGTCCAGATCGTCGCGACCTCGCTGCCGACGATCCAGCACTCGCTCGGCATCGACCCCGATCGGATGAGCTGGATCCAGACCGCCTACCTGATCGCCGAGATCATCGCGATCCCGTTAACGGGATGGCTCACCGCGACGCTCGGCATGAGGCGACTGTTCGCCGGCTCCGTCTCGATCTTCACGGTCGCGTCCGTCGGCTGCGCCGCCAGCGGCAGCTTCGCCGAACTGGTGTCCTGGCGCATCCTGCAGGGGCTGTCGGGCGGCACGTTGATCCCGGCCGTCTTTGCCGCCGTCTTCGTCCTCTTTCCCGTGTCGAGACAGGGACTGGCCACGACGCTGGCCGGCGTCCTCGCGGTGCTGGCGCCGACCGTCGGGCCGATCGTCGGCGGATGGATCACCGCCAGCGCGTCCTGGCACTGGCTGTTCCTGATCAACGTCCTGCCGGGCATCCTCTCGACCGTCACCGGGTCGCTCTGCCTGCCCCGCGCCGGGATCGACCGCACGGCGCTGGGCCGGATCGACGCGATCTCGCTCGTCCTTCTGGCGTCGAGTCTCTGCGCGCTGGAGATCGCCCTAAAGGAAGCGCCGCAGCGCGGCTGGACGAGCCCCATGCCCCTCGCGCTCTTCGCGCTGTGCCTGTCGAGCGGCTGGGCCTTTGTCGCCCGGAGCCTGCGCCGGGCGCAGCCGCTCGTCGATCTCGGCACGCTGGCCGATCGTCGCTTCGCGGCGGGATGCGTGCTCAGTTTCCTTCTCGGGATCGGGCTGTTCGGCTCGGTCTATCTGATGCCGGTGTTCCTCGCCTTCGTCCGGGGTCACGACGCGCTCGGGATCGGCGAAGTCATGCTGGTGACCGGGCTGGCGCAGCTCCTCATGGCCCCAGTCGCCGTCTTCCTCGAGCAGCGCGCGAACGCCCGGCTCCTGACGGCGCTCGGCTTTGCCGTGTTCGCCGTCGGCCTCGGCATGAGCGCGTTCCAGACCCCGCGCACCGACTTTACCGAGATGATCGCGCCGCAGATCGTGCGTGGGCTCGCGATCATGTTCTGCCTGCTTCCCCCGACACGTCTGGCGCTCGGGCACCTCGACGCCGCGCAGGTTCCCAATGCGAGCGGCCTCTTCAACCTCATGCGCAACCTCGGCGGCGCGATCGGCATCGCCCTCGTCGATACCGTCATCTTCGGCCGGGCGCCCGCGATCGGCGCGGCGCTCCGGGACCGGTTGATCGCGGGCGATCTCACGGCTGCGGAGTTCGTCGGCGTCCCGGCGTTCATGATCGAGATGCAGCGCGACGTCCCGCCGACGCCGCGGGCGATCGAGATGCTGCGACCGATGGTCGAGAAGGCCGCGCTGACGCAGGCGATCAACGAGGCATGGGGCCTGATCGCCATCCTGACGGCGGTCGCGCTGGTCGGCGTCGCCGTGTCCGGGCCGCGAAAGGTCGCGTGACCGGATGCCTCGCGCCGTCGCCGCACCCAAAGGCGATGGGCTCAAGTTCGGCCGAGCGTCCGATCGATGCGGAATGCGTGGAGACGTCCGCCAGGACGCCCACCGTCCCGTAGCTCTTCACGACGGTGAAGACGTCAACGGCGGTCACGGGGAGGGGACCGGGTCTGGCGAAGAGCCGGAAACCGCCGCGCGGTGCGCCGAGACCGTCCATGCGCCGCAGCTTCAGGTGGCCGGCGGGGCTGCGGCATGATCGCGCCGCCGCGCCCGATCACGCTGGGCATGTCGACGTCAGGATCGTCCAGGCTGTCTCGGAACGACGGCGAGCGCCCGTGCAGGGGCGCCGGTGCCGCCCGCGATCGCAAGCGGCAGGGCGACGAGCCGCGCGTAGGGCGGCAGCGTGCCGAGCGCCGCGAAGTTCTCGCCGATCAGGATGCCGGCGCCGAGCAGGATGTTGTGGGCGTCGAAGTTTTGGCTCGAGAAGCGATCGACGGACAGGCAGTCGGTTCCGACGATCCCGACGCCCCGGGCGACCAGAAGATCGCAGGTGGCCGCCGAGAGACCCGGCCAGTCCGCCACGACACGGGGATGGTCGGCCGGATCGCGCCAGAGGCGATCCCATCCGAAATGGAAGAACACGGCGTCCCCGCGCGCGAGGTCTCCGTGGGCCCGTTCGAAGGCGAGGACGCGCTCGGGCTCGACCAGGGTGTCCGGCTCGCAGTCGGTCGCGTCGATGGTCGCCATGCGTCCGATGAACCGCCGAAGCGGCATGTCGGAGATCGCCTCGGCATTGCGGATGAAGTGAACCGGCGCGTCGAAATGGGTGCCCGTATGCTCGCTGAGGCAGAGCCGGTGGTTGCAGGCAACGCCGCCGCGCTCGAAGCTCTCGACGACCTCCTGGCAGAACGGCGGGTGCGTCGGCCAGACGGGCATGCCCGACGTCATCGGGTGTGTCAGGTCCACGAGGTCGGACGCGTCGTCGAAGAGGTCGGCGAGGAGGCTCATCGGTCAGGCCGTCTTTCTGCGCGGCACGACGGCCACGATCAGGATGGTGAGGGCGCCGGTCCGGTGGAGACGCGCACCCGCCTGCATGCCGGACGCATTCGGGATTGTCGACTGAAGACTCGGGAGGACGGCCGCTGCCCCGGCCCCCGTCGACCTGCCGGGAGCCGGGCCTGGCGGGAGCCCCGATCGGGACGCCGACGAGCGGCGTCCCGCCTATCGCCCGTCCGCCGCCTCCGACCGGTCTTCGTGGCGGACGGGAAGACGCGGTTCGCCCGGGAGCCGTCGGCGCGATCGCGTCCGCATCGCGTCAAGGCAGACGGCTGCGCTCGCTCGCCTGCCGCTCGGCCTCCTCGGCTGCCTTCAGCATCGCCCGCGTGTACATCAGCGCGTGGGAGGCGAGGTCGTGGCCGTCGTCCCACAGGTTTCGCCATACGCCGAGGATGCCCTCCAGCGGCTGCCCGACGACGCGGGACGAGAAGCTCTCGAAGGTGATCGGCCCCTCGTACTTCGCCCGGACGAGAGCCCGGAACACCGAGGTCAGATCGACCGAACCCGAGCCCATGTAGCCGCGATGCGAGTCCCCGGTGTGGAAGTAGCCGATGTGCGGCCCGGCATCGACGATCGCCTGCGCGATGTCGGATTCCTCGATATTCATGTGGTAGACGTCGAGATGGACCTTCACGTTCGGCGCGCCGACGAGCTTGGCCATCTCGACGCCCTGCGCGGCCGTGTTGCAGATGTTGGTCTCGTAGCGGTTCACCACCTCGAGCGAGAGCGTGATGTCACTGCGGGCGGCGATCTCGGCCACCGCAGCGAGCGTCTCGGCCGACTGGCGGATGCCCTCGCGCGTCGGCGGCTCGTAATACTTGCCGAAGGCGGAGTAGAGGATGCCGCCGATGCTCGTGCCGCCGCAGTCGCGGCACACGCGGATGGCGTCCTCGAGCTTCTGCTGGCCCCGCGCGCGCTTCTCCGGGTCCCCCGATGAAATGTCGCTGTCGAAGTCGAGGCCGAGCGAGAAGGCGATGCCGATGCCGGCCTTCTCCAGTTCGCGACGCGTGAACTCCGCGTCGATCCGGCTGGGGTCGAGCGCCGGCGCCTCGATAAAGTCGTAGCCGACCTCGGCGGTCTTGCCGATCGCCCGCGCGCACTCCTCGTGGCTCCATCCCGCTTCCCAGACCAGTGCATGCACGCCGAGCTTGTTCATGGTGTCCTCCCCTGACGCCGCCGCAGATCGCACCCGCAATATACTTTTGCGTTGCAGCAAGACTGGATCGATCTGCAATGCCGCCCATGATTGACAGAGACAAAAGCGCTGTCTAGCCTCTGATGAAACGTTTTATTGTTTGGATCCCATAATATCCATCCGGCTCTTCGAGGGAGGGCGCTCATGTCACGACTGCAGTCGCCGTCCATCCGGATGGTGGCCGAGCGCGCCGGCGTGTCGATCGCGACGGTGTCGAACGTCATCAACGGGAAGAGCAGCGTATCGCCCGATTTCGCCGATCGCGTCCGCGCCGCGATCGACGAGCTCGGCTACGTCACCGACATCGCCGCATCGAGGCTGCGCTCCGGCAAGGTGGCGCTCGCCGCCGTCGTCGTGCCCGACCTCACCAACCCGATGTTCGCCGCCTTCGTCTCGACGCTGGAGCACGAGGCCCGCGAGGGCGGCTACGACCTCGTGGTCGTCTCGGCTCGCAACGATCCGCGCGAGGAGGCAGACCGCCTCGCCAACATCCGCGCCTGGCGGCCGGCCGGACTGATTGTCATCCCCTGCGACGGCGCCCTGACGGCCCGGCTGCCGACGGGCTTTTCGGTCCCGACGGTCGTCGCCGACCGCATCCCCGACGACCGGCGCTTCGACCTCGTGGCGGTCGACAACGGACCGGCGTCGGGCGCGATGGCTGAGCATCTGGCGGGTGGCGGGCGACGAAGCTGCCTCGTCGCCGGCACGAGCCTTGCCATCAGCAACGTGCGCGAGCGCTGGGACGGGTTCTCGTCACGCGCCGCTCCGATGCGCGCCGAGATGCTGGAGGTCGGCTTCGACACGGGCGAGGCGGCGGCGCGCCTGCGGACGCGGCTCGAGGGAGACCGGCCCGACGCGCTCTTCGCACTCGATCACATGACCTCGCTCCTCGCCTACAAGCTCCTGGCCGAGATGGGCCTGCGCATCCCCGACGACATCGCCTTCGCCTCGTTCGACGAGATGGAATGGATGCGGCTCGTCTCGCCCGCCGTCACCGCCGTGCGCCAGCCGGTCGAGGACATGGCGGTCGCCGCCTGGACGCTGCTGCACGCTCGCATGGAGGGTCGGGAGACCCTCGAAGAAACAAGGCGCCTCGAATGCGCCGTCACGATCCGCGGCTCGACGCTGCGGGTCCCGCTCCGGCGCAACGTCCGGGCGGGCCAGGCATAACAAGGGAGGATGAAACGATGCTGATGTCGCGTCGCCGCGCTCTCGCGGCCATGGGGGGCCTTCTGGCCCTCTCGCTCACCGCCCCGGCGGCCCTCGCCCAGAGTGCCGAGCCGCAGGCGGGAATCGTCGTGAAGATCGGGGGCATCCCCTGGTTCAACGCGATGGAGGAAGGGATCAAGAAGGGCGCCGGGGAGTACAAGGTGAACGCCTGGATGGTCGGCCCGACCCAGGCCGACGCCGCCCAGCAGGTCCGCGCCATCGAGGACCTGATCGCCCGCAAGGTGAATGTCATCGGCATCGTGCCCAACGATTCCGCAGCGCTCGAGCCGGTGCTCGGCCGCGCCCGCGCCGCCGGCATCAAGGTGCTGGCGCACGAGGGACCGGACCAGAAGGAAAAGGACTGGGACTTCGAGCTGACGACGACCGAGGCCTACGGCCAGGCCCACATGGATCTCCTCGCCAAGGAGATGGGCGAGGAGGGCAAGTACATCGTCTATGTCGGCTCCCTGACCGTGCCGCTGCACAACGCCTGGGCCGATGCCGCCATCGCCTATCAGAAGGAGAAGTATCCGAAGATGCAGATGGTCGGCGACCGCTTCGGTGTCGCCGAGAGCCTCGACGAAAGCCTGAAGACCACGCAGGACCAGTTGCGCGCCAATCCCGACCTCAAGGGCATCCTGACCTTCGGCAGCCAGGGACCGATCGGCGCCGCGCGCGTCCTCGACGACCGCGGCAAGGCCAAGGCCGTCGCCCTCGTCGGCGGCTTCTCGCCGGGACAGGGCGCCAAATACGTGAAGTCCGGCGTGATCCGCGGTGGCTACATCTGGAACCCGCTGACGGCGGGCGAGGTCTTCGCGCAGCTGTCCTCGATGCTGGCGGCCGGCAAGGAGCCGACCGACAACATGGAGCTCGTCGGCGTCGGCCCCGTGCGCGTCTACTCGGACAAGAAGCTGATCCAGGCGCAGAAGCTGGAATCCCTCGACAAGGCCAACATCGACCGCCTCGTGGCGCTCGGACTGTGAGCCTCAGCCGGCGGCCCTCGGTGGCCGCCGGCCCTTTCCATTCGGGCGACGGGAGGCGGCCGATGACGCAGGACGTTCCATTCCTCAGGCTGCGCGGCCTGTCCAAGCGCTTCGGCGGCGTGCGCGCGCTGGAGGGTATCGACTGGGATGTGCGCGCGGGCGAAGTCCATTGCCTCGTCGGCGAGAACGGCTGCGGAAAGTCGACGCTGATCAAGACCGTGGCCGGCGTCCATCCGCCGACCGAGGGCTCGATCGAGATCGAGGGCGAGAGCGTCCTGCCGCTGACGCCCGCCCGCGCCAAGGCGCTCGGCATCCAGGTGATCTTCCAGGACCTGTCGCTGTTTCCCAACCTCAGCGTCGCCGAGAACATCGCGGTGGAGAGCCATCTCGACGGCGCGCTGAAGCCCGTCCGACGCGCGCACATGCGCCGCATCGCCGACGAGGTCCTGAAGCGCCTCGACTTCGACCTCGACCCATCCGCCCTCGTCTCCGACCTACCGGTCGCCGAGCGCCAGATCGTGGCGATCGCGCGCGGGCTGGCGGCCCGGGCCCGCCTCATCTTCATGGACGAGCCGACCGCCTCGCTGACGCGCGCCGAGGTCGACCGGCTGCTGGCGATCGTCGCTCGCCTGAAGGCCGACGGCATCGCCGTCGTCTTCGTCTCGCACCGCCTCGAGGAGGTGGTCGAGATCGCCGAGCGCGTCACCGTGTTCCGCGACGGGCGCAAGGTCGGCACCTGGCCCGTCGCCGAGGTCGACCAGCGCCGCATCGCCCATCTGATGACCGGGCTCGACATCGACCATGGCGTCGCCGCGCGCGACATGAACGCGGCGCCCCCGCTCCTCACGGTCGACCGCCTGTCGCGCCGCGGCGAGTTCGCCGACGTCAGCTTCACGCTGCGCCGCGGCGAGGTCCTGGGCCTCGTCGGGCTTCTGGGTGCCGGGCGCACCGAACTCGCGCTGACGCTCTTTGGCATGAGCCGGGCGGAAGGCGGCACGATCCGCCTCGACGGCGAGCCGCTCGTGCTGCGCTCCAACCGCGACGCGGTGCGCGCCGGCATCGCCTACGTCTCGGAAGACCGGCTCTCGCTCGGCGTGATCCTGCCGCAGTCGATCGAGGACAATATCGGCCTTGCGGTGATGAAGGGGCTGGCCGGTTCCTCCGGCCTAATCGCCCGGCGGCGTCGGCGCGATCTTGCGCGCGAGTGGGTGCGCCGCCTCGCCATCAAGGTTCCCGAAATCGACCGGCCCGTGCAGACGCTGTCGGGCGGCAACCAGCAGCGCGTGGTGCTGGCGAAATGGCTGGCGACGCGCCCGAGCGTCCTGATCCTCGATTCGCCGACGGTCGGCGTCGACATCAAGAACAAGCAGGGGATCTACGAGATCGTCGCCGAACTCGCGCGCGAGGGCGTCGGCGTCATCCTGATCTCCGACGAGGTCGGCGAGGCCTTCGCGACCTGCGACCGCGTCCTGCACATGCGCGCCGGCCGCATCGTCGGCGAAGCCGTCCCCGGCCGCATCACCGAGCGCGACATGGAGGAGCGCATCTATGCCTGATCCCGCGCTCCCGGCCCCGAGCCGCACCTCCGCGCTCGCGCGGCTGCGTCGCCGTCCCGAAGCCTGGCTCTTCGGCGTCATCGTGCTCGCGGTCCTGTTCTTCGGCACGACCGCGCCGGGCTTCCTGACGCTGCCCAACGTCATCGACCTCCTCGAGACCTATTCGGTGCAGGCGATCATGGCGATGGGCCTCTTCGTGGTGCTGGTCTCCGGCGGCATCGACATCTCGTTCGCGGCCACCGCATCGGTCTCGCAATATGTGGCGGCGCTCCTGGCGGCCCGGCTCGGCCTTCCCGCCCCCCTCGTGATCGCGGCCGGCCTCCTGATCGGCACCGCGCTCGGCGGCCTGAACGCGGCGCTGATCCATTTCGTGCGCATCCCCTCGATCATCGCGACGATCGCGATGATGAGCGTCACCTTCTCGCTCCTCATGTACTTCTCGGGTGGTCGCTCGATCTACGACCTGCCGGAATGGTGGACGACGCGCATCACCTTTTACGAGACGGAGCTCGCCAGCGGCGACCTCGTGCGCGTCACCCTGCCGATCGTGGCGATGATCGTCGTCAGCCTCGGAACCTGGGCGCTGATGACGCGCATGTCGGTCGGCCGCCAGCTCTATGCGATGGGCGGCAACCCGGAGGCGGCGCGGCGCATCGGCATCTCGATCGGACGCCTCCACTTCGTCGCCTACGGCTTCCTCGGCTTTCTGGCGGCGCTTGCCGGCATGCTGCAGGCGCATCGGGTGGGCGAAAGCGTGCCCAACGCCATGGTCAACACCGAGCTTGCGGTTCTCTCGGCCGCCGTCCTCGGCGGCGCCAGCCTGACGGGCGGCATCGGAACCGTGCCGGGCGTTCTTCTCGGCATCGTGCTCCTCGCCATCCTGCAGAACGGCCTGAACCTTCTCGGCGTCTCCTCCTACTTCTTCCAGATCGTGATCGGCCTGACGATCCTGGCCTCGACGTCGCTGACCGTCCTGTCGTCGCGGCGCGGCCGGCGCCACCGCACGCTCGGCGAGGCCGCCCATGCTTGAGACCGACAAGCCCCATCCGCTCGGCCGGACCGGCCCCCTGGCGGACGCCATGTCCCGGCTGCGCACGGCCGTCCCCAACGCGCATCCGGGGCTCGTCGGCCTCCTGGCCGCGCTTCTCGTCCTCTTCTCGCTGGCGGTTCCGGGCTTTGCGAGCGTCGGAACGCTCCAGTCGTTCATGTTCCAGATGCCGCTTCTGGGGCTTCTGTCGCTGGCGATGATCGTGCCGCTGATCACCGGCGGGCTGAACCTTGCGATCATCGCGACCACCAACCAGTGCGCGCTCCTTATGGTGTTCGTCATGCAGAACGCGATCGCCCCCGATGCCGGGACCGGGGCGGTGCTGGCGGGGGCGGCGCTCGCCTTCGCCGCGGGGCTTCTCCTCTGCCTCGTGATCGGCCTCCTGACGGGCCTCCTCGTCGCCTATACCGGTGTCCACCCGATCCTCGTGACGCTCGGCACCAAGTCGCTGATCGACGGCGTCAGCATCTACCTGACGCGCGGCATGGCGCTGTCGGGGGTGCCAGAGCTCGTCTCGCGCCTCGGCAATTCCAGCTTTCTAGGTGTTCCGCTCGTCTTCGCCCTCATGGTGCTGGTCGCGATCCTCGTCGGCCTCGTCCTGAAGAAGACCGCCTTCGGCATCGCCTGCCACATGATCGGCTCCAACCTTGAGGCGGCGCGCTATTCGGCGATCGACACGAGGCGCGTGCTTGTCGGCGTCTACACCCTCTCCAGCCTCGTCTGCTTCATGGCCGCGCTGGTGATGCTCGTGATCTTCAACTCGGCGAGCGCCGACTACGCGCAGTCCTACCTTCTGGTCACGATCCTCGCCGCAGTCCTCGGGGGCGTCGATCCGTTCGGCGGTTTCGGCACCGTGGGCGGCTTGATGGTGGCGCTGGCGATCCTTCAGGTGATCTCGTCGGGCTTCAACCAGTTCGGGCTGTCCAACTACCTGACGCTCGCGATCTGGGGCGGCACCCTGATCGTCGTGGTGGTGGCGCAGACGCTGCGCCCGCACCTGTCGCTCCTCGTCTCGATGCTGCGGCCGCGCCGAGAGGAGCGCCCGTGAGCGCGGTCGCCGTCTTCGATATCGGCAAGACCAACGTCAAGCTCTTCGCCGCGACCGAGAGCGGCACCATCCTCGAAGAACTCTCCGCGCCAAACCGCGTCCACGACGGCCCGCCCTACCGCCACCACGATCTCGAAGCGCTCGAAGGTTGGCTGCTCGACGGGCTCGCCGATCTCGGCCGGCGCCACGCGATCGGGGCGATCGTCGCCTGCTCGCACGGCTCGGGCGGCGTCCTCGTCGGGCCGGACGGGGCCGCGATGCCGATGATCGACTACGAGCAGGAACCGCCGGCCGGCATCGCGGCGGACTATCCCGTCATGGCGGGCTCGTTTCGCGACCGGGGCAGCGCGGTGATGCTCGGCTCGGCGCATCTCGCACGCCAGATGCTGTGGCTGGAGCTCGGCTGGCCCGAGGTGTTCGCGCGTGCGACGGCGTTCCTCGCCCTGCCTCAATACTGGGCCTTCCGCCTCTGCGACGTCGCCGCCAGCGAAGTCACGAGCCTCGCCGCGCAGTCGCATCTGTGGTCGGGCGCCGACGGACGGCCGACGCCGCTCGTCGCCGAACGCGGCTGGGAACGCCTCCTGCCGCCGATGCGCCCCGCCTTCGAGACGCTCGGCACGCTGAAGCCGGAACTGGCCGCGCGCTGCGGCCTGCCTCCCGGCATCCGCATCGTGTGCGGCATTCACGATTCCTCGGCCAATCTCTATCGCTATCAGGCCGCAGGCCTGTCCGACCTCACCGTCATCTCGACCGGCACCTGGATCGTCGCCCTCACCGACCGCACCGGCGTCGACCTTGACACCGAGGCGCCCGGTCTGTCCTGCAACGCCGACGTCTTCGGCCGGCCGGTGCCGGGCATGCTGACGATGGGCGGCCGCGAGTTCGCCGCCGTCGCGGATGGCGCACGCGGACCGGCCACGCTGGAGGCGCTGACGCGCTGCGTCGCGAGCCGGACCGTCGCCCTGCCCTCCTTCGGTGCCGACGACGGGCTGTTTCCGGGCACCGCGCGTCGCGGCCGCATCCACGGACCGCTGGCCGGCGACCCCTCCGTGCGCTTCACCCTCGCCCTCCTCTACGCGGCCTTCCTCGCCAACCAGTGCCTCCATGCCCTGCCGCCGTCGCGAACCGTGGTTCTCGATGGCGGACTGGTGCGCGACCCCCTGTTCGGCGCCATCATGGCGGCGCTGAACCCGGCTGTGCACGTTCTCGTCGACCGGGACCCGCACGGCACCGCGACGGGCGCCGCCCTTCTCGCAACGCACGAAACGCGCCGTGGTCCCGCCCCGCTGGCCGCGCAGTCGCCGGACGTGTACGGCCTTCCCGACCTTCGCCCCCTCTGGTCGCACTGGCGCGACCTGACCCATCCCGGAGCCCGAGCCTCATGACCACGCGAACCGACGATGCCCTGCGCGAGGAGATGGTCGCCACCTGCCGCCGCATGAACGAGAGCGGCATCAACCAGGGGACCGCCGGCAACCTGTCGGTGCGCAAC
>NZ_CAJYIU010000090.1 GCF_913775355.1 uncultured Aureimonas sp.
GGGCGACAACGTGACGATGGACGTCAAGCTGATCGTTCCGATCGCGATGGAAGAGAAGCTGCGCTTCGCTATCCGCGAGGGCGGCCGCACCGTCGGCGCCGGTATCGTCGCTTCGATCGTCGAGTAAGTTCGACACAGACGTTGGAATGCGAGCGGGCCCTTCGGGGCCCGTTTTCGTTTGGCGGGCGCCCCCCCCACATTGGAGGCGTTCTTGCTTGTGGCCGCGCGGACGCGGTTCTAGAAGCGTCGGCGAACGGAAGAGGAAGTGTCCATGGCTGCCGAAATCGCGCGTGTCTTCGTCGGGTTCGATTCCAAGGAGGTCGTGGCCTATCACGTGCTCGCGCAGAGCATCATCGAGCACGCCTCGATGCCCGTCATGTTCTGCCCGATCGTGCTGCCGCACCTCGAGGGCACCTTCACGCGCGAGCGCAATGCGCTGCAGTCGACCGAGTTCTCCTTCTCGCGCTTCCTGGTTCCGTATCTCTCGCACTACGAGGGATGGAGCCTCTTCATGGACTGTGACATGCTGATGCGGGCCGACATCGCCGAGCTGTGGGCGCTGAAGGACGAAGCCGCTTCGGTGATGTGCGTGAAGCACGACTATCAGCCCAAGGTCGAAACCAAGTTCCTCGGCCAGGTGCAGACCAAGTATGAGAAGAAGAACTGGTCGAGCGTCATGCTCTTCAACAACGCGAAGTGCCGGGCTCTTTCGCCGGAGTTCGTCAACACGGCGACCGGGCTGGAGCTTCACCAGTTCAAATGGCTCGACGGAGACCACCAGATCGGCGAGCTACCGACCGCCTGGAACTGGCTGGTCAACGAATACGATCACGATCCCGCCGCGAAGAACGTCCACTTCACCGACGGCGGTCCGTATTTCGACGAGTATCGCAACGACGACTACGCGGACGAGTGGTTCGCCATGCGCGACCGTGTCCTGCACGTGACGCAGCGTGCGCCGAAGGACTGACGCATTGACGGGCGTCCTCCCGCTTGCGGACGAATCCGGCGCGCACGAGCGCTGGGCAGCCTTCTTCGGGGCGTACGCGACGATCGTCCTCGTCGCCAACAGCGATGCCGTCGACATCGCCGCCTTGCGCGCACGCTACGGTGCGAGCGCGCTCTTCGTCTTCTTCAACAAGGTCTACAAGGTGCTCGACGCGCCGTTCGACGGCGAATGCCTTCTGGTCGCGCGCTCCAGCCGGGCGGGCGCCAACATCGTCTATCGACGCGAGGTCGAGGACGTCCTGAGGCTGGTCCGCTCCGAGCGGTTCCGGGGCATTTGCAACCTGCGCGCCGGTCGGCACGAGCGGTTCAGCGCACCGGCCGAGTTCGGCGCCGGCATCGCCGTCGGCCAACTCGACACGGCCGTCAGCATGGACGGGTTCTATCCTTCCGATCAGGTGGCGACCAGCGGCTTCGCCCTCGCGCTATTCTTGGCCGAACATTGCTCGAGCAACCGAATCGTCCTTGCCGGCTTCACCGCGCGACGCTCCAAACGCTGGAAGCTCTTCACCGACCACGACTGGACCTTCGAGCAGATCGTGCAGCGACTTCTCGTCCGCGCGGGGCGCATCGAGACCGCAGGTGTTGTGACCGACGACCTGTTCGGTGCGATCACGCAGCGCTTCCCAGGCATCTCGCCTGCGGACGTAGCGCTTGTCGGCGCGGAGGTCCTGGCGGAGCGCCTCGACGGTGCGAATGCCGCCATCGACGATCTCCTTCGCACGACGCGGCCGCAGCGGCGCGTTTCGGACTGGCTGCGCCGGTTGAAGCCAAAAACACGCAAGGCCAAGATTGCCGAACAGGATGCCGCCGCGGGGCGGGGATAACACTTGCCAAAACGGCTCGGCCGCATTATTCGAAAACCGCTCCGGCACACAGGGGTATAGCTCAGTTGGTAGAGCGGCGGTCTCCAAAACCGCAGGTCGTAGGTTCGAGCCCTACTGCCCCTGCCATGGATCTCATGCGCAAATTGTCCACCCCTGGCCCTTGTGAATCACGGGGGCTCCGGTTATGTAGAGCTTAACAGACACGTGGCGCGTGGGGCTGGTCATCCAGCTTTTGCGCGCCCGCAGTCGTGAGCGGTACATGGCCACCAAGACTAACCCATTCACGTTCATCCAGCAGGTTCGGTCCGAGGTCGCGAAGGTGACTTGGCCGACCCGGCGCGAGACGCTCATCTCGACGGTCATGGTTTTCATCATGGTCGCCTTCGCCGCCACGTTCCTCTTCGTGTCGGATCAGCTGATCGCCTATGCGATCGGCTACATCATGGGCACCGGCCGCTGATCGCTGGACAGAAGCAGGAATTTCATGACCGCTCGCTGGTACATCGTCCACGCCTATTCGAACTTCGAGAAGAAAGTCGCTGAGTCGATCGAAGAGCAGGCCCGCCAGAAGGGGCTGACCGAGAAGTTCGAAAAGATCCTCGTGCCGACCGAGAAGGTGGTCGAGGTTCGGCGCGGCCGGAAGGTCGATTCGGAGCGCAAGTTCTTTCCGGGCTACGTGCTGGTGAAGGCCGAGCTGACCGATCAGGTCTTCTCGCTGATCAAGAACACGCCGAAGGTGACGGGTTTTCTCGGGCCGGACAACCGCCCGGTCCCGATCTCCGAATCGGAGGCCAACCGCATCCTGAACCAGGTTCAGGAAGGCGTCGAGCGTCCGAAGGCGACCGTCCTGTTCGACGTCGGCGAGCAGGTCCGCGTGTCCGACGGACCGTTCGCCTCGTTCAACGGCGTGGTCCAGGAAGTCGATCAGGAGCGCGCACGCCTTAAGGTGGAGGTCTCCATCTTCGGCCGCGCGACGCCGGTCGATCTCGAATTCGGTCAGGTCGAAAAGGTCTGACCGTTCCGGGTGGCGATGCCGCCCGAACCTCGTGCGGAAGGCGGGTGGGGCTGAAGCCGGCCTCATCGAAACCGTACCGCACTCCTGCGTGGTCGCTCCGGCGGCCGAACGGCCGGTTCGCCGGTCCAAAATGAAGGCAGAAGCTTATGGCTAAGAAAGTAGCGGGCCAGCTCAAGCTGCAGGTCAAGGCCGGCTCGGCGACCCCGTCGCCGCCGATCGGTCCTGCGCTGGGTCAGCGCGGCATCAACATCATGGAGTTCTGCAAGGCGTTCAACGCGCAGACCCAGGAGATGGAAAAGGGATCGCCCGTTCCGGTTGTGATCACCTACTACGTCGACAAGTCGTTCACCTTCCAGATGAAGACGGCTCCCGTGAGCTTCTTCCTCAAGAAGGCGGCGGGCCTGACCAGCGGCTCGAAGGAGCCGGGCAAGGTCAAGGCCGGCTCGGTGACGACCGCGCAGGTGCGCGAGATCGCCGAGAAGAAGATGAAGGACCTGAACGCGAACGACGTCGATGCGGCGATGGCGATGGTGATGGGCTCCGCCCGTTCCATGGGCCTGGAAGTGGTGGGCTGAAGACCATGGCGAAGATTGGCAAGCGCATCACGAAGGCCCGCGAGGGCATCGATCGCGAGAAGCTCTACGACCTGTCGGAGGCCGTCTCGCTCCTGAAGGATCGTGCGTCGGCGAAGTTCGACGAGACGATCGAGGTCGCGATGAACCTCGGCGTCGATCCGCGCCACGCCGACCAGATGGTCCGCGGTGTCGTCAACCTGCCGAACGGCACGGGCCGCACGGTCCGTGTCGCGGTGTTCGCGCGAGGCGACAAGGCCGAAGAGGCCAAGGCTGCCGGTGCCGACATCGTTGGCGCCGAGGATCTCGTCGAGAAGGTCCAGGGCGGCCAGATCGACTTCGACCGCGCCATTGCGACCCCGGACATGATGGGCCTCGTCGGACGCCTGGGTAAGGTGCTCGGCCCGCGCGGCCTGATGCCGAACCCGCGCGTCGGCACCGTGACGCCGGACGTCGCCGCAGCCGTCAAGGCTTCGAAGGGCGGCGCCGTCGAGTTCCGCGTCGAGAAGGCCGGTATCGTCCATGCCGGTATCGGCAAGGCGAGCTTCGGCGCCGAGGCGCTGCTCGAGAACATCCGCGCCTTCGCGGATGCCGTGCAGAAGGCGAAGCCCACGGGCGCTAAGGGCAACTACGTCCAGCGCGTAGCGGTGTCCTCGACCATGGGTCCGGGCATCAAGATTGACCCGGCCACCGTCCGCGCGGCCGAGTAGTTTGAATTCGGGAAGCTGCCGACCTATTTCGGCGGCTTCCTTTGAAAGTTTCCTCTCGGCCTCGGTCGCGCGGAAAGGGGCGGGGGCCTCCTAACCCTCGCCTTCCTGTCCGAGATTGCGGGCGACGGGGCGGTTCTCCAACCGTTCCATCTTAATCGCCAAGCCCGCATGAGACGGGGAAAGATCCGAATTCGTCGGCCTGGCCGATACCTTCGGTTCGAACCTCTGAATGCCTTGCTGCGACTGCCGGTTCCGTTGCGGATCCCAGAAGCCAAGGGGACAGGATCCTCGAGCGTCGTCCGGTTCGCCGGGCGGCAAACGGCAACCGGAGTGCAGCCGAAAGGGTGTGCTCCAACTGGAGAGTGGCAGTGGACAGAGCGGAAAAGCGCGAGTTCGTCACGGAGCTGAACGAGACCTTCAAGGGCTCGGGCGCGATCGTGGTGGCTCGTTACGCCGGTCTCACCGTCGCGCAGATGAACGACCTCCGGTCGAAGATGCGCGCGCAGGGTGGCACCGTCAAAGTCGCGAAGAACCGCCTCGCCCAAATCGCTCTTCAAGGCACGGACGCCGAGAAGATCCAGGGATTGTTTCAGGGTCAAACCCTGATCGCCTATTCCACGGATCCGATCGCGGCGCCGAAGGTGGCCAACGACTTCGCCAAGGGTAACGACAAGCTCGTGATCCTCGGCGGTGCGATGGGCACCACCGCTCTCGATGCGGAAGGGGTGAAGGCTTTGGCCGCCCTTCCGTCGCTCGACGAACTGCGTGGCAAGCTGCTGGGTATGATTCAGACCCCGGCGACCCGCATCGCAGGCGTCGTTGCAGCGCCCGCGGCTCAGCTCGCGCGCGTTTTCGCGGCGTATGCCAAGAAGGACGAAGCGGCGTGAGGCTCGTTCCTCAGCTAATTCAGAACATTCGAACCGTAAAGGAAGACTACCATGGCTGATCTCGCCAAGATCGTTGAAGACCTGTCGGCCCTGACCGTCCTCGAGGCCGCCGAGCTCTCGAAGATGCTCGAAGAGAAGTGGGGCGTCTCCGCCGCCGCTCCGGTCGCCGTTGCTGCCGCTGGCGGCGCTGGCGCCCCGGCCGCCGAGGTCGAGGAGAAGACCGAGTTCGACGTGATCCTCGCCGAAGCCGGCGCGAACAAGATCAACGTCATCAAGGAAGTCCGTGCGATCACGGGTCTCGGCCTCAAGGAAGCCAAGGACCTCGTCGACGGCGCTCCGAAGCCGGTCAAGGAAGGCGCGTCGAAGGACGAGGCCGCCAAGATCAAGGACCAGCTCGAGAAGGCTGGCGCGAAGGTCGACGTCAAGTAAGACCGCCATCTGGCGTCTTACGGCTGAAACTGGCGGGCGGGACGGCATGTTTGCCGTTCCGCCTTCCGTGCTCGGATCGAAGCGATGGCCATGACGGCCCCGATCGATCCGACGTCCACGTGCTCCGAACTCTCCGCCGCGGTGGGTTCGGATGACGCGGGCGGGCCGCTCCGGCGGCGCTGACGGCCCGGCCCGTCCCGCAAGGGATGGGCGATCGGCTCTCCGACGGGAGGGCACGAGATTCGAGCCCTTCGGTCAGGGGCGATGACGAGAGCAAGGAGCGACGATGTCTCAGACGACGACGTTTAGCGGTCGCAGGCGGGTGCGCAAGTTCTTCGGGTCGATCCCCGAAGTCGCCGAAATGCCGAACCTCATCGAGGTTCAGAAGGCCTCCTACGATCAGTTCCTGATGGTCGACGAGCCGGAAGGCGGGCGTCCCGACGAGGGCCTGCAGTCCGTCTTCCGCTCCGTGTTCCCGATTTCCGATTTCGCCGGCAACTCGATGCTGGAATTCGTCAAGTACGAGTTCGAGCAGCCGAAGTTCGACGTTGACGAGTGCCGTCAGCGCGACCTGACCTTCGCCGCGCCGCTCAAGGTGACGCTGCGCCTCATCGTGTTCGATGTCGACGAGGACACCGGCTCGAAGTCCATCAAGGACATCAAGGAGCAGGACGTCTACATGGGCGACATGCCGCTCATGACATCGAACGGCACGTTCATCGTGAACGGTACCGAGCGCGTGATCGTGTCGCAGATGCACCGGTCGCCGGGTGTGTTCTTCGACCACGACAAGGGTAAATCGCACTCGTCGGGCAAGCTCCTGTTCGCCGCGCGCGTGATCCCGTATCGCGGTTCCTGGCTCGACATCGAGTTCGACGCCAAGGACATCGTGTTCGCGCGCATCGACCGTCGCCGCAAGATCCCCGTCTCGAGCCTGCTCATGGCGCTCGGCATGGACGGCGAGGAGATCCTGTCGACGTTCTACAACGTCATCCAGTTCCAGAAGGACAAGAACGGCTGGCGCGTGCCGTTCTCGGTCGAGCGCGTGCGCGGCCAGAAGGCGCTGACGGATCTCGTCGACGCCGATAGCGGCGAGGTTCTGGTCGAGGCCGGCAAGAAGATCACCGCCCGCCAGGCGCGTCAGATCAAGGAGAAGGGCGTCGTCGCCCTCCGCGCCACCGAGGAGGACCTTTACGGGAACTACCTCGCGGAGGACATCGTCAACTACCAGACGGGCGAGATCTATCTCGAGGCCGGCGACGAGATCGACGAGAAGACGCTCAAGGTCCTTCTCGACGCGGGTCACGAGGAGATCCAGGTCCTCGACATCGACCACGTGACGGTCGGCGCCTACATCCGCAACACGCTGGCGGCCGACAAGAACGAGAACCGCCAGGACGCGCTGTTCGACATCTACCGCGTCATGCGCCCCGGCGAGCCGCCGACGATGGAAACCGCGGAAGCGATGTTCCAGTCGCTGTTCTTCGATGCGGAGCGCTACGACCTCTCGGCCGTCGGCCGCGTGAAGATGAACATGCGTCTCGACGTCAACGCCGAGGACACCGTGCGCGTGCTGCGCAAGGAGGACATCCTCGCGGTCGTCAAGACGCTGGTCGACCTGCGCGACGGTAAGGGCGAGATCGACGACATCGATAATCTCGGCAATCGCCGGGTGCGCTCGGTCGGCGAGCTCATGGAGAACCAGTACCGCGTCGGTCTCCTTCGCATGGAGCGCGCGATCAAGGAGCGCATGTCCTCGGTCGAGATCGACACGGTCATGCCGCAGGACCTGATCAACGCGAAGCCGGCGGCCGCCGCCGTGCGCGAGTTCTTCGGCTCGTCGCAGCTCTCGCAGTTCATGGACCAGACCAACCCGCTCTCCGAGATCACGCACAAGCGCCGTCTCTCGGCGCTCGGCCCCGGTGGTCTGACCCGCGAGCGCGCCGGCTTCGAGGTGCGCGACGTGCACCCGACGCACTACGGCCGTATCTGCCCGATCGAGACGCCGGAAGGCCCGAACATCGGTCTGATCAACTCGCTGGCGACCTTTGCGCGCGTCAACAAGTACGGCTTCATCGAGAGCCCCTACCGCCGCATCGTCGACGGAAAGGTGACGCAGGACGTCGTCTATCTTTCCGCCATGGAAGAGGCGAAGCACCACGTCGCGCAGGCGAATGCGGTGCTCACCGAAGACGGCAGCTTCGCCGAAGACCTCGTCATCTGCCGTCACTCGGGCGATGTCATCATGACACCGCGCGAGAACGTCGACCTGATGGACGTGTCGCCGAAGCAGCTCGTGTCGGTCGCCGCGGCGCTGATTCCGTTCCTCGAGAACGACGACGCCAATCGCGCGCTCATGGGTTCGAACATGCAGCGTCAGGCCGTGCCGCTGGTGCGCGCCGAGGCGCCGTTCGTCGGCACGGGCATGGAGCCGATCGTCGCCCGTGACTCGGGCGCGGCCATCGCCGCACGCCGCACCGGCATCGTCGATCAGGTGGACGCGACGCGTATCGTCATTCGCGCGACCGAGGACCTCGAGTCCGGTCGCTCGGGCGTCGATATCTACCGCCTGATGAAGTTCCAGCGCTCCAACCAGTCGACCTGCATCAACCAGCGCCCGCTGGTGAAGATGGGCGACCGGGTGCGCAAGGGCGACATCATCGCGGACGGCCCGTCGACCGATCTCGGTGATCTGGCCCTCGGCCGGAACGTGCTCGTCGCGTTCATGCCCTGGAACGGCTACAACTACGAGGACTCGATCCTCCTCTCCGAGCGCATCGTCGCCGACGACGTCTTCACCTCGATCCACATCGAGGAGTTCGAGGTCATGGCGCGCGACACTAAGCTTGGACCTGAGGAGATCACGCGCGACATTCCGAACGTTTCGGAAGAAGCGCTGCGCAACCTCGACGAGGCGGGCATCGTCTATATCGGCGCGGAAGTGCAGCCGGGCAACATCCTGGTCGGCAAGATCACGCCGAAGGGCGAGTCGCCGATGACGCCGGAGGAGAAGCTCCTGCGCGCCATCTTCGGCGAGAAGGCCTCGGATGTTCGCGACACCTCGAACCGTATGCCTCCGGGCACTTACGGCACGGTCGTGGAAGTGCGCGTCTTCAACCGGCACGGCGTCGAGAAGGACGAGCGCGCCATGGCGATCGAGCGCGAGGAGATTGAGCGTCTCGCCAAGGATCGTGACGACGAGCAGGCCATCCTCGACCGCAACGTCTACGGGCGTCTCGTCGAGATGCTGTCAGGCAGGGTCGCCATCGCTGGGCCGAAGGGCTTCCGCAAGGGCGGCGAGCTGTCGGCCGAGGTGATGAACGAGTACTCGCGTTCGCAGTGGTGGATGTTCGCCGTCGAGGACGAGCGTCTTCAGGGCGAACTGGAAGCGCTGCGTCAGGTCTACGACGATAGCAAGAAGCTGCTCGAAGCGCGCTTCATGGACAAAGTCGAGAAGGTCCAGCGCGGCGACGAGCTGCCTCCGGGCGTCATGAAGCAGGTGAAGGTCTTCGTCGCCGTCAAGCGCAAGATCCAGCCGGGCGACAAGATGGCCGGCCGTCACGGCAACAAGGGCGTCGTCTCGCGCATCGTGCCGGTCGAGGACATGCCGTTCAATGCGGACGGCACGCATGTCGACATCGTTCTGAACCCGCTCGGCGTGCCCTCGCGCATGAACGTCGGTCAGATCCTGGAGACGCACCTCGGTTGGGCGGCTGCGGGCTTGGGTCGCAAGGTGTCCAAGGCGGTCGATGCCTATCTGAAGACGCAGGACATCGCGCCGCTGAAGGAGGAGATGAAGGCGATCTACTCCCCCCACGAGCTCGAGGGCCTGACGGACGAGGAGTACGCCGAGGTCGGCAATAACCTCCGCCGCGGCGTGCCGATGGCGACGCCCGTGTTCAGCGGCGCCAAGGAAGCCGACATCGAGCAGATGTTGGAGATGGCCGGGCTCGACCGCTCGGCGCAGTCGACCCTCTATGACGGTCGCACCGGCGAGCCCTTCGACCGCAAGGTCACCATGGGCTACATCTACATGCTGAAGCTCCACCACCTCGTGGACGACAAGATCCACGCCCGCTCGATCGGCCCCTACTCGCTCGTCACTCAGCAGCCGCTGGGCGGCAAGGCGCAGTTCGGCGGCCAGCGCTTCGGCGAGATGGAGGTGTGGGCCCTCGAGGCCTACGGCGCCGCCTACACGCTGCAGGAGATGCTGACGGTGAAGTCCGACGACGTCGCCGGCCGCACGAAGGTCTACGAGGCCATCGTGCGCGGCGACGACACCTTCGAGGCGGGCATCCCCGAGAGCTTCAACGTGCTGGTGAAGGAGATGCGGTCGCTCGGCCTCAACGTCGAGCTGCTGTCCTCCAAGCGCGCGGCGAACGACCAGCTCGAGGCGCCCCCGGAGGCGGCCGAGTAGGCCTGCCCCGACACGACCGACTAAAGACGGCGGCGGGGTCCTCTTCACGAGGGCCCCGGCCGCCGAAACCCGTTTCCCTCAGACGGCGGCCCCGGCTCGGCCCTTCGCGGCGCCCCGTCAGCCAAGGAGCAGATCATGAACCAAGAGGTCATGAATCTTTTCAACCAGCAGGCTCAGCCTCAGAGCTTCGACCAGATCAAGATCTCGATCTCGTCGCCTGAGAAGATCCTGTCCTGGTCCTACGGCGAGATCAAGAAGCCCGAGACCATCAACTACCGCACGTTCAAGCCCGAGCGCGACGGCTTGTTCTGCGCCCGGATCTTCGGGCCGATCAAGGACTACGAGTGCTTGTGCGGCAAGTACAAGCGCATGAAGTACAAGGGCGTGATCTGCGAGAAGTGCGGCGTCGAGGTCACCCTCGCGCGCGTGCGCCGCGACCGCATGGGTCACATCGAGCTCGCCGCGCCTGTCGCCCACATCTGGTTCCTGAAGTCGCTGCCGAGCCGCATCGGCCTGCTTCTCGACATGGCGCTCAAGGACCTCGAGCGCATCCTGTACTTCGAGTCCTACGTCACCATCGAGCCGGGCCTCACCCCCCTGAAGGAGCGTCAGCTCCTCTCGGAGGAGGAGTACCTGCGCGCGCAGGAGGAGTACGGCGAGGACAGCTTCACCGCCATGATCGGCGCGGAGGCGATCCGGCGCATCCTGCAGGAGCTCGACCTCGACAAGATCGCGGCCGACCTGCGCGAGGAGATCGCCACCACCACCTCCGAGCTGAAGCCCAAGAAGCTGCTGAAGCGCCTCAAGATCATCGAGGCGTTCCAGATGTCGGGCAACCGGCCGGAATGGATGATCCTGACGGTCGTGCCGGTGATCCCGCCGGACCTGCGCCCGCTCGTGCCGCTCGACGGCGGCCGCTTCGCGACCTCGGACCTCAACGACCTCTACCGCCGCGTCATCAACCGCAACAACCGCCTCAAGCGGCTGATCGAGCTGCGCGCGCCGGACATCATCATCCGCAACGAGAAGCGGATGCTGCAGGAGGCGGTCGACGCGCTGTTCGACAACGGGCGGCGCGGCCGCGTCATCACGGGCGTCAACAAGCGCCCGCTGAAGTCGCTCTCCGACATGCTGAAGGGCAAGCAGGGCCGGTTCCGCCAGAACCTGCTCGGCAAGCGCGTCGACTATTCCGGCCGCTCGGTCATCGTGGTCGGCCCGGAGCTGAAGCTGCACCAGTGCGGCCTGCCGAAGAAGATGGCTTTGGAGCTGTTCAAGCCGTTCATCTACGCGCGCCTCGACGCCAAGGGTTTCTCGGCCAA
>NZ_CAJYIU010000091.1 GCF_913775355.1 uncultured Aureimonas sp.
CGTCGCCTGAAGTTTCGAGGACGCCATGCCCCCCGTCACCATCTATACCCGACAGTTCTGCGGCTACTGCGCGCGCGCCAAGGACCTCCTGACCCGCAAGGGCGTCGCCTTCGAGGAGAAGGACGCGACCGTCGAGCCGTCCTACCGGCAGGAGATGATGAGCCGCGCCCCCGGCAGCTCGACCTTCCCGCAGATCTTCATCGGCGACCGGCACGTCGGCGGCTGCGACGATCTCCACGCGCTGGACCGGGCCGGCAAGCTCGATCCGATGCTGGCCGGCTGAGGACCCGAGGCGATGACGACGTTCAAGGCCGCCGTGGTGCAGATGCGCTCCGGCGAGGATCCCGCCCGTAACATCGAGGCGATGGAGGCATTGGTCGCGGACGCTGCGGCGCGCGGCGCGCAGTTCGTGCAGACGCCGGAGATGACCGGCATCCTCAGCCGCGACCGCGAGCGGTTCCGCTCGTACCTGAAGCCGGCGGCGAGCGATCCGGTGGTGGCCGCCGCACGCGCGCTGGCACGCCGCCACGCGATCGTCCTCCATCTCGGCTCGACGGCGGTCGATGCCGGCGACGGGATGGCGGCCAACCGCGCCTTCCTGTTCGGGCCGGACGGCGAGACGATCGAGACCTACGACAAGATCCACATGTTCGACGTCGATCTCGACGGCGGCGAGAGCTGGCGCGAATCGGCGACCTACGTGCCGGGCACCCGTTCGGGGCTCGCCGACGTGCGCTTTGCCGACGGCACGGCGCGGATCGGCTTCGCGGTCTGCTACGACATGCGCTTTCCCGAGCTCTTCCGGGCCGAGGCGCTGGCCGGCGCCGAGGTGCTGACGGCGCCCGCCGCCTTCACGCGCCAGACCGGCGAGGCGCACTGGCATGTCCTCCTGCGCGCCCGCGCGATCGAGAACAACTGTTTCATGATCGCCGCCGCGCAAGGCGGTCGCCACGAGGACGGGCGCGAGACCTTCGGCCACTCGCTGATCTCGGACCCCTGGGGCCGGATCATCGCCGAGGTGAAGGGCGACGAGCCGGGCGTGGCGCTGGCGACGGTCGACACCGAGCTCGTCGGCAGCGTGCGCGCCAAGATCCCCAACCTCAAGAACCGCCGTCCCTTCGAGGCGCCGGCGGTGCGCGCGACCGCAGAGGCATGATCCGCTACGCCCTTCGCTGCCGGGACTGCGGGCACGGGTTCGACGGCTGGTTCCGCTCCTCCGCCGATTTCGAGGCGCAGGGCGCGCGCAAGCTGCTCGCCTGCCCGGTCTGCGAAGGGCACGGCGTCGAAAAGGCGCTGATGAGCCCGGCCGTCGCGGCGGCGCCCGAGCCGGGTCGCACACCGGGCCACGCGCCGGGCGGTGCGGTGACGAGCGCGCCCGTCGGCGAGGCGGCCGAGCTCTACCGCCAGCTGCAGGACATGGCCCGCAAGGTCCGCAATGAGGGACACTATGTCGGCGCGGGCTTCGCCGAGGAAGCGCGGCGCATCCACTACGGCGAGGCGGAGGGCCGGCAGATCTACGGCGAGGCGAGCGGGCAGGAGGTGCGAGGCCTCCTCGAGGAAGGCATCGCCGCCCTGCCGCTGCCGCCGCTTCCCGAAGACAAGAACTGAACCGACGGACCGACCGACATGGCCAAGACCTTCACCAAGGCGCCGAGCCCCTGCGTCTCCGTCTGCAAGTTCAAGATCGAGGGGCAGTGCATCGCCTGCCGGATGACGAAGCCCGAGAAGAAGCGCTTCAAGCGGCTGGAGGGCAAGGGCGAGAAGCGCGCCTTCCTCGCGATGCTGAGCGAGCGGCTGCAGGCGGCGGGGCGCTACGCCTACTGGTCGCGCATGTATCGCCGCCGCTGCGAGAAGAAGGGGCGGCCCTGTCCGCTCGACAAGCTGGAGGCCGACCTCGACACGGGGGCCAAGGCTGCCTAACTCCGAGGTTCCGGACCCCGAGGACCCATCCATGAGCGTATCGCCAGCCTGGGCGGATGCCCCGAGCCCCTGCGTGGACGTGTGCAAGTACAAGCGCGCGGGGCGCTGCGTCGGCTGCATGATGACCAAGATGGAGAAAGACTCCTTCCCCCATTCGGGCAGCGCCGAGCGCAAGCGCGACTTCTTCGAGGCGCTGCTAGAGCGCCTGCGCGCCGAGCACAAGAATCCGGCCTTCTGGGCGATCGCCTATCGCCGCAAGTGCCAGCAGGAGGGCGTCCCCTGTCCGCTGGACGAGGAGGACGGCGACCTCTGACCACCTACGAAAAAGGCCCGCCGGAGCGATCCGGCGGGCCTTTTTGGTGACGGGTCGATCGCTCAGGCGGCGGTCGACTTCAGGTGGGCGCGCAGCATCCAGGCGAACTTGTCGTGCTTCTCGATGCGGCCGGTCGCCATGTCGTTGGTCGCCCAGTCGCCGTGCTCCTCGGCGACCTGCGCCAGCGAGGACAGCGTCGAGGACAGGGTCTCCTGGTCCTTCATCAGGACCTCGATCATCGTCTTGGCGTCGGTGCGGCCGTCATGCTCCTCGACGGCGCTGCGCTCGAGATAGACCGAGAAGCGGCCTTCGGCATGGGCGTCGAATGCCTTGATGCGTTCGGCCAGAAGGTCCTGCGCCTCGAAGTGATCCTCGTAGATCTCCTGGAACAGCTCGTGCAGCGAGCCGAAGCTCATGCCGGTGACGTTCCAGTGGAAGTTCTGCGCCTTGAGCGTCTCGATCGCGGTCTCGGCCAGCGCCTGCGTCAGGCCGTTGACGATCTCTTCCTTGGCGCTCGGCTCGATCTTGGCGGCAACCAGACCCATGATGCTTCTCCT
>NZ_CAJYIU010000092.1 GCF_913775355.1 uncultured Aureimonas sp.
GACACGGCGAACGCGGTGAAGCAGGCGGCCGAGTTCGGCATCGTGGCCGGCGGCCAGCGCCTCGCCGCGCTTCTCTTCACGCTGGCCGAGGTCCACGGGCTGGGGCTGGAAGCGGCGCAGGGCCTGACGCTCACGGAAGGCTTCTACTGGGACCGCGACGACGAATCGCGCGCCTTCTCGCAGAAGTTCTTCGAGCGCACGCAGCGCATGCCCAACATGATCCAGGCGGCGACCTATTCGGGCGTCCTGCAGTATCTGAAGGCCATCCAGAAGGCCGGCACCGACGAGACGGAGGCCGTCTCCAAGGCGTTGCACGAGATGCCGGTCGAGGACGTCTTCGCGCGCGGCGGCAAGGTCGGCGCCAACGGCCGCATGATCTACGACATGTACCTCATGGAGGTGAAGACGCCGGCCGAGAGCACCAAGCCCTGGGACTACTACAAGGTGCTCGCCACCGTGCCGGGCTCGGAAGCCTATATCGACCCGGCGAAGAGCGGCTGCCCGCTGGTCGCGGCGCAGTAGAGGGCGCGGGCGAGATGGCGGGCGCGACCGCGCGCATCGACCGGCCGGGCTCCGCCCCGGCCGGCGCCTCCCCGATCGCGGCCAGGGGCGAGGTCGTACTCGCCTGCCGGGGCCTCCGGCGCGACTTCGGCGGCTTCACCGCGGTCAAGGACGTCGACCTCGACATCCGCCATGCCGAGGTCCACGCGCTGATCGGACCGAACGGCGCGGGCAAGACCACGGTCTTCAACCTTCTGACGAAGTTCCTGCAGCCGACCGCCGGCACCATCACGCTGATGGGCGAGGACATCACGAAGACCTCGCCCTCCAGGGTCGCCCGCATGGGCCTCGTGCGATCGTTCCAGATCTCGGCGACCTTCCCGCACATGAGCGTGCTCGAGAACGTGCGCGTCGCGCTCCAGCGCCCGGCCGGGCTCGCCACGCAGTTCTGGCGCAGCCTCTCCGCGCTCGACCGTCTCGACGCGCGCGCGATGGCGCTCCTGCGCGAGGTGGGGCTGGAGGATGCGCGCCACCTGCAGGCGGCCGACCTGTCCTACGGCCGCAAGCGCGTCCTCGAACTCGCGACGACGCTCGCGCTCGACCCGAAGGTCCTTCTCCTCGACGAACCGATGGCCGGCATGGGGCACGAGGACGTCGGCACCGTCGCCGCCATCATCCAGCGCGTTGCGCAAACGCGGGCCGTCCTGATGGTCGAGCACAACCTGAAAGTGGTCGCCGATCTCTGCGACCGCGTGACGGTGCTCCAGCGTGGCGAGATCCTGGCGGCGGGCGACTATGCCACCGTCTCCACCGACGAGCGCGTGCGCACCGCCTACATGGGAACCGACCATGGCTGAACCGCTCCTGCGCGTGCGCGGCCTCAACGCCTGGTACGGCGAGAGCCACGCGCTCCACGGCGTCGACCTCGACATCCTGCCCGGCGAGACGGTGACGCTGGTCGGGCGCAACGGTGTCGGCAAGACCACGGCGCTGCGCGCCATCATGGGCATCATCCCCAAACGCACCGGCGAGATCCGCTTCGACGGCCGCGACATGATCCGCGTGCCGCTGCATCGCACGGCCCATCACGGCATCGGCTTCGTGCCGGAGGAGCGTGCGATCTTCTCGAGCCTCACCGTGGAGGAGAACCTCCTCCTGCCCCCCGTCGTCGCGCCGGGCGGCATGGAGATCGCCGAGATCTACCGCCTCTTTCCCAATCTCGAGGAGCGCCGCGGCTCGCCCGGCACCAAGCTGTCGGGCGGCGAGCAGCAGATGCTGGCGATCGCCCGCATCCTGCGCTCGGGCGTGAAGCTCATGCTGCTGGACGAACCGACGGAGGGGCTCGCCCCCGTCATCGTCCAGCGCATCGGCGAGATCCTGACCACCTTGAAGGCGAGAGGCATGACCGTGCTTCTCGTCGAGCAGAACTTCCGCTTCGCGGCGAAGGTCGCCGACCGCTTCTACCTGATGGACCACGGACAGGTGCTCGACGGGTTTCCCGTCTCGGAGCTTCCCGCCCGCATGGCCCAGCTCACCGAAACCCTCGGAGTCTGACCGGCATGACCATGGTCTTCGGCATTCCGATCCAGGCGCTTCTCGGCCAGCTTCTCGTCGGCCTCATCAATGGCTCGTTCTACGCGATGCTCTCGCTGGGGCTGGCGATCATCTTCGGGCTCCTGCGCATCATCAACTTCGCCCATGGCGCGCAGTACATGCTGGGCGCCTTCGTCGGCTATCTCCTCCTGACCAATCTCGGCATCGGCTTCTGGTTCTCGCTGCTTCTGGCGCCGCTGATCGTCGGGATCATCGGCGCGGTGATCGAGCGCCTCGCTCTCTCGCGCCTCTACGATCTCGATCACCTCTACGGCCTTCTCTTCACCTTCGGCCTCGCGCTCGTGATCGAGGGCACGTTCCGCTACCTCTACGGTGCCTCGGGCCAGCCCTATGCGCCCCCGGCCGCGCTCACCGGCGGCACCAATCTCGGCTTCATGTTCCTGCCGAACTACCGCGCCTTCATCGTGGTGGCGTCGCTCGTCGTCTGCATCGGCACTTGGGCGCTGATCGAGAAGACCCGGCTCGGCGCCACCTTGCGCGCGGCGACCGAAAACCCGGTCATGGTGCGCGCCTTCGGCATCAACGTGCCGCTCCTCCTCACCTTCACCTACGGGCTCGGGTCGGCGCTCGCGGGCCTTGCCGGCATCATGGCGGCGCCGGTCTACCAGGTGTCGCCGCTGATGGGCTCCAACATCATCATCGTGGTCTTCGCCGTGGTCGTCGTCGGCGGCATGGGCTCGATCGGCGGCGCGATCCTGACCGGCTACATGCTGGGGCTGTTCGAGGGCCTGACCAAGGTCTTCTATCCCGAGGCCTCGTCCATCGTGATCTTCGTCATCATGGCCATCGTGCTTCTCGTGCGCCCGGCCGGACTGTTCGGAAGGGCGGCTTGAGATGACGCAAACCACCATGACCCTGCCGGGCGAGCGCCCGGCCGCCAAGGCGATGGGCCTCGTCCTAGCGGCGATCGTCCTTGCCGCGCTCGTCGTCGCGCCCTTCCTCGTCTATCCGATCTTCCTGATGAAGGTCTTGTGCTTCGCGCTGTTTGCCGCGAGCTTCAACCTCCTTCTCGGCTATACCGGCCTCCTGTCCTTCGGCCATGCCGCCTTCTTCGGCGGTGCGGCCTACGCCACCGCCCATGCGGTCAAGGTCTGGGGTCTGCCGCCCGAACTCGGCCTTCTCGCAGGCGTTCTGGCCGGCGCGCTGCTGGGCCTTGTGATCGGCTTTCTCGCGATCCGGCGGCAGGGCATCTACTTCTCGATGATCACGCTGGCGCTCTCGCAGATGTTCTTCTTCTTCTGCCTCCAAGCGCCCTTTACCGGCGGCGAGGACGGGCTGCAGGGCGTGCCGCGCGGGTTCGGGCTCGGTGTCTTCGACCTCTCCCAGCCGCTCGCGATCTACTTCTACGTGCTCGCCGTCGTCCTGATCGGTCTCTTCGCGATCTGGCGCATCGTCCATTCGCCCTTCGGCATGATCCTGAAATCGATCCGCGAGAACGAGACGCGCGCGACCTCGCTCGGCCTCTCGGTCGGCTCCTACAAGCTTGCCGCCTTCGTCATGTCGGCGGGACTCGCAGGGCTGGCGGGCGGGCTCAAGGCACTGGTCTTCCAGTTCGCCACGCTCACCGACGTCGGGTGGCAGATGTCGGGCGAGGTGATCTTGATGACGCTGCTCGGGGGCATCGGTACGATGGCGGGACCGCTCGTCGGCGCGGCGCTCGTCGTCTCGCTGCAGAACTACCTCGCCACCTCCGCCTTTCCGGTCACGGTGATCACGGGCCTCACCTTCATGGTCTGCGTGCTTCTCTTCCGCCGCGGCATCGTCGGCGAGATCGCCCATCGTCTCCGGCGGCGGGGCTGAGGGGAGGGCGTTCGCCCAGCCGTCACGCGGCGCGGGCGCGCACCTGGTTGCGGCCGGCAGCCTTGGCGGCGTAGAGCGCCTCGTCGGCCTTCTGGATGATTTCGGTCGGGCCCGCCCTGTCGGCCGTGAGTTCGGACCGCGAGGCGACGCCGATGCTCACCGTCAGCGTGCCGCCGTCGGCGTCGGCATGCGGGATGGCGAGCGCGGCGACCGCGCGGCGGATCGTCTCGGCCCGCAGCAGCGCCTCCGCCGGGCCGATGCCCGGCAGGATCAGCGCGAGTTCCTCGCCGCCGTAGCGCGCGCCGATCTCGTCGTCCTTGCGCACGCAGGCGGCCAGCGTTTCCGACACCATGGCAAGGCACCGGTCGCCGGCAGGATGGCCGTAGCGGTCGTTGAACGCCTTGAAGTGGTCGACGTCGAGGAGAAGCAGGCTGAAGTCGGCAGCGCCCCCGGTCTCGGCGAAGGCCTCTTCCAGCCGGCGGTTGAAGGTTCGCCGGTTGGCAAGGCGCGTCAGCTCGTCGGTCGCGGCCAGAAGCTCCAGCTGACGGTTCGCTTCCGCCAGCGCCGCTTCCGTGCGCTGCCGCTGGTCGACGTCGCGCATCGACACGACACAGCCGCCGATCTCGTCGATCGGCCGCCCGGACAGCTCGACCCAGATCACCGTCCCGTCCTTGCGGCGCACGCGGTATCGCACGCCGCTCGCCTCGCCGCCGGTGCGGAACGTGTCGAGCAGCGAGCGCACGATCGGGCGATCCTCCTCGACCGCAAGGTCCATGGGGCTGAGGCCCATCAGCTCGGCCGGTTCGTAGCCGAGGATGCGCCGGCTGGCGCCCGTCACCAGCGTCCGCTTGCCTTCCGCGTCGACGCAACTGATCATGTCGACCGTGCTGTCCGCCACGAGCTGGAAGCGCCGCTGTCCCGCGGCGACGGCCTCTTCCGCGGCCTTGGCCTGCGCCAGCGTCTGCGCCGCGCGGTCGACGAGCTGGCCGAGCCGCCGGAATTCCGGCGCCTGCCACTGGCCCATGTCGGTGCGGACATCGAAATTGCCGGCCCCGATCCGCTGCGCGGAGCGTGACAGGAGCGCGATCGGGCGCAGCTGCATCCAGTAGGCGATGAGCGCGGTGCCGCCGAGCGCGAGGACGAGGGCGCCGCAGCTTGCGAACAGCGTCCAGTGCAGACGGCGCTGCACGGTGGCGAAGACTTCCGCCGGCGGAACGCCGACAGCCAGCCACAGGTCGCCGGTGCTGGCGTTCGGGATCGGCTCGAAGCCGTAGATCGTCGACTGGCCGGCAAGATCCTTGACCGCCGTCGTCCGGCCCGTCCGGCCGGCGCGAATGATCGGAAAGAGCTCGAAGCCGGACGCGACGGTGCCGAACTCGACCGCGTGCGGCCAGCCGAGGATGATGCGGGACGCGCGAGGCTGGACGATCGTCCAGGAGTGTCCGGCCTCCTCCGCGCGGAGCTGCACGTCCCGCTCGATCATCGGCAGGTTGAGGGAGGCGAAGATGATGCCGCCCGAAGCCCGGCCGGCCGTCGGGGGCAGGCGCATCGCGACCGCGATCGTGGGACGACCGGTGATCGGGCTCGTCAGGAAGTCGCCGACCACGAAGCGGTTGCCGCGCGAGTTGATCGTCTGCTCAAACAGGTCCTCGTCGTGGAAGAGCGACCCCGTCACCCCGCGGCTGTGGCAGAGGATCGTGCGGTCCGGCGCGATCACGCCGATCGACAGGAGCTGCGCGCGTTCGGCCTTGAGACCCGCGAGCAGCGTGTTGCAGGTCGGCTGCTCCGCCTGCAGCACCTGCGGCATGTGCCGCAGCGTCGCCAGGAACTCCTGCGCGTCGTCGAAGACCCGGGCCATCTTGGACGCGCCGAGACGGGCCTCGTTGGCGACGTTCCGGTGCGCTTCGTGCTCGGCGTCGTGATAGGAGATAACGAGGCCGGTCACGATGAGTCCGATCAGCGGCAGCATGGCCGCCGCGATCAACAACAAGAGGCGAGCGCGCACGCCAATGTTGCGAAGGACGTTCATCATGGCCGTTCGATCGATCCCCACCCTACGTCGGCGCCGTGTTGTCGCGCCGTCATGCCAGTGGTTGTAGTCCTTTGCCGCTTAACAATTCGGCTGGCGATTGTCGTGATTTCTCCGCACCGCGACCGAGGCTGGCTGATCGGCGGCGCACCCTTGCCCGCGGCCGCCTCCCGCGCGAAGGATGAGGGATGTCGATCCGAAACCTCGATGCCCTGTTCGAGCCCCGCTCCATCGCCCTGATCGGAGCCAGCAACCGCGCCGGTTCGGTCGGCGCGGTTCTCGCCCGCAACCTGTTCGGGTCGGGGTTCAACGGGCCGGTGATGCCGGTCAACCCGCGCGAGACCTCGATCCGGTCCGTGGTCTGCTACCCCTCGCTCGACGCCCTGCCGATGGTGCCGGACCTCGCCCTGATCGCGACGCCGGCCGCCGGCGTGCCGGCGCTCGTCGCCGACCTCGGACAACGGGGTTGCCGGGCGGCCGTCGTGATCTCGTCCGGTTTCGATGCGGCCGGGCGGCGCGCGCTTCTCGAAGCCGCCCGGCCGCATCTCCTGCGCGTCGTCGGGCCGAACTGCCTCGGCGTCCTGTCGCCGCCGTCCTCCCTGAACGCGAGCTTCGCCCACCTGACGCCCCGCAAGGGGGATCTCGCCTTCGTCAGCCAGTCGGCCGCCATGGCGACCACGGTGCTCGACTGGGCCGACGTGCGCGAGATCGGCTTCTCGCATGTGGTCGCGACGGGCGACATGAGCGACGTCGATATCGGCGACCTTCTCGACCATCTTGCGCTCGACGCACGGGCGCGGGCGATCCTCCTTTACATCGAGACCATCACCGACGCGCGCAAGTTCATGACCGCCGCCCGCATCGCGGCGCGCACGAAGCCCGTGGTCGTCATCAAGGCGGGCCGCAACGCCGGGCTTCAGGCGGAGCTGCGGCCGGAGATCGGCGGCGGGCGGGGCGCCGACGACGTCTACGACGCCGCCTTCCGGCGCGCCGGCATGTTGCGGGTCGAGACGCTGCGCGAACTTTTCGAAGCCGTCGCGACGCTCGCCACGGGTCTGCGTCCGAGCGGCGACCGGCTGGCGATTCTTACCAACAGCGACGCCGCCGGCACGCTCGCGCTCGACGCGCTCAGCGCCTTCGGCGGGCGGCTCGCGCGGTTCTCCGACGGGGTGTGGGAGCGGCTGCGACCCGTCCTGCCCGGCTCGCCCTCGCCGCTCGGGCTCGTGAAGCTCGCGCCCGACGCCTCGGCGAGCGCCTATTCCGACGCGCTGGCCGCGATCCTCGAGGCGGGCGACCAGGACGCGGTCCTCGTGATGAACTGCCCGCAGGCGATCACCGACGGCACGCAGGCCGCCCATGCCACGGTCGAGGGCGCGCGCAAGGCCCGCCGCACGCCGGTCCTCACCTGCTGGCTCGGCGAGCGCGCCGCCCGCACGGCGCGGCGCGTGTTCGCCGCGAGCAACGTGCCGACCTACCAGACGCCGGACGAGACCGTGCGCGCCTTCACGCAGCTCGTCACCTACCGGCGCAACCAGGATCTCCTGATGCAGACACCGGCCGTCGTGGCGCCGTTCGGCGTCGATCGGGAGGTCGTCGAGCGGCTCGTCGGCGGGGCGCTCGCCGAAGGGCGCACGGCGCTGAGCGAGCCGGAATCGAAGGCGCTTCTCGCCGCCTACGGCATCGCCTCGGTGCCGACCGAGATCGCGGCCGACCCCGCGGAGGCCGCAACGCTTGCCGGGCGGATCGGCTTTCCCGTGGCGCTCAAGATCCTGTCGCCCGACATCGCCCACAAGAGCGACGTCGGGGGCGTGCGCCTCCAGCTCGACGATGCTGCGATGGTGCGCGAGGCGGCCGAGCACATGATCCGCACGGTAGCCGAACGCCAGCCGGGCGCCCGCATCGAGGGCTTCACGGTTCAGGCGATGATCCGGCGCGCCAACGCGATCGAGTTGAGGCTCGGAATATCCACCGACCCCGTGTTCGGCCCGATCATCCGGTTCGGGCAGGGCGGCACGGCCTCCGACATTCTCGACGACCGGGCCGTCGGCCTGCCGCCGCTGAACGCGGTGCTCGCCCGCGACATGATCGACCGGACCAAGGTGTCGCGTCTTCTCGTGGGCTACAGCGACCGCCCGCCCGCCGATCTCGAGGTGGTGGTGGCGACCCTCGTCACCCTGTCGCGCATGGCGGCCGATCTCGAGGCGGTCGCCGAACTCGACATCAACCCGCTTCTGGCCGACAGCGACGGCGTCCTGGCGCTCGATGCGCGCGTCGTCCTGCGCGAGGGGGCGGGGGCGGGCGAGGCGCGTTTTGCGATCCTGCCCTATCCGGAAGACCTCGAGACCGAGGTCGCCTCGCGAAAGGCACGCTTCCGGCTCCGGCCGATCCGGCCGGAGGACGAGCCGGCGCTGGTGCGCATGGTGGAGGCAAGCGATCCGGAAGACGTGCGCCTTCGCTTCTTCGCCCCGATGCGTCGCATCGGCCATGCCTTCGCCGCGCGCCTCACGCAGATAGACTATTCGCGCGAGATGGCGCTCGTCGCCGAGGACGCCGCGGCCGGCGAGCCGGGGACGATCCTCGGCGTGGTGCGCCTTATCGCCGATCCCGACGGCGAGCGCGCCGAGTTCGGCATCATGGTCCGCTCCGACCAGAAGGGCCGGGGTCTCGGCCGTATCCTGATGGACGCCATCCTCGGCTATGCGCGGGGGCAGGGCATGCGGACGGTCTATGGCGAGGTGCTGGCCGAGAACGCCGCGATGCTCGCGATGGCGCGGCGGATCGGCTTCCGCCAGAAGGTCCATGCCGAGGATCCGGGGTTGCGGATCCTCGAATACGAGCTGTCGGCGAACGTGTCCTGAGGCTCTCGCCTCAGCGCGCCGGCTTGAGACCCCGGCGCACGAAGCCGGCCGAGACGTCCGCCTGGAAGCGGTGCTCGAGCTCGTGCTGGCGGCGGGCGAGATTGCGGATGGCGGCGAGGAGATCGCCCCCGGCCTGGGCCACGGCCTCGTCCACGGCCGCGTCGAGTTCGTCGTGGCGTACGGCAGCGTTGATCATGATGCGCAGTCCCGATTCCCGTTTTGTCGAGGATGCCGGGTGGCTCGCGGGCGGGAAACCGCTCCGAAGCGGCTTTCCACCGATTCGTCGCGGCCGTTCACGTTTGCGGCATCGCAAGCGTCGGGCACGTTTTCATGGAGTCATATAGATGTCGTCTGCTAGAGAGCTCGGCAGAAACGTCAATGGCCTTCCGCTGGGGAAGGTCGCCGCGATGCGAGGAAGCAGACCATGGCCGCCACTCCCCTGACCGGATCGAAGTGGGGCGACTCGGGCGCGGCGGGCACGCCGGCCGGCGTCGTGACTTGGAGCTTCGACGTCTCCGGCGCCAAGTTCTACAACTTCGACGACATCATCGCGTCGGATGGCTACCGCAGCCTCGTCCGCCAGGCCTTCGACGCCTGGGAGAAGGTCGCGGCGATCGACTTCGTCGAGGTGACGAACGCGCCGGCCGACATCCAGGTCGGCCTCGACGCGATCGACGGCCGCGGCGGCACGATCGGTCAGGCGACCTGGACCTATCGCGGACCGCTGACGACGCACGCCGAGATCGCGGTCGACAGCGCCGAGACCTGGAGCCCGTTCGTGCCGAACGGCTCCAACTTCTACGGCATGATGGTGCACGAGATCGGCCACACGATCGGGCTGGCGCATTCCTCCGACCCGTCGTCGATCATGTATCCGATCGCTAGCGCCTACATGGCCTTCTCCAACGAGGACCTCGCCGCCATCCAGGCGCTCTACGGTCCTCCCGCCGTGGCGGGACGCCTCCTCTACGGGACGTCGGCGCCCGACCTTCTCGCGGGTGCGTCCGGCAATGACACGGTCTACGGCTTCGAGGGCGCGGACAATCTCTTCGGCTACGCCGGCAACGACCTGATCTCCGGCAACCAGGGCAACGACCAGATCTTCGGCGGGCAGGGCAACGACGTCGTCTACGGCGGGCGCGACCAGGACACCGTCGCGGGGAACCTCGGCAATGATACGGTCTACGGCGATCTCGGCAACGACACCGTCTACGGCGGGCAGGGCGACGATCTCGTCTATGGCGGTCGGGGCGACGACCTCGTTTCGGGCGATCTCGGCAACGACACGCTGGTCGGCGGTTTCGGCAACGACTGGCTTGCGGGCCGGGCCGGCGCGGACGTCTTCGTGTTCGAAGCCGGACAGGGCGACGACGTGATCGTCGACTTCAACGCGGCGGAGGGCGACCGGCTGGTCCTGTCCGGCCAGACCTACACCACGGCCGAGGTCAACGGCTCGGAGGTGCTCACCCTGTCGGGCGGCGGCACGATCACGCTTCTCGGCGTCGGCACCGCTCCCTTGGAAGTGGCCGCGCTCGCCTGAGCGCTGCGCGACCCGCGCGCATCCTTCAGTTCGGGCTCGGCGCCGCGGCCTCGGCCGCCGTGTCGAGCCGGACCACGACCGACATGCCCGGCACGAGGTTTTCCGCCGCCGGCTGGCCGGGGTCGATGGCGATGCGCACCGGCAGGCGCTGCGCCACCTTGGTGAAATTGCCGGTCGCGTTGTCGGGCCGCAGGACGGCAAATTCCGAGCCTGTGGCCGGCGCGAAGCGCTCGACGCGGCCGGACAGCCGCGCCCCCTGAAGCGCATCCACCGTGAAGTGGACGGGCTGGCCGACCGCCATGCCCGGAAGTTGCGTTTCCTTGAAGTTGGCGACCACCCAGACCGCCGAGGGTACGAGGCTCGTCAGCTGCGTTCCCGCCTGCACGAACTGGCCGAGCTTGACGCCGACCTCGCCGAGGCGGCCGGCTTTCGGCGCGAGGATGCGGGTGTTGGCGAGATCGATCTCGGCCAGACGCACGGCGGCCTCCGCCCCTTCCACTGCGGCCTCGAGCGACTGGCGCGCGACGATCACGGTCTGCAGGTCCTGCCGCGAGACCTCCAGCGAGGCCTTGGACTGGTCGAGCGCGGCCGACGCCTGGTCGCGCGTGCGCGTCGCCACGTCGAGGTCGCTACCGGGAACGTAGCCCTGGCTTGCCAGCGGCGCGATGCGGGCGAAATTGGCCGTCGCCGTGTCGAAGGCGGACTGGGCGCTCGCGACCGCCGCCTCGCTCGCCGCGACCTTGGCTTCCGCCGACCGCCGACCCTGCTGCGAATTGGCAAGCTGCGCCTTCTGCCCGGCCAGCGTCGCGCGCGCCTGCGCCACCCTTTGCGAGAAGATGCGGTCGTCGATGCGGGCGATGAGCTGCCCTTCGGTCACGCTCTCGTAGTCCTGCACCGCGACCTCCGCGATCGTGCCAGCCAATTGCGGGGCGATCACCGTCACCTGGCCCCGGACATAGGCGTCGTCGGTGGTCTCGACGCTGGTGGCGAAAGGCGGCAGGCGCCACGCGTAAAGCACCAGTGCGACGCCGGCGAGGCCGACCGCGATGGCGAAGAGGGTGGAGAGGGAGCGAAGGAGCTTCATCGGGGAGCTTCGAAGGAACGGGGATATGGACGGTTCAGGCGGTCTGCGCGTCGGCTGGGCCGGCGCGCCAGCGCTGGAGGTGGATGAGGGCCAGATGCAGGAGGAGAGCGGCAAGCCCGACCGAGGCGAGGATCGACACGGCCAGGAAGGCGTCGTTGTAGGCGAGGATGTTGGCCTGCCGGGTCGCCTGCGTACCGAGCGTCGCCAGCCCCTCCGCCTGCCGCAAGGCGGCATCCGGCAGTACGCGGGCATAGGCCGCGCCGGTCTGCGTGATGCGCGCGGCGATGATCGGGTCGGACAGGACGATGTTTTCGGCGAGCTGGCTCGAGTGGAACTTCTCGCGGATCGTCACGAAGGTGCGGAAGAGGGCCGAGCCGATGGCGCCACCGAGCGACTGCGTCGTCAGGAACACGATCAGGAAGGACAGGATGTAGTTCATCCCGCGCTTCATCGCCGAGCCGAAGCCGACGGCGAGCGCGGGCGGCAGGAAGAGGACACCGGCCGCCGAGATGAGCCCCTGGCTGAGATACATCTGTTCGGGGCCCGTCAGGACGGTCGCGCGCGAATCGAGATAGGAGCCGACGATCAGGCAGGACAGCGCCGCGATGTGGATGTAGGGCGCCCGGCCGGGGCGCACGATCAGCGTGCACAGGAGGCCGGCCGCGATCGCGGAGGCGATCATCACGAGGTAGAGCACCGTCATCTGCTCGTTCTTGAGGCCGAGCACCTGGAAGAAGCCCGTCGCCCCGCTCGCCTGCTCCGACAGGAGGAGGCGGAACAGGAGAAGCGTGCCGGCGAAATGCAGGATCTCCTTCGAGGTGATCCAGCGGATATCGATCAGCGGGTTCGAGCGGTTGAGCTCGACCACGACCGCGATCGTCAGGCTGGCGAGACCGAGCGCCAGAAGGCCGCCGATCCAGGGCGCCTCGAACCACCAGTAGAACGGGCCGACCGTCGCCACCACGGCGATCGAGCCGAGGCCGACGGCGATGAAGAGGTAGTTCACGACGTCCATCGGCTCGATCACCGGCGTCTTCGGCGGCGAGTTGAGTGGCAGGAGGCGAATGAAGGCGAAGCTGACCAGCGCCAGCGCGGTCTCGAGCAGGAACAGCCCGTTCCAGCCGCCGAGATCGAGAAGCGTCGGCGACACGACGCGGGCGAGCGGCGCTGCGATCGAAAGGTTGGTCATCGCGAGGCTGACGCCGATCGTCATCTTCCGCTCCGGCGGGAAGGACTCCAGCATGTAGAGGAAGGCGAGCGAGGACATCGGCGAGGCGGCGACGCCCGCGAAGAAGCGCACGACGATCGCCGACTGGATGTCGTCCACGACGAGATGCAGCGAGGCGACCGCGACGAAGGCGACGATCGCATAGGTCGCGAAGATGCGCAGGCCGAACTGCGCGCGCATCTTGGTCAGGAGCAGCGTCAGGCTGACATTGGGCGCGAGATAGGCGGCCGAGAGCCACACGGTCTCGTTGAGCGAGGCGCCGAGCGGCCCTTGGATCTGGTAGAGGTTGGCCGTCACGAGGTTGAGGCCGAGCCCTTGGGTCATCGCGATCAGCGTCGAGGCGAGGATGTAGAGGCTCGCGAGCCACGCGGGCTTCGGCACGAAGGGCGCTGGCGCCGGCATCGGCTGTCCGCGGCGGCGCGGGGCGGCGGCCGCCGCCGATCCGTCCGGCATGATGTCGGCAGGTGCGGGGCCGCCGACCTGTGCGGTCGCCCGTAGGGCGCTGGCGTCGTCGCTCATGCTCCGTCCCCTTCCGCCGGTGCGTCGAGAACCGAGGCGATGTTGCGAAGGACCGTCAATGCTGTCTCGACATCGGCCGCCTCGCAAGTCGACAGGATCGTGTCGCGCAGGCGTGCCGAGATCGCGGACACGACCTCCGCCTGCCTCGACCCGTGATCCGTCAGCTCGACATGCTTGGCGCGGCGGTCGCCCGGCACGGCACGGCGCACGATCAGCCCCAGCGCCTCCATGCCGTCGAGCAGGCGGACCACGGTCGGTCCTTCAAGCTCGAGATCGGCCGCAAGTTCCGTCTGGCGCAGCGGCTGGCGCTCGGCGAGGACGGCAAGGACCCTCGCGCGCGGATAGGTCAGCCCGTGCCGAACCACCTCGGCATTGAAGCGCGTGCGCAGCTTGCGCCCGTTCTTCACGAGGGTCTCGGCGAAGTCCGCCTTCAGCTGGGGGTCGATCCGCGTCATCGACGCGATATAGATAGCGCCCTACCAATAAGCAAGAGGCCATTTCTTGTCCCTGCCATGCCGGTGTCGATGTCAGGCGCGTGCCTTGCGCGTCGGCGCGTGGAAGTCCGGCGGCTTGTTGCCGATCCATTTCAGGAACCGGGCGAGGTCGGGGTTGGACGCCAGCGGAACGCCGCTTTCGGCGTGCCGCTCGAGGTCGGTGTTCGTGAAATAGGCGTGGAGCGTCCGATGGCAGATCGGATGAACCGGAACCGTCTCGCGCCCGCCGCGACTCTTCGGGATCGGATGATGCCATTCGACCCGTGCGCCGAGCGGCCGTCCGCACAGCCAGCAGGCCTGCGCCGCCGTATCCGCCGGCGGCTCGATGGCCTCCAAGTCCCGCCGCTTCCTCGCCACCCCAATCCGTCCTTGCGCCTCGCGTCCTTGCGAGATGCAGCGGCCCCCCGGCGCTTCAATGGGGCGCGCGGACGCAGGCCGATGGCCGACCTGTCACCGTCGCTTGCGGCAGCTGCTCCTACCAGCCGTAGCTGAAGGTCGCGCCGCTGCCGCCGTTGCCGCGCTGGACGATGTGGTCGTTGGTGCCCCGGCCGAACTGGAAGAGGCCGTAGGCGTTGCGGTTGCCGTCCTGCTCCAGCGTGCCGGACTGGCCGTCGCCGCGCTGCTCGACGAGGCCGAGATTGCCGCGGCCGCGCTGCACGAGGCCGGCGACGTTGTCGCGGCCGGTCTGGCGGATCGAGCCGTCGCGCACGTCGTTGTAGATCGAATAGAGGCGAAGCCCCGTCGCGAGCGCCCCGCCGGCCTCGCGGCCGGCCGGCGCGTAGGTCCAGGACACGCGGCCGCCGGCTTCGGCCGGGGAGGCGAGGGCCCCGAGCGCAGCAAGCCCGAGCGCAAGGGCGATGGCGGTGGGATGCAGATTGTGACGGGGCATGGCGATCTCCGGTGGCCCGTAGGTTAGGGGCCAATGACAGGGCTGGACTGGAAGGGCGCGGCGGGTCAGATCCCGCCGCCGATACGCTGCGAGCAGGACAGCGTCTCGCCCCCGACATCGAGATCGAGATCGGCGCGGGCGGTGCCGCCGGAGAGGCCGAGCGACACGGTGCCGAGCGTCGCCGCCCGGCCGGGCGCGGCCTCGAACGGACCGCCCTGCCGGATGTCGGTGCCGGCCCCCGACACCCGGAGGCTGTAGCGGCCGGCCACACGCTTGTCGGCATGGGCGAGCGCGGTGAGCGTCACCGATCCGCCGGAGCGATCGAGCCGGATCTCGCAGCGTGCGGGCCCGGCCTCGCGCGGGGCCGCCGTGGTCAGCCCCGCCGCCGCCACGCAGGCGACGGCGGCGACGAGGAGCGCGCCGGCGCGGCGCGTGGCGGATGAAATCGACGGCATGGCGGGGCTCCTTGTCAGCGGCGGGTTCGTGTCGGGGCGCGGTGCGCGGTCAGTCGCAGGCCTGGACGAAGGCCGCGACGTTGCCGCTGCCCCCTTGGGCGACGTTCGCCTCGCAGCCGCGACCGACCTGCACACCGGCCGCGATGTTGCCGTTGCCGTCCTGCGTCAGGATCGAGGTGTGGTGCGAGCCGAACTGGCCGATGCCGGCGGCGTTTCCGTTGCCGCGCTGGTAGGTGGCGGCGTCGTTGTACCGCCCGTCCTGACCGATGGCCGCAAGGTTGCGGTCGCCGCGCTGGTGGGCGCCGATGCGGTTGGAGACGCCGTCCTGCTGGACACGGATGCGGTTGCGAAAGCCCGTCTGCGCACCGCCGGCCGCGTTCGACCAGCCGTACTGGTCGATACGCACGTCGTTGGCGTGGGCGGGGGCGACCGCGGCGAGGCCGGCAAGGGCGAGAAGCGCGGCGGCGAGGGACTGGCGGACCATGGGAACGTCTCCGGTAAGAGCTAGGGGCTCGGGGTATCGACGCCCCCTTTATGCGCCCCGTCGCCGGAACCCACTCTGAAGGGCGCATTCATCACGCCTTCAGGGAGCCATCCGGGAGCATCCCGCATCGGCGCTTGCGGCGGCGCATTCGTTCCTATTTTGTTCCAATCATGGGAATCGATTCCGGAGGCGATGGAATGCCGGCGACGTGTGGACGCTCGTGGAATGGCGCGATGGGCGAGGAACCAGCCGGGGCGTGGGGCGGTCCGCACGCCCGGCCGGAGCAGGCGCGCCATGGGCCGGCCGGCTGACGCCGTGGTCCAGCCGATCCGCAGCTTCGACGAGGGATGCCGGCGGCGCCTCGGGATCGTGATCGAATGCCGGTCCTGCGGGAAGCGCGTCACCTATCGGGCGCAGGACTTCGTCGGCTACATCGCGCCGTCGGCCGAGATCGAGATCCTGCGGTGGCGCTGCGCCTGGTGCCGGACGCCCGCCGAGAGCGCGCGCTATGTCATGATCGAGAAGATGGACCGGCAGGATCTGGCGCAGTGGAAGCCGCCGCCCTGGATGAAGCGGGGGCCGGGGTGAGGGGGGCGGCATGACGAATGCGGGGCGCGACGGGATCAAGGTCGTCAGCATCACCCGGCTGATCCTCTCATGCGCGACGATGCTCGCCCTTCACGTCTTCGGCGCCTGGACGTGGTGGGAACTGCTACGGACGGGCGCGGTCGACTTTGGCGACGGCCTCGAACGTTGGCCGCAGGATCGGTTTACCATCGTGGTCCTGATGTCGATCATGACGCTGCAGTTCGGGTTCTTTCCGCTGCTCTGGTGGCAGATCCGTCGCGGCCGCACCGTGATCCGGGGATGAGGGCTTTCGTGCCGTCGACGCCGGGAGCCTTCCCCGACGTTCGAGCGTTGCGGTGCTCCACAGGCAGCGGATCGTCCGCTGCGACGAACGGAGACAGTGATGCAGATTCCCAAGGGCGCGACGGTCGCGGTGGTCGACGGACAGA
>NZ_CAJYIU010000093.1 GCF_913775355.1 uncultured Aureimonas sp.
GGCTACATCTCGCCGGTCTCGACCCTCATCAAGTGGTTCCCCGACCGGCGCGGCATGGCGACCGGCATGGCGATCATGGGCTTCGGCGGCGGCGCGATGATCGGCTCGCCGCTCGCCGACATCCTGATGCGCCATTTCGCGAGCCCTGAGGGCGTCGGCGTCTGGCAGACCTTCCTGGTGCTGGCCGCGGGCTATTTCGTGTTCATGGTGGCCGGCGCGCTCGGCTACCGCGTGCCGCCGGAGAACTGGCGCCCGGCCGGATGGACGCCGCCGGCGGCAGCGGGCACGCGCATGATCGCGACAGGCGACGTGCATCTGAAGGACGCGCACAAGACGCCGCAGTTCTGGCTCATCTGGGTCGTCCTCCTCACCAACGTGACCGCCTCGATCGGCCTCATCGGCGTCGCCTCGCCGATGCTGCAGGAAATCTTCGGCGGTCGCCTGATCGGCGCGGCCGGCACCGCCTTCCTCGACTTCACGCCCGAGCAGCGCACGGCGGCAGCCGCCGTTGGCGCTGGCTTCGTCGGCCTCGTCTCGCTCTTCAACATCGGTGGGCGCTTCTTCTGGGCCTCCTTCTCCGACAGGCTCGGCCGCAAGACGATGTACGCGGTGATCCTGGCGCTCGGCATCGCGCTCTACGCGGCGCTCGTCCCCTTCTCGGCCTCGAGCGGGATCCTGTTCCTCTTCGTCGCCTCGTTCTGCGTGATCGCCTCCATGTACGGCGGCGGCTTCGCCACCGTCCCGGCCTATCTCGCCGACGTCTTCGGCACCAAGTTCGTCGGCGCGATCCACGGGCGCTTGCTGACGGCCTGGTCGCTCGCCGGCGTCTTCGGCGGCCTCATCACCGGCAACATCCGCGACGCCCAGATCGCGGCCGGCGTGCCGCGCGAGGCGGTCTACCAGCCGATCTTCTTCACCGTCGCGGCGCTTCTGGCGGTCGGCTTCGTCGCCAACCTCCTGGTCCGGCCGGTGGCCGAGAAGTACCAGATGCGGCAGGAGGCCAAGGGCGCGGCGACGGCGGCGCGGGGCGGCGCTGCGGCGGCGCCCGCGTTCGGCGACCACGGCATCGGCCGCGGCGGCTTCAACGGGCCGGCGATCGCCGCCTGGGTCGCCGTCGGCCTGCCGCTCCTCTGGGGCGTCTACATCACGCTTCTGAAGGCCACCGCCCTGTTCTAGAATGACACCCGAGCCGGCGCGCGCCTCGGCCGCGCCGGCTTCCGACCTTCTCGGGAGACCGACATGCTCGATGCCGCGCGACGCGCTCTGCCCTTCGATGCCGAGCGCCTGAATGAGATCATCGCCGCCCATGCGGGAAAGCCGGGCGCCCTCCTGCCGATCCTGCACGACGTGCAGGCCGAGTTCGGCATGGTGGACGACGCGGCGGTGCCCGCGATCGCGGCGGCGCTGAACCTGTCGCGCGCGGACGTCCACGGCGTCCTCACCTTCTATCACGACTTCCGCCGCCTTCCGGCGGGACGCACCGTGGTCAAGCTCTGCTCGGCCGAGGCTTGCCAGGCTGCGGGCGGCCGCACGCTGCAGGCGGCGGCCGAAGAGCTCCTCGGTGTGCCGATGAAGGGCACGACCGGCGACGGGGCGGCGACGCTGGAGCCCGTCTACTGCCTCGGCCTCTGTTCCGTCGCGCCTGCCGCGATGGTCGACGGCCGCATCCACGGCCGCCTGACCGCGGACCGCCTGACCGCCATCATCGAGGAGGCGATGCGATGACCCCGACGACCCGCATCTTCGTGCCGCGCGACGCGGCGGCCGTCGCCGTCGGCGCCGACGAGGTCGCCGCAGCGTTCCAGGCCTCGGGCCATGCGATCGAGATCGTGCGCGCCGGCTCGCGCGGCATGCACTGGCTGGAGCCGCTGGTGGAGGTCGAGACGCCGAACGGGCGCATCGGCTACGGGCCGGTCGCGCCCGCCGACGTCGACGCGCTGCTCGCGGCCGGGATGCTCGACGGAGCGGACCATCCGTCGCGGATCGGCCGGCCGGAGGAGCACCCGTTCCTCGCCCGCCAGACCCGCTCCACCATGGCGCTGTGCGGCATCGTCGATCCGCGCTCGGAAAGCGACTACGCCGCCCACGGCGGCTGGCGCGGCCTGAAGTCCGCCCTTGAAATGGACGCCGAGGCGCGGGTGCGGACGGTCACGGCCTCGGGCCTTCGCGGCCGCGGCGGCGCGGGCTTTCCGACCGGCATCAAGTGGGAGACCGTCCGCAAGGCCGCGGCGGCGCAGAAATACGTCGTCTGCAACGCCGACGAAGGGGATTCCGGCACCTTCGCCGACCGGATGACGATGGAGGGCGATCCGTTCCGGCTGGTCGAGGGCATGGTGATCGCCGGCGTCTCGGTCGGCGCGACCTACGGCTACGTCTACATCCGCTCGGAATACCCGCACGCGATCGAGGCGATGGAGCACGCGATCGCCGAGGCGCGCGAGGCCGGCTGGCTCGGCCGTTCGGTCGGCGGGTCGGGCCTCGCCTTCGACATGGAAGTGCGCGTCGGCGCCGGCGCCTATGTCTGCGGCGAGGAGACCTCGCTCCTGAATTCGATCGAGGGGAAGCGCGGCATCGTGCGCGCCAAGCCGCCGCTGCCGGCGCTCCAGGGCCTCTTCGGCAAGCCGACGGTGGTCAACAACGTCCTGTCGCTCGCCGCCATCCCGGCGATCTTTGCCGAAGGGCCGGAAGCCTACGAGCGGCTCGGGCTCGGGCGCTCGCGCGGCACGATGCCGGTGCAGCTGGCCGGCAACGTGAAATACGGCGGCCTCGTCGAGGTGCCCTTCGGCATCACGCTCGGAGAACTGGTCAACGAGATCGGCGGCGGCACGGCGTCGGGACGCCCGGTGCGCGCGGTTCAGGTCGGCGGCCCGCTCGGCGCCTACTTCCCTCCGTCCCTCTTCGACACGCCCTTCGACTACGAGGCCTTCGCCGCAAAGGACGGGCTGATCGGGCACGGCGGCATCACGGTCTTCGACGACACGGTCGACATGGCCCACATGGCGCGCTTCGCGATGGAGTTCTGTGCGGCCGAAAGCTGCGGCAAGTGCACGCCCTGCCGCATCGGCGCGGTGCGCGGCGTCGAGACGGTCGACCGCATCCTCGAGAAGCGCTCGGCGGGCCAGCCCGTGGCGAAGGAACTGACGCTGCTCGCCGACCTCTGCGACACCATGAAGTTCGGCTCGCTCTGCGCGCTCGGCGGCTTCACGCCCTATCCCGTGACGTCAGCGATGACCCATTTCCCCGAAGATTTCGACCTCGACCCCCGTCGCCTGCCGGCCGGTCTCGAGGCGGCGGAATAAGGAGGACACGACCATGTCTCTCGTTCCCGAAACCGACTACGGCACCCCGGCCCGCCGCGCCGAGAAACAGGTGACCCTCACCATCGACGGCGAGACGGTGACCGTCCCCGCCGGCACCTCGCTGATGCGCGCGGCGGCCGAGATGGGCACCAAGATCCCGAAGCTTTGCGCGACGGATTCGCTCGAGCCCTTCGGCTCCTGCCGCATGTGCCTCGTCGAAGTCGAAGGCATGCGCGGCACGCCCGCATCCTGCACGACGCTCGCCGCCGACGGCATGGTGGTGAAGACCCAGACCGACCGGATCGCCAAGCTCCGCCGCGGCGTGATGGAGCTCTACATCTCCGACCACCCGCTGGACTGCCTGACCTGCTCGGCCAACGGCGACTGCGAGCTGCAGGACACGGCGGGCGAGGTCGGCCTTCGCGAGGTGCGCTACGGCCAGCACGGCGAGAACCACGTGCATCCCCACGAGCACGGGAGCCCGAACCCGCTGTTCATGGAGAAGGACCTTTCCAACCCCTACTTCCAGTACGACCCGTCGAAATGTATCGTCTGCTCGCGCTGCGTGCGGGCGTGCGAGGAGGTGCAGGGAACCTTTGCGCTGACGATCGCCGGTCGTGGCTTCGACAGCCGCGTCTCGCCCAGCCAGGGCGAGGACTTCTTCTCCTCGGAATGCGTCTCCTGCGGTGCCTGCGTCCAGGCCTGCCCGACCGCGACGCTCATGGAGAAGTCGGTCGTCGCCATCGGCGTGCCGGAGCATTCGAAGGTCACGACCTGCGCCTATTGCGGCGTCGGCTGCTCGTTTAAGGCCGAGATGCGGGGCGAGGAGCTGGTGCGCATGGTGCCGTGGAAGGACGGCAAGGCGAACCACGGGCATAGCTGCGTCAAGGGCCGCTTCGCCTACGGCTACGCCAACCACCGCGAGCGCATCACCTCGCCGATGATCCGCAACTCGACCTCCGAGCCTTGGCGCGAGGTGTCGTGGGAGGAGGCGATCGCCCACACGGCATCCGAGTTCAAGCGCATCCAGGCGAAGTACGGGCGCAACTCGGTCGGCGGCATCACCTCGTCGCGCTGCACCAACGAGGAGGCCTACCTCGTCCAGAAGCTGGTTCGCGCAGGCTTCGGCAACAACAACGTCGACACCTGCGCCCGGGTCTGCCACTCGCCGACCGGCTACGGCCTGATGTCGACGCTCGGCACGTCGGCCGGCACCCAGGACTTCAAGTCGGTTGAGGATGCCGACGTGATCCTGGTGATCGGCGCCCACCCGACCGACGGCCACCCGGTCTTCGGCTCGCGGATGAAGAAGCGCCTGCGCCAGGGCGCCAAGCTCATCGTCGCCGATCCGCGCCGGATCGACCTCGTGAAGTCGCCCCACATCAAGGCGACCCATCACCTGCCGGTGAAGCCGGGCTCCAACGTCGCCCTCGTCAACGCGCTGGCCCACGTCATCGTCACCGAGGGGCTGATCGACGAGGCCTATGTCCGCGAGCGCTGCGATCTGGCCGAGTTCGAGTCCTGGGCCCGCTTCGTCGCCGACGAGCGCCACGCGCCGGAGAACC
>NZ_CAJYIU010000094.1 GCF_913775355.1 uncultured Aureimonas sp.
CTTGCGGGCCGGCACGAATTGTGGCTCCTGCAGAACCGAGATCCAGGGATTGATCGATGCGGAACGACGTGTCCTCGAGCCAAGCTGACACCGCGCCCGCCCGCCAGCGCCCGCAGCGCATGGGCGAGCTCGCGACGCTGCCGGTCTTCTTCGACCTGAAGGCCAAGCGCGCGGTCATGGCCGGCGGCTCGGACGGCGCCGCCTGGAAGGCCGAACTGCTGGCCGCCTCCGGCGCGATCGTCGATCTCTATTGCGCGGCCGACGACCTCGGCGAGGAGATGCGCACCGTCCTCGCCCTCCCCTTCGCGGACGGCGAGATCCGCCACCACGACCGCCCCTGGGCGCTCGATATCTTCCCGGCCGCCTCGCTGGCGGTGGCCGACTGCGAGAGCGAGGCGGAGGCGCAGGCCTTCTTCTGTGCCGCGCGCGCGGCCGGCGTGCCGGTCAACGTCATCGACAAGCCGGCCTTCTGCCAGTTCCGCTTCGGCACGATCGTCAACCGCTCGCCCGTCGTCGTCGGCATCTCGACCGACGGGGCCGCGCCCATCCTCGGCCAGGCGATCCGCCGCCGCATCGAGACGCTGCTGCCCGCCACCCTCACCGGCTGGGCGAAGATGGCCGCGCGCGTGCGCGCCGAGGTGATGGACCGCCTCGCACCGGGCCCGTCCCGCCGCGCCTTCTGGGAGCGCTTTTCCGACGACGCCTTCACGCGCCGCGCGCCCGACGAGGCGGCCGAGCTGGAGGCCCGCGCCTTCGTTCGCGACCTCGCCAATCGCCCGCAGGCCGGCGGACGGGTGACGCTGGTCGGCGCCGGCCCCGGCGACGCCGAACTCCTGACGCTGAAGGCCGTGCGCGCGCTGCAGGCCGCCGACGTCATCCTCTTCGACGACCTCGTCTCCGACGACATCCTGGAGCTCGCCCGCCGCGAGGCCAAGCGCATGCTGGTCGGCAAGCGCGGCGGGCGCGAAAGCTGTCGCCAGGAGGACATCAACGCGATGATGGCGCAGTTCGCCCATGCGGGTAAGCATGTCGTACGGCTGAAGTCCGGCGACGTCTCGGTCTTCGGGCGCTCGGGCGAGGAGATCGCCGATCTTCGCGCGCAGGGCATTCCCGTCGCGATCGTGCCGGGCATCACGGCGGCTTCGGCCATGGCCGGCGCGCTCAGTGTGTCGCTGACCCACCGCGACCGGGCGCAGGCCGTGCGCTTCGTCACCGCGCACAGCCAAAAGGGCGACCTTCCCGACGACATGGACTGGCGGGCGCTCGCGGACGACAACGCCACCACGATCTTCTACATGGGCGGGCGCATGGCGCGGCGCATCGCCGAGCAGCTCATCGCCCACGGGTTGCCGGCCGAGACGCCGGTGGCGGTCGCCGCGGCGCTCACCCGGCCGGACGAGATCCGCTTGGTCGGACCGCTCTCGTCGCTCGGGCAAATCGTGGAGCGCGTCGGTATCGACCGGCCGATCCTGATCGGCGTCGGGCGCGTGTTCGCCGATGTCGAGCCGGCCGCCCTTCTCGGCTACGAGCCCGAGCGCCTCGACCCCTCTCGCCAAACCTCGCGCCTTCAGGCAAAGGCCGTCTGACCTTTTCTGGGAGGACGGACATGGGCGAGCAGGTGACGCTGGCGGGGCTGACGAACGCGCTTCTCAGCGAGGAGGGCGAACGCCGCCGGATCGTCGCGATCGCCGGTGCGCCGGGATCGGGCAAGTCCACCACCGCCGAGCAGTTGAAGGAACGCCTCAACGCACGCCGCGCGGGCGTCGCCGACGTCTTCCCGATGGACGGCTTCCACTACGACGACATGGTCCTGAACGCCCGCGGCCACCGCCCGCGCAAGGGTGCGCCGCACACGTTCGACCTCGACGGCTACCGCACGGCGCTCGAGCGGCTGCGCGCCGACGACGGGCGCGAGGTGGCGGTGCCCGTCTTCGACCGCTCGATCGAGATCGCGCGGGCGGGCGGTCGCATCATCGAGCCGTCGACGCGCATCGTCCTCACCGAGGGCAACTATCTCCTCCTCGACGAGCCCGGCTGGCGCGACCTCGGCGACCTCTTCGACCTGACGGTCATGGTCGAGGCGAGCGAGGAGGTGCTGATCACGCGGCTGACGGAGCGCTGGATGGGGTTCCAGCTCGATCCGGAGGCGATGGTCCGGCAGATGGAAGGCAACGACCTTCCCAACATGCGCCTCGTGCTGGCCAGAAGCCGGCCGGCCGATCTCGTGCTGCGCTCAGACGCCTGAGCGACCGGGGCTCAAGGCCCGGCGAGCCAGACCGCGACCGTGATCCAGATCGGCAGCGTGACCAGCGAGGCGACCGTGGTGGCGACCAGCGCGCCGCCCGATTCCGCCGTGCCTTCCCGATAGATCGCCGACAGGATCGTGCCGACGAAGCCGGCGGGGATCGCCATCGCGACGACGATCCGCGCCTCGATCGCCGGCGGCAGCGACAGGAGGAGGCAGAGCGCCATCGCCAGCGCCGGGCGCAGGATGTTCGACAGCGCGACGGCCAGAAGGCTGGTGCGCGACAGGCGCAGGCGCTGCGTCGACAGGATCACCCCGGTCAGGAACAGGCCGACGCCGCCGGTCGCCTGCGCAAGGGGCTTCAGGACGGCGATCCCCAGCGTCGGAAACGGCAGTTCGGCGAAGGCGATCAGGAAGCCGAGGGCCGGCAGGATCGTCATCGGCTTGATCAGCGCGGCGCCGACCGCGCGGCCGATGTGGCCGCCGCCCTGCATCTCCAGCCGGACGAAGCAGTAGAGCGTGACGATCAGCGTGCCGACGAGGTTGGCGACGGCCAGCGTCACCTCGGACCCCGGCCCCTCCAGCGCCTGGAACAGGCCGAGGCCGATGCCGCCGAGATTGGGAACGCCGACGGTCTGGGCGAAGAGCGCCGTCGTGATCGGCGTGAGGCCCCAGCGCCGCGCGACGAGGAGCGTCAGCCCAAGAAGCGCCGCATAGGTCGCGACATAGGCGGCGGTCGGCGCGAGTTCGGCCGTCAGAAGGCTGCGCGGCGCCGTGACGATCGCCAGAAACAGCGCGATCGGCAGCGCGAACTGCGCGACGAAGGCGCCGAGCATGCCGGTGGCATTCGCGTCCACCCAGCGGCGGCGGCCCGCCACGAAGCCGAGCCCGATCACGAAGAAGACCGGCGCGAGCGAAAAGAGAAGAATCTGGAACATCGGGCCGGACGGGAATGCAGAGAAGGGCCGGCGGAGCGACCGCCGACCCTTTTGGCATGCTTACGTTTCCAAGGCGAGGTTCTGCCCGCGCCTTCAGCGCATCCCAAACCCCGCGCCTTCAGCGCATGACCGGCATCGAGAACTCGGCGCCCGACTTGATGCCCGACGGCCAGCGGCTCGTCACCGTCTTGGTGCGGGTCCAGAACTTGATCGAGTCCGGCCCGTGCTGGTTGAGGTCGCCGAAGGACGAGCGCTTCCAGCCGCCGAAGGAATGGTAGGCGAGCGGCGTCGGGATCGGCACGTTGATGCCGATCATGCCGATGGGAACGCGGCTTGCGAAGTCGCGTGCCGCATCGCCGTCGCGCGTGTAGATCGCGACGCCGTTGCCATATTCGTGCTCGGTCGGCAGGGCGAGCGCGGCCTCGTAGTCCTTGACCCGCACCACCGACAGGACCGGCCCGAAGATCTCGGCCTTGTAGATCTCCATGTCAGGCGTGACGTGGTCGAAGAGGCAGGAGCCGACGAAGAAGCCGTCCTCGTAGCCCTGCATACGGAACTGGCGACCGTCGACGACGAGCTTGGCGCCTTCCCGGACGCCCGTCTCGACGAGGCCGAGGATCTTCTCCTGGCTGGCCTTGGTGACGACCGGGCCGTAGTCGGCGGCGGCGTCGGTGTAGGGGCCGATCTTGAGCGCCTCGACCTTCGGGATCAGCTTCTCGATCAGGGCGTTCGCGGTCTCCTCGCCGACCGGCACGGCCACCGAGATCGCCATGCAGCGCTCGCCGGCCGAGCCGTAGCCCGCGCCGATCAGCGCGTCCGCCGCCATGTCGAGGTCGGCGTCGGGCATGATGACCATGTGGTTCTTGGCGCCGCCGAACGTGTGGGCGCGTTTCCCGCGCTTCGTCGCCTCGGCATAGACGTGGGCCGCGATCGGCGTCGAGCCGACGAAGGAGATCGCGCCGATCTCGGGATGCTCCAGCACGGCGTCGACCGCCTCCTTGTCGCCGTTGACGACCTGAAGGATGCCCTTCGGCAGGCCGGCCTCCATCATCAGCTCGGCAAGACGCATCGGCACGGACGGGTCGCGCTCCGACGGCTTCAGGATGAAGGCGTTGCCGCAGGCGATGGCCGGCGCGAACATCCACATCGGGATCATCGCCGGGAAGTTGAACGGCGTGATCCCTGCGCCGATGCCGACCGGCTGGCGGATCGAGTACATGTCGATGCCGGGACCGGCGCCTTCGGTGAACTCGCCCTTCATCAGGTGCGGGATGCCGATCACGAACTCGCAGACCTCGAGGCCGCGCACGATATCGCCCTTGGAATCCTCGACCGTCTTGCCGTGCTCGGACGACAGGAGCTCGGCGAGTTCCTGCATGTGGGCGTTGAGGAGTTCGACGAACTTGATGAAGACGCGGGCGCGGCGCTGGGGATTGGTCGCCGCCCACTTCGGCTGGGCCTCGCGCGCCGCATCCACCGCGCGCTGCAGTTCGTCGCGGCTGGCGAGCGACAGGCGCGCCGTCGCCTGGCCGGTCGCCGGGTTGAAGACGTCGGCGAAGCGCCCGCTCGTGCCCGCCACGCGCTGCCCGTCGATGAAGTGACCGATCTCGTTCATGCCGTCTCTCCCTTGTGCTGCCCGTTTGTGGCCGCCACCCGCCCTTGAAAGCAAGGGGCGGGATCGTGCATCCATTGTGCGAAAATCGAAGTCTTGGGAGGCGTCCGCGTGAACTGGGACGACGTGCGCGTATTTCTGGCGGTGGCGCGCGCCGGGCAGATTCTCGCGGCCTCGCGGCGGCTCGGCCTGAACCACGCGACCGTCGGCCGGCGGCTCGATGCGCTGGAGGGGGCGCTCGGCACCCGTCTCTTCGAGCGGCGACCGGGCGGCTGCGCGCTGACCGGCGAGGGCGAGGCCTTCCTGCCGGCGGCCGAACGCATGGAGGCGGAAGCGCAGAACGCGCGGGCGCTGATCGGCGAAGCGGACCTTGCCCTGTCCGGCACCGTGCGGATCGGCGCGCCGGACGGGTTCGGCACGGCCTTCCTCGCCCCGCGCCTCGGCCCCCTGATGGAGCGCCATCCCGGCCTGACGCTGCAACTTGTGCCGGTGCCGCGCGCCTTCTCGCTGTCGCGGCGCGAGGCCGACATCGCGATCACGGTGGAGCGGCCCGAGCAGGGGCGGCTCGTCGCCCGGCGTCTCGTGTCCTACAGCCTGCGCGCCTACGCCTCGACAGCCTATCTCGACCGGGCCGGGCGGCCGCAGCGCGTCGGCGATCTCGCCGCCCATTCGCTCATCGGCTACGTCGACGACCTTCTCTACAGCGCCTCGCTGCAATACGCCGCCGAGTTCGCGCCGGGGTGGCAGAGCCGGATCGAGATCTCCTCGGCGCTCGGCCAGACCGAGGCCGTGGCGGCGGGTCTTGGCATCGGCATCCTGCACAGCTTCTCGGCCGCCGGGCGCACCGGCCTGGAGCGCGTCCTGCCCGAGCGGGAGCTTCGCCGCGAATACTGGCTCGTCTACCACGAGAGCGCGCGCGACCTCTCCCGCGTGCAGGCCGTCGCCCGCTACATCGCCGAACTGGTCGA
>NZ_CAJYIU010000095.1 GCF_913775355.1 uncultured Aureimonas sp.
TTGTTCGGGTTGGCGAGGAACACGATCTTGGTGCGTGCGGTGACGCAGGCGAGGATCGCGTCGACCTCGGCGCGCTCGTCACGCTCGCGCGCGACCACCGGCGTCGCCCCGGCGGCGCGGATGTAGATGTCGTAGACGAGGAACCCGTGCTCCGTGTGGATCGCCTCGTCGCCCGGCGACAGGAACGCCTGCGCGAGAAGCCCGAGAAGCTCGTCCGAGCCGTTGCCGCACAGGATGCGCGAGGGCTCCAGCCCATGCACCTCGGCGATCGCCGCCTTGAGGGCGCCGGCCTGGCCGTCGGGGTAGAGTTCGAGATGGGCCGCCACGTCGCGCAGCGCGGCCTGCACGTCGGGCGAGGCGCCGAACGGCGTCTCGTTGGACGAAAGCTTGTGCAGCTTGACACCCGTCGGAGCCTTGCTCTTGCCCGGCACATAGGCCTCGATGTCGAGGACGCCGGGCTTGGGCTGCGGGCGGGCGGGAAGGCTGGTCATGGCGGGTCCTGACGGTCGGCCTGTGGAAGACATGCGCCCGCGCATACTCCCCACCGCCGCGCCTGTCGAGACGAAGCGCAACAATCCGTTGCGCTGCGGGACGGTCGGCGATAGCACGGGCCATGTCGATCATCGCCGATCCCGCCACCGAAGAAACCTTGAGCGCGCGCGAGGCGCGCCAGCCGTCCTCCAAGGTCGCCTTCTTCGGCGAGAACGAGCCGTTGCGCCTCGACGCCGGCCGGACGCTCTCGCCCTTCCACATCGCCTACGAGACCTATGGCGAGCTCAACGCTGACAAATCGAACGCGATCTACGTCTGCCACGCGCTGACGGGCGACCAGTACGCGGCGAGCCCAAACCCGGTGACCGGCAAGCCGGGCTGGTGGTCGACCCTCATCGGTCCGGGCAAGCCGATCGACACCGACCGCTTCTTCGTCGTCTGCTCCAACGTCATCGGCTCCTGCATGGGCTCGACGGGCCCCGCCTCGGTCGACCTCTCGACGGGGCTCCCTTACGCGCTCGACCTGCCGGTGCTGACGATCGGCGACATGGTGCGGGCGCAGGCCATGCTGATGGACCGCCTCGGCATCGACCAGCTCTTCGCCGTGATCGGCGGCTCGATGGGCGGCATGCAGGTCCTCCAGTGGACGGTGGCCTATCCGACCCGTGTCTTCGCGGCGCTGCCGATCGCCACCGGCGCGCGTCATTCCTCGCAGAACATCGCCTTCCACGAGGTCGGGCGGCAGGCGGTGATGGCCGATCCCGACTGGCGCGGCGGGCACTACCTCCAGGCCGGCACGCGCCCGCACAAGGGGCTCGCCGTCGCGCGCATGGCCGCGCACGTCACCTACCTGTCGGAGGCCGCGCTGCACCGCAAGTTCGGCCGCAACCTGCAGGACCGCGAGAAGCTCGGCTTCGGCTTCGAGGCCGACTTCCAGATCGAGAGCTACCTGCGCCACCAGGGCATGACCTTCGTCGACCGGTTCGACGCCAACGCCTATCTTTACCTCACGCGCGCGATGGACTATTTCGACATCGCCGCCGAGCACGGCGGGCGGCTCGCCGAGGCGTTCCGCGGCGCGCGCACGCGCTTCTGCCTCGTGTCCTTCTCGTCGGACTGGCTGTTCCCGACCAGCGAGAGCCGGGCGATCGTCCATGCCCTGAACGCCAACGCCGCCTCGGTCTCCTTCGTCGAGATCGAGACCGACAAGGGCCACGACGCGTTCCTGCTCGACGAGCCGGAGTTCACCGGTGCCGTGCAGGGCTTCGTGTCGGCGGCGGCCAAGGCGAGGGGCCTTCAATGAGCGCCGTGGAGAGCCTGCCGGTGCCGACGACGCCGGGCGTCGCCTTCGAGGATGCCGGCGCGCGCGTCGATCTGCGCATCATCGCCGAACTCGTCGAGCCGGGCACGCGCGTCCTCGACATCGGCTGCGGCGACGGCTCGCTGATGGAGCTGCTGCAGGCGCGGCGCGGCGTCGACGCGCGCGGCATCGAGCTGTCGCAGCCCGGCGTCAACGCCTGCGTGCGGCGCGGCCTGTCGGTGATCCAGGGCGACGCCGACCGCGACCTCGTCCACTATCCCGACGCGGCCTTCGACTATGCTATCCTCTCGCAGACGATCCAGGCGACGGAGAACCCCAAGCTCGTGCTTGCCGAACTCCTGCGGATCGGCCGGCGCGCCATCGTCTCGTTCCCGAACTTCGGCCACTGGTCGGTGCGCTCGTCGCTCTTCTTCAAGGGCCGGATGCCGGTGACGAAGAGCCTGTCCTACTCCTGGTACGACACGCCCAACATCCACTTCTGCACGATCCGCGACTTCGTCGAACTGACGCGCGAGCTCGGCGCCGAGGTGGAGGGCGCGGTCGCCCTCAACTCCGCCGGCGAGCGCATCGGCATGCGCCTGCCCTGGGCGGTATGGAACCTCCTTGGCGCGCAGGGCGTGTTCGTGCTCAGGCGGCGCTGACGCGCCGCCCGGCAGCCGATCGTCAGAGGTTGACCGCCTTCATCCCCGCCTCCGGGTAGCGCTCGCCGGCGGCGGCGCCCGCCGGGAAGGCCTCGTCGATCTCGGCGAGATCGTCGGCGGTGAGCTCGACATGGACGGCTTCCGCGTTCTCCTCGAGATAGCGCATCCGCTTGGTGCCGGGGATCGGCACGATGTCGTCGCCTTGCGCGAGCACCCAAGCGAGCGCGAGCTGCGAGGGGGCGGCGTTCTTCCGCTTGGCGATCGCCTTCACCGTATCGACCAGCTTCAGGTTCCTCCCGAAATTCTCCGGCGAGAAGCGCGGGCTCGATTTGCGGAAGTCGTCGTCCGGCAGATCCTCCGGTTTCTGGAAGCGGCCGGTCAGGAAGCCGCGACCGAGCGGCGAATAGGGCACGAAGCCGATACCGAGTTCACGTAAAGTGGGTAGGATCTCGGCCTCCGGGTCGCGGCTCCAGAGCGAATACTCGGTCTGGAGGGCGGCGATCGGGTGGGTCGCGTGCGCGCGGCGGATCGTGTCGGGCCCGGCCTCCGACAGGCCGAGGAAGCGCACCTTGCCCTCCTCCACGAGGCGGCCCATCTCGCCGACCGTGTCCTCGATCGGAACGTTTGGATCGACGCGGTGCTGGTAGTAGAGGTCGATATGCTCGACACCGAGGCGCTTCAGGCTCGCGTAGCAGGCGCGCCTGAGGTAGTCCGGCCGGCCGTTGATGCCGAGCCGCTCGCCGTTGGCCCCGCGCACATTGCCGAACTTGGTGGCGAGTACGACGCGGTCGCGGCGGCCCTTCAGCGCGCGCCCGACGAGCTCCTCGTTGCGCCCGACGCCGTACATGTCGGCCGTGTCGAGGAAGGTGATGCCGAGGTCGAGCGCCCGGTGGATGACGGACAGCGATTCGCCGTCGTCGCCCGCGCCGTAAAATTCCGACATGCCCATGCAGCCGAGGCCGAGGGCGGAGACCCGAAGGTCGGGGCCGAGTTTGCGCTGTTCCATGGATGCACTCCTGATCGATGGCCGAAGCCGGGAGCTAGGGTGCCTCGGGCGGCTTTTCGAGGTGCAGCGCCGGCCGACCCTGCGGCACCAGCACGGGGCGCATCGCGCGGATGCGGCTGCGCTCGCGGCTGGTGACGGGAATGCCGCGGTAGACGAGCTTGACCGCCTCGATGACGATCGCACCCGCGAAGATCGGCCAGAAGCGGCGCCCGGCGCGGTCCCAGGGGCCGGCGAGGTTGAGGAGCCGCTCGCGGCGGAAGGGCGGAAAGAATAGGGCCTCCGAGAAGCCGGCCGGCGTGAACTGCGTATCGCGCAGGAGGCGGGTCGCCTGCGCACGCGACCAGGGACGGCCGGAGCCGAAGGGCGTATGCTCGAAGCGCGACCACATCCCGCCGCGGCTCGGCAGCACCATCACGAGGCGCCCGCCCGGCGCCAGCACCCGCCAGGCCTCGCCCAGCATCTCCGCCGGGTCCTCGGCGAACTCCAGCGCGTGCACCATCAGGATGCGGTCGACGGCCGCGTCGCCGAGCGGCAGTTCGGCCGGGTGGACGAGGGCGGCGAGCGACGGGCGGCCGAGCGGCCAGTTCACCGCGCCTTGCGCGGCCGGCATGAAGGCGAGCGTGCGCTCGGCCTCGCCGGTCAAGCGGTCAAGATAGGGGGTGACGTAGCCAAGGCCCACGAGGCGCTCGTCGCGGATCGGCTTCCACACCGTGCCGAGCGCCATGGCGAGCGAGCGCACGCAGGCATCGCCGAGCCGCGAGGCGTAGAAATCGCGCAGGTCCACGATGTCGGCGTTCACGGTCGTCATCCGCTCTCCCGGTGCAGGGCTCGCGCCCTACCTAGCGCGAGCGAGGCCAAGGCGCGAGGTTTGCGATGTCAGCGTATCCGATTCGGCAGTTTCCCTGCCGCGAGACCAATTTCGGTCTCCTCCTGCACGACCCGCAGGCGGGAAACACGATCGCGATCGACGCGCCGGAGGAGGGGCCGATCCTCGATGCGCTGGAGCGCGAGGGCTGGCGCCTGACGCATATCCTGACCACTCATCACCACGGCGACCATGTCGCGGCGAACGCGGCGCTGAAGGCGCGGTTCGGGGCCCACGTCATCGGCCCCGAGGCCGAGCGGGACCGCATTCCCGGCATCGACCGGGGCGTGCGCGGCTGCGACCGGTTCGAGATCGGGTCGCTCGGCGTCGAGGTGATCGACACGCCCGGCCACACCGCGGGGCACGTCGCCTACTTCGTCCCGCGCGCCAACGCGCTGTTTGCCGCCGATGCCCTCTTCTCGCTCGGCTGCGGCCGGCTGTTCGAGGGCGATGCGGCGACGATGTGGGAGAGCCTCCAGCGCCTACGCGCGCTGCCGGACGAGACGCTGCTCTATTGCGGGCACGAATACACCGCGACCAACGCGCGCTTTGCGCTCGACGTCGATCCCGGCAACCTTCTCTTGCAGGAGCGGGTGAAGGAGGTCGAGGCGCTGCGGGTGCGGGGCGAGGCGACGCTGCCCGTCGCACTCGGGCGCGAAAAGCGGACCAACCCGTTCCTCAGGGCGGACGATCCGGAGCTCCAAGCCGCCTTCGGCATGGCGGGCGAGGACCCCGTCACCGTCTTCGCGGCGCTCCGCCAGAAGAGGAACGGATATTGAGGGCGCGCGACGTCATCGCGGCGCTGAAGCTCGAGCCCTATCCCGAGGGCGGCTGGTATCGCGAGACGTTCCGCGACACCGCCACGGACGAGACGGGCCGGGCGCGCTCGACCGCGATCTACTTTCTTCTGGACCTCGGCGAGACGTCGGAGTGGCACCGCGTGACGGATGCCGCGGAGACCTGGGCCTGGCATGCCGGCGCGCCGCTCGTCATCACCGTGTCGCCCAACGGGCACGACGCCTCGGCCCAGCGGCTGGGGCCCGGCATCCTCACCGGCGAGGTGCCCCAGTTCACCGTGCCGGCTGGCTGGTGGCAGACGGCGACGAGCCTCGGCGAATGGACGCTCGTCACCTGCACCGTCGCGCCGGGCTTCCGGTTCGAGAGCTTCGAGATGGCGCCGCCCGACTGGCGACCGACGCCGCGCCCGCCGCGCGTCGGATAGCGCGGCGGGCGACGGATCTCAGAACTCCTCCCAGCTGTCCTCGGCGGCGGCAGCCTGGGGGCTCGCCTTGGCCTGAGCGACGATGCGCATCTGCGCCACCGGCCGCGAGGCCGCCGGAACCGGGCGATGCGGCGCGCGCGCGGGTGCGGCCTCGACGGCAAGGCTGCCGGCGCGGGTGCGGAAGCGACGGGTGAGGGCGGCGAGTTGCTCGGTCTCGGCCGAGAGCGCCTGCGCGGCGGCCGTCGTTTCCTCCACCATCGCCGCGTTCTGCTGCGTGACCTTGTCCATCTGGTCGGCGGCGGTCGACACTTCGCGCAGCGCCACTGCCTGCTCGCGGGCCGAACCCGCGATCTGGCCGACGATCCGGTTCATGTCGGCGACCTCGCCCATGATCTGCTCGAGACTGCGACCCGAGGCGGTGACGAGTTCGACGCCCGCCTCGACCTGCGTGCCCGAGGCCGAGATCAGCGTCTTGATCTCCTTGGCGGCCTCGGCCGAGCGCTGGGCGAGCCCGCGTACCTCCTGCGCGACCACCGCGAACCCGCGTCCGGCCTCGCCGGCGCGCGCGGCCTCGACGCCGGCGTTCAGCGCGAGAAGGTTCGTCTGGAAGGCGATCTCGTCGATCACGCCGATGATGCGGCCGATCTTGCCGGACGAATCTTCGATCTCGGCCATGGCGGACATGGCGCGCGCGACGACCGCGCCGCCGGCCTCGGCGTTCTTCTGCGTGGCGGCGGCCGAGCCTTGCGCCTTCGAAGCGCCCTCGGCCGTGCCGTTCACCGCACGCGTCACCTCTCCCAGCGCCGCGACGGTCTCCTCGAGATTGGCGGCCTGCTGCTCGGTGCGATGGGCCAAATCGTTGGACGCGTTGGAGATCTCGCCGAGGCCGAGCCGGATCGTCCCGATCGCGCCGACCACCGCGCCGATCGCCGTCTCCAGCGAATCGACGGAGGCGTTGAAGGTCTGGCGGATGGGTTCGAACTCAGGCGCGACGCCCGCGTCCATGCGCACCGTCAGGTCGCCCGAGGACAGGCGATCGAAGCTCGTCTCGACGAGGTGGACGAAGGCGCGCAGGTCTTCGGCGCGGGCGCTGTCGATCGCCGCCTGACGTTCGCGGGTCGAGGCCTGCGCCACGCGCGAGGCTTCGGCCTCGGCTTCGAGGCGCTCCTTCTCGATCGCGGCGGTCTTGAACACCTGCACCGTCTCGGCCATCGCGCCGATCTCGTCGCGGCGACCGAGCCCCGAGACCTCGACGCTCTTGTCGCCCTCGGCCAGGCGCCGCATGTCGGCGGTGAGGCGGATCACGGGCTTGGAGATCGAGCCGGCGATCGCGAAGGCCGCGCCGCACAGCACGGCGAGGATCGCCGCGCTCCAGCCGGCGGCCTTGTAGAGCGAGGAGCGGAACAGCGTCTCGAGATCGTCGACATAGACGCCGGTGCCGACCGTCCAGTTCCAAGGCGCGAACTGGGTGGTGTAGGAGAGCTTGGGCTGCGCCACGTCTTCGCCGACGCGCGTGCGGTAGTAGCTGGTGAAGCCGCCGCCGTTCGCCGAGTTCGCGATCAACGCCCGGATATGGTAGAGGCCGTTGCTGTCACGCTCGTCCCAGCCGCTCTTCCCTTCGAGCTTGCTGTCGCCGTGGATCACGCGCGTGCCGTCCGGCAGGAAGGCGAAGACATACTCGCCCTTGCCGTAGCGCGCGTTGCGGACGGCTTCGCGCGCGGCGGTCTGCGCCTGCTCCTGCGTCATGCGCCCGGCATCCGCCTCCTCGGCGAAGTGCTTCATCACCGAAACGGCCGCCTCGACCTGCATCTGCAGCATGTGCTCGCGATCGGCCCAGATGGTGGACCGAAGCTCCATAAGCTGGACCGCCATCACGGCGAGACTGCCCATCGCGGCGAGCGCGATGAGCATGGCGAGCTTTCGCGAAATCGTAAGGCGCATTGTGCGGACGCTTCCCCCTTTGATCTTCTTGGAAGGGCAAGATCGCACCGCCGCCTTAATACTCTGTCTGCATTAGTATTGCTTGCGCACGATCGATCCCGTTACGGCTGATCATCCTGGCGTCATGCGAGAAGCAATGGTGGATGCCGCCAACGGGGTCGCGTTGCTTCATGCGGGCTCGGCTGGACGACGCCCCCGGCACGGCGCATAAGCCGGGACGGGCGAGACGAAGGGGAGGGCGAAGCCATGCGCCGTCGGTTCATTCAGTGCGACGTCTTCTCGGACGTTGCGACCCGCGGCAACGGGCTGGCCGTCGTGCTCGACGGCGCGGGGCTGGGCGACGACGCCATGCAGCGGTTCGCCGCCTGGACGAACCTGGCCGAGACGACCTTCCTCCTGCCGCCGACCGACCCGGAGACGGCGGACTACCGCGTGCGCATCTTCACCACCACGGGCGAGCTTCCTTTCGCCGGACACCCGACGCTCGGAAGTTGCGCCGCCTGGCTCCACGCCGGCGGCACCCCGCGCGACCCGGCGCTGGTGCGCCAGGAATGCGCGATCGGCATCGTCGAGATCGATCGAAGCGGAGAAGTTCCGGCCTTCGTGGCGCCGCCGACCCGCATCCAGCCGATGGAGCCCGAGCGGCTCGCCGAGACGCTTGCGGCACTGCGCATCCCGCGCGAAGCCGTCCGCCGGGCCGTCCGGCTCGACAACGGACCGACCTGGGACGCGATCGAACTGGAGAGCGCTGAGGCCGTGCTCGCCGCCGACGCGCGCGGCGCGAGCTTCCCGACCGAACGCCGCATCGGCCTGATCGGCGCCCATGCGCCCGGCGGCGACGCCGACGTCGAGGTTCGCATGATCACCGTCTGGCACGGCATCAAGGAAGACCCGATCACCGGCTCCCTCAACGCGGCGCTGGCCCGCTGGCTGGAAGCCGAGGGACGCCTGCCGGAGCGCTACACGGCTGCGCAGGGTACGGCAATCGGCCGGCTCGGGCGCGTCCACGTCCGTTCGAACGGAGCGGGACGCGTCCTCATCGGGGGCGCCGTGACGATCCTGATCGACGGCACGCTCGAACTGTGAGCGATTGAGGATCGAACGGGAGGACCGTCGATGCATCCCCTGCTTCTCCTTCTCGGCGTCCTCTCGGGTCAGCCGGCTGCCGCGCCGCCTTCCGAGATCACGGGCGCGGTCTCACCGCTCATCCCAAGCCTCTGCCAGCCCCTCGAGGGCGGTGCCGGCGAGGGGGCTCCGCTCCGCTGCTCCGGTCTCGTGGGGACCGACGTCTTCCTGCGCGGGCCGGAGACGGCGCGCGAGGTGGCGCTCGCAAGGCCGGTGGACTTCCTGCCGCCGCCGCCCGCCGGCGGTCGCCTCGGGCGCTCCGTCACCTGGCGGCTCGCGGGCGACCGACCGTTCGCGGCTGTCCTGCGCTACCGCTTCCCGGACGTCGTCGCCGCGGCGCCAGATCTCCTCGTCGTCGTCAAGGCGCCGACGGACGAGGGTCCCGGCTGCGTCGCGGGCGCCGCGGAGGACGTCTCGGTCCCGACGGGGTCGGGCCTCGAGCGGGCCATCGCCTTCGCCGACCGACGCGCGCCGCTGTTTCGCTGCGGCCGCGACACACCGGCCCTTGCGGGCGCCGTGTCGGAGGCGGCGCGTGCGATCCTCTCGACCTGGTTCGGCACCATGCGGCCGGACGGCGGCTGACCGCCCCGGCCGCTTCAGGCCTGCGGGGCTCGGGAAAACGGGGTTTGCATCGAATTCGACGGATTTCCGACGCGTTGCGTTAGCGGGTGCCCGACCATTCTGGCGTCAGATCCATCGGGGAACTCGCCATGTCCGCTTCCGTCCTGTCGGCCAACCCGTCCCGTCGCCGTCCGCGCTCGGCCGCCACACCGGCCCCCGAGGCGCTGAAACCCGCGCGCGGCATCATGCTAGGTCTCGGCCTCTCCGCCGTGATCTGGACCGGCATCGGCGCGCTGATCTTCGGCTGACGGCCGCCCTAGCGAAGGGCCGGTGTCGGCGTCGGCACCCGGCCCGACGACGCCTGCGTCGGTAGCGCCGCCGCTTCGACAAGTGTATCGGGCGCGGCAAGTTGGGGAACGGTCGGGCTCGCCAGTTCGGCCGTTCGAGCGACCGGCGTGGGCTCGCTCGCGGGCTCCACCAGCACGACCTCGACGAGGTCGCCGGGCTGCAGCACCGTGCCGGCCTCGACCGCCTGCCGAGTCGAGGCACCGTCGGTCGCGCGGGTGACGAAATAGCGGATCGCCTGCGGCTCGTCGCCGACGCCCGAGACGATGCGCGCCTTCTCGCGCAGGCCCTCGATGCGGGCCGTCGCCTGGCTCACCCCGGCCGACGCGACCTGGAGCGCGGCGAGATTTTCCATCCGCGCCGTGTCGTCGAGCTTCACGAGTTCACGCTGGAGGTCGGTCACGTCGCGCTCGACCTCGCTGATCGCCGACAGCGTGTCGAGCGACCGCGTCGAGACGAGGAGGGCGCCGCGCTGGGCCGCGCGCAGCCGGTCGATCGGTGTCAGTCCCTTCTGCAGCAGCTCCTCGACGCGCTTGATCTCGTCGTCGTAGTTGCGCGTCTCGTCCTCGAGATTGCGCTGCGTCTGCTGGAGAAAGCCCAGGCGCGAGACGGACCCGGCAACACTCGTCCTGAGATTATCGCGCGTCTTTTCGCGGTCGTCGCGGCGGGCGGCCAGCTGCTCGCGCACCAGCGACCGGAACCGGTCCGCCAACCCCGGCTCGACGCCGTCCGCAGGGATCGAGGCAAGGTCCGGCTCGCCCGGCCCCGCCAGTTCCGCCTCCAGCCGCGCCACCTGAAGGCGCGCCTGGAACAGCGCGGAGAACGCTTCGGTCTCCTCCTCGCCGAGCGCCGCGCGATCCAGTGAATGGTCCTGCCGCGAGCGCGAGACGCTCGGGCCGCCGACGACCGCCACGACCTGCGCCACCGTGAGGCCCGCGCGGAACGGCTGGGCGCTCGGGGTCAGGACGTCGCCCGACACGTAGACCGGGCGGAACTCGCCGACGTCGAGGAGGACGCCCTCCGGGTAGATCACGCTCCAGACGGCGGCGCCCTGCGCGTCGACGCCGGCGGGATAGGACACGGTCCGTAGGCGCTGCGCGACGCTCTCGCGCAAGGCCTCGATCGTCAGACCGGCGGCGGGAAAGCGGCCGCCGAGCGGGATGCTGATCGTGCCGTCCTGGTCGATCATGATCTTGCGCGCCACGGGAAGCGTCCCGAGGATCGAGAAGTCGATCGTATCGCCGACCTGAAGCCTGTAGGGCTCGACGGCCTTCGCGGGGGGGGCGGCGGCAGCGATCAGACTTGCGAGAACGGCGGCACCGAGGACGGACGGGCGGCAGGCGATCCGAGGCATGCGCAGTATCCTCTGTCCGTTAGGCGGCAACGTCTTCATCTTTGCCGTTTCTACGGGAGTCCCGTCAAGGACGATGCTGCACCGCGTCATTGTGCGCCACGATCGTGGTCCGGCGAGTGCTGCGTTGCGCGAGGCCGGCGCACGCGTTAGGCCAGACGCGAATGCGAGCCGACGGACGGCCGCGCCGCAGGGATGCATGCCGATGATCGTCGTTGCCGGGATCTTGAGACTGACGCCCGAGGGCCTTGCCGCCGTTCGCGAGGTCGCGCGCGCGACCGTCGCGACGACCAACGCCGAGGCCGGCTGCATCGTCTACGCCTTCGCCGAGGACCTCCGCGAGCCCGGCCTCATCCGCATCTACGAGGAATGGGAAAGCCGCGAGGCGCTCGACGCCCACGGCAAGGCGCCGCACATGACCGTGTGGCGCGATGCGCTGAAGACCGTCGAGGTCCGGGAGCTGCAGCTGAAGCTGATCGAAACGGCCTCGGTCGAGCCTTTCGCCTGATCCGAGCGATGCCGTTTCACGCCAGCGTCCTGACGCTCTATCCCGAGATGTTTCCCGGCCCCTTGGGCGTTTCGCTCGCCGGCCGCGCGCTGGAGCGCGGCGACTGGCGGCTGGAGGCGCGCCAGATCCGCGACCACGGGATCGGGCGGCATCGCACGGTGGACGACACGCCGGCCGGCGGCTCGCCCGGCATGGTGCTGCGGCCCGACGTTCTCGCCGATGCGATCGACGCGGCGTCGCCGACGGGCGACGGGCGGCCTCGCTTCCTGATGAGCCCGCGCGGGCGACCGCTCGACCAGGCGCGCGTTCGCGAGATCGCCGCGGGGCCGGGCGCCGTGATCGTCTGCGGCCGGTTCGAGGGCGTCGACGAGCGCGTCATCGAGGCGCGGGCGCTCGAGGAGGTCTCGATCGGCGACTACATCCTCTCCGGCGGGGAGATGGCGGCGCTGGTGCTTCTCGACGCGGTGGTCCGGCTCCTGCCCGGCGTGATGGGCAACGCCCAATCCGGCCAGACGGAGAGCTTCGAGGATGGGCTTCTGGAGCACCCCCACTACACCCGCCCCGCGGTGTGGGAGGGGCGGGAGATCCCAGCTGTGCTGACTTCGGGCCATCATGGCGCGGTGGCGCGCTGGCGCCGCGAAGCGGCCGAGCGGCTGACGGCAGAGCGCCGGCCGGACCTCTGGGCCCGGCGTCCAACGACATCATCCTGAACGCGAGTTTAGGCGACAGGCGCGGCGAGATTCGTTAACCTCGTCGCAACCAGCATGCAGCGAAGGGCTTCATCCATGACGGGATCGCTGGAACTTGCCGCCCTCCTCCGGCGCGCCGCGGCGAAGGCCTATGTGGAATGCCCGGACGTCCTCCGCCCGGCGCGGGGCCTTGCCGTCGGGCTGGCGCTGTCGGCGATCCTGTGGCTCGCCGTCGTCAACATCGCGATGCTGGTCTAGGACACTTTCCGACCGGGCCGATCGTCGCGTCGCCCATCGCGCGACCGCCGCGAGGCGCCATCTCTGTTCGCCCACGACGAGGCGCTAGTCGGCGCCCGCATCGAGAAAACCCGCCCGGTCGAGATAGGCGACGACCTCGTCCGCGAGTTCGTCGGCGGAGCGGCGATGGGTCTCGAGGTGCAGTTCCGGCGCGGCCGGCGGCTCGTAGGGACTGTCGATGCCGGTGAAGTTCGGGATCCGGCCGGCGCGCGCCTGGGCGTACAGGCCCTTCGGATCGCGGGCCTCCACGACGCCGAGCGGCGCATCGACGAACACCTCGACGAATTCGCCCTCGGTGAGGAGATCGCGCGCCAACTGCCGCTCGGCCCGGAAGGGCGAGATGAACGAGGCGAGCGTGATCAGCCCGGCGTCCACCATGAGCTTGGCCGTCTCGGCGACGCGCCGGATGTTCTCCACCCGGTCGGCCGCGGTGAAGCCGAGGTCGCGGTTCAACCCGTGGCGTACGTTGTCGCCGTCGAGGAGATAGGTGTGGTGGCCGAGCGCGAAGAGGCGCTTCTCCACGAGGTTGGCGATGGTCGACTTGCCGGCGCCGGACAGGCCGGTGAACCAGAGGAGCGCCGGGCGCTGGGCCTTGGCGGCGGCGCGCGCAGCCTTGGTCACGTCGACCGCCTGCCGGTGGATGTTGGCGGCACGCCGCAGGGCGAAGTCGATCGTGCCGACACCCATCGCGTGGCCGCTCGCCGTATCCACGACGGTGAAGGTTCCGAGCGCCCGGTCGCGCGCGAACGGCTCGAAGGCCACGGGCTGCGCGAGCGACAGGTTCACCCGACCGCGGTCGCCCACGCGCAGCGTTCCCGCCGCGACCGGCGGCGCGTCGTCGCCGGCGATCCGGTGCTTGATGCGCGTCACGCTGCCTGGCACCTGCCGCGTGCCGATCTCGATGCGATAGGCGCGGCCGGGCAGGAGCGGCTCGGGCCCGATCCAGAGGAGATCGGCGGCGAACTGGTCGCAGGTCTCCGGCCGGTCGCCCGCTGCGGCGAGAACGTCGCCCGCCGCCGTGCCGACCGGCGCCTCCAGTCGGAGCGTCACGGTTTCACCGGCCGCAGCCTGCGCCCGGTCCTCGCCGTCGACGTCCATGGCAGCGATCTGGCTGGCGCGCCCGGTCTCGACCGAAGCGATCCGGTCGGCGATGCGCACCGTACCGGCGATCACGATGCCGGAAACCGCTTGCGGGGACGGGGCATCCGAGACCAGGAGGCGAAACGGCGCATCGGCTGCTGGGCCGATCGCCGACGCGCCGGACAACTCATCACCGAGCGTCGACCACAGATCGCGCGCGGACTCGATCGAGGCGGGCGCGAAGAGATCGAGGGTTCGCGCGATGTGCGTAAGGTCCTCGCGGAGATCCGGCGACGACTCGCCATCCACGGCGAGGAAGACATTGTGGAGGCCGGCGAGGCGCACGACCTGAAGCATGCGCCGCAGGGCGTCGTCGACGCTGCGATCCGTGTCGACCACCACGACCGCCGCGTCGCACCGGGCAGCGGCGAGTGCGAGGGCGCCGACGTCCTCGTGGCCCCTCCGATCGACGACTGCCAGCGGCTGGCCGCCGGCCGGCTCGAACGGACGGTCGGGCATGGTCCCCGCAGCGGAGCCGCAGAGGAGGAGGCGGAGCGGGGCGGGTGCGCCGAAATCGTGTGGGGCCATGCGACGGGTCTCCCGAAGGCTGGGTCGGCGGTTCACGGAGCGGGGGATGCGACGTCCGTGCAGGCGCGCGGCAGGATGGCGGGGTTGCCGAAGGCGAGGAAATTCGGATTGGCGAAGTCGGTGTCGTGCGCCTGCTGCCGCTTGCCGTAGCGCAGCGGCTGGCCGTCGCAGGTCGTCACGCATCCGCCCGCCGCCCGCAAGATGGCGTCCCCCGCCGCCGTATCCCATTCCATCGTTCGGCCGAAGCGGGGGTAGAAGTCCGCTTCGCCCGCCGCCAGCATGCAGAACTTCAGCGACGAGCCGCAGGCGGCAAAACCGGCGACGGCGAGCCGTTCGAGGAAGAACGCGGTCTCGGCGGAACCGTGGCTGCGCGAGCCGACGACGGTGAGCGGGCCGGGCGCCGCGCGCACCCGCATCGCATGGCGCGCGTCCGCGCCCTCGCGGCGCCAGGCGCCGGCCGGGCCGCCGGCGAAGAGGCGCCCGAGCGCCGGGGCGTAGACGACGCCGAGGACCGGTGCGCCGTTCTCGATCAGGGCGATGTTGACGGTGAACTCGCCGTTGCCGGAGATGAACTCGCGCGTCCCGTCGAGCGGGTCGACCAGGAAGAACCGGGCGCTGGCCTCCGGGCACCGCCCGGCCGCCGCTTCCTCTTCCGCCACCACGGGAATGTCCGGCGCGATGCGCGCCAGTCCTTCGAGGATGATCGCTTCGGCCTCGCCGTCGGCCTGCGTCACCGGCGAGCCGTCGCCCTTCGTCACCACCGCGACGTCCGGCCGATAGTGCCGCAGGATGCAGGCGCCGGCCTCGAGCGCGAGAGCGCAGAGCGGCTCGAGAAGCGCGTCGTGATCGAACGGGAAGCCATCGGGCGAGGGGCTGGGGGACGGGTGCGTCATGCCCGCAGTCCTTCGCATGAAGTTCGGGTTCGAGAAAGCCGGCGGACGGCAACAAAAAAGGGAAGGCCGCGAGGACCTTCCCTTTCCGTGCATTCCGCGTTCGGCGTCTGCGGTCAGCAGCTGCCTTCGCGCTTCATCACGACCTTCACGGTCTTGATGAGGATCTGGATATCGAGCCACAGCGACCAGTGGCGAACGTAGTAGGTGTCGAACTTGACGCGCGAAGCGTAGCTCGTGTTCGACCGGCCGTTGACCTGCCACATGCCGGTGACGCCCGGACGGGTGCGCTTGTACGCTTCGAAGCGGTGCGTGTAGCGGTGCACCTCCTCGTCGACGATCGGGCGCGGGCCGATCAGGCTCATCTCGCCGCGCAGCACGTTGAAGAGCTGCGGCAGCTCGTCGAGGCTGGTCTCGCGCAGGAAGCGGCCGAGGCGCGTGACGCGCGGGTCGTTGCGCAGCTTCTGCGTGGCCTCCCACTCGGCGCGCGCGGCCGGGTCGGTCTGCAGCAGGCGCTGCAGGAGCTCGGCCGAGTTGGTGGCCATCGAGCGGAACTTGTAGCAGCGGAAGTGGCGGCCGTCGAAGCCGACCCGCTTGTGGCCGAAGAAGACCGGGCCGGGATCGCTGATCTTCATCGCGGCGATGATGATCAGCATCAAGGGGCTGAGAACGAGGAGGGCGCCAAGGGTCAGCGTGAGGTCGACAGCCCGCTTCAGCGACCCGCCGACCGGGCGGGAAAGATCGACCGCTGCAGGTTGTCGGGTGACGTCGCTGGTGGTGGTCGCCAACGTGGTGATCTTTGCCATCGGATTCCCGTCGGGTTCTTAAAAGAACGGTAAGCATCTTATAGAGGAGTTGAGGCTTCCCGGCAACGCTTCCTTCGCACCTGCACAGTGCAGGGCGGCCCTGCGCTG
>NZ_CAJYIU010000096.1 GCF_913775355.1 uncultured Aureimonas sp.
GGGCAGTCGATCGAGGTGGTGCGCCGCCGCGTCGACGAACTCGGCACGACCGAGCCGGTGATCCAGCGCCAGGGCGTCGACCGCATCATGGTGCAGGTGCCGGGTCTTCAGGATCCCGCGCGCCTCAAGGCGCTGCTGAACCAGACCGCCCGGCTGACCTTCCGGCTCGTCGACGTCAACAACTCGCCCGAGGCGGTGAAGGCCGGGCAGCAGCCTGTCCCCGCCGGCTCCGAGCTTCTGGAGACGAACGATACGCCGCCGGTGCCGGTCCTCGTCCAGCGGCAGGTGATGATCTCGGGTGACAATCTCACCGACGCGCAGGCCGGCTTCGATCAGCAGAACAACCAGCCGGTCGTGAACATCCGCTTCGATGCGCGCGGCGCCCAGCGCTTCGGCGAGGTCACGCAGCAGAACGTCGGCCGTCCCTTCGCGATCGTCCTCGACAACAAGGTCCTTTCGGCGCCCAACATCCGCGAGCCGATCCTCGGCGGCCAGGCGCAGATTTCGGGCAACTTCACGGTTCAGACCGCGAACGATCTCTCCGTCCTCCTACGCGCGGGCGCGCTGCCGGCGACGCTCGACATCATCGAGGAGCGGACGGTCGGGCCGGGCCTCGGGGCGGACTCGATCTCGGCCGGCCAGAACGCGGGCATCATCGGCGGCGTCTTCGTCATCGCCTTCATGTTCATCGCCTACGGCTTCCTCGGCATCATCGCCAATATCGCGCTCCTCGTGAACGTCGTCATCCTGGTGGCGCTGCTCTCGGTGCTGGGCTCGACCCTCACGCTGCCCGGCATCGCCGGCATCGTGCTCACCATGGGCATGGCGGTCGACTCGAACGTCCTCATCTACGAGCGCATTCTGGAGGAGCGGCGAAACGGGCGGTCGGTCGTCCAGTCGATCGACGCGGGCTTCCACAAGGCGCTCGGAACGATTATGGACGCCAATGTCACGACGCTGATCGCGGCCGTGATCCTGTTCTTCCTCGGCTCCGGTCCCGTGCGCGGCTTCGCCGTGACGCTGGCGCTCGGCATCTTCACAACGATCTTCACCGCCCTGACGCTGACGCGATGGATGGTGGCGTTCTGGGTCAAGAAGCGTCGCCCGAAGGAGGTGCCGAAGGGCTGGGTGTCCTTCGTGCCGCACGGCACGAACATCCGCTTCATGGCGATCCGCAAATGGGCCTTCGCGATCACGATCGGCCTGTCGATCGCCTCGATCGGCAGCCTTTTCGTTGGTGGCCTCAACTTCGGCATCGACTTCACCGGCGGCACGGTGCTCGAGGTGAAGTCGAAAGCACGGCAGGCGGACGTCGCGAAGATCCGCGAGGATCTCTCGCCGATCATCGAGGGTGACGTCCAGGTGCAGGAGTTCGGCTCGCCGCAGGACGTCCTGATCCGCTACGCCGTGCAGGAGCAGGATCTCCAGACGCCGCAGACAAGCGTCAACGCCGTCCGCGCCTCGCTGCAGAACGACTATACGTTCGAGCGCGTCGAGGTCGTCGGCCCGACGGTGTCCGGCGAACTCGCCTGGGCCGCGATCTTCGGCGTCGGGGCCTCGCTGCTGGCGATCGCCGCCTATGTCTGGATCCGCTTCGAGTGGCAGTTCGCGATCGGCGCACTGCTCGCCACGGCGCACGACGTCGCGATGACCATGGGCTTCCTCGTGGTTTCGCAGCTCGAATTCAACCTGACCTCGATCGCGGCGCTGCTGACGATCGTCGGTTACTCGCTGAACGATACGGTCGTCGTATTCGACCGCATCCGCGAGAACCTGCGCAAATACAAGAAGATGCCGATCTCGGAGATCATCGACCGTTCGCTGAACGAGACGCTGTCGCGCACCATGCTGACCGCGGTCACGCTGGTGCTCGCGCTGGTGGCGCTCTACGGCTTCGGCGGTGACGTCATCCGCGTCTTCGTGGCGCCGATGCTGGCGGGCGTTCTGGTGGGCGTGTACTCGTCGATCTTCATCGCGGCCCCGGTCCTCATCTACTTCAAGCTGCGGCCGGAGACGATCCGGGGCGGCGATCCGAAGGACGCGCTGGAGTCCGAGAAGAAGGCCCGTATCGGCAACACGCCGCGCGCCGGGCAGGCGTGAGGTGAGCGGCGAAATTCGCGACGCGCACTACCCGCGCCGCGCGCCCATCGATGCCTACGGCAACGGTGGGTTCCGCTTCGCCGACATGTCGCACCGAGGCTCGATCCTGTGCCTGCCGTCCGGCATCTACGGTTGGACGGCGACGGAAGAGCAGCCGTTCACGGGCGAGCGCCTGATGAAAGTGCTGGATGAGGCGGACGACATCCGCTTCCTTCTGTTCGGTACCGGCAAGGACATCCGGCGTCCGCCGGCAGCGCTTCTGACGCGGCTTCGCGATCGCGGCATCTCCTGCGATCCGATGTCGACGGGCGCGGCAGTCCGGACCTACAACATCATGCTGCTCGAAGGGCGCCCGGTGGCCGCCGCGCTCGTGGCGGTCGAATGACGGTGGAGGCGGCGCATGGTGGCGCCTACGCCGAGTGCGCGCGGATCGTACAGGACAGCGACGCCGATCGGGCCGTGTCCGTCGGATTTGCCCCGGAGGATCGGCGCGACGGCCTCTGGGCGCTGTATGCCTTCGCGATCGAGACCGCGCGGATCCGCGACCACATCAGCCAGCCGATGCCGGGCGAAATCCGCCTTCAGTGGTGGCGCGATCGGCTGACCTCCAGCGAAGCCGAGGCCGAGGCGGCCGGGCAGGGCTCCCCCGTGGCCACGGCGCTGGTCGAAACGGTGCGCCGCTACGATCTCCCGGTCGACGCCTTCGAACGCTACCTCGATGCGCGCATCTTCGATCTCTATTCCGATCCGATGGGAGACCGGCAGGAGTTCGAGGCCTATGCGGGCGAGACCCAGTCGGCCATCGCCATGCTGGCCGCGATGATCCTCGACCGGTCGGCGGCGCCTGCCGCCGCCGAGGCAGCGGGTCATGCCGGCGTTGCCGCCTGCGCGGCGCTCGTGCTGCGTGACGTGGAGCGTCATCGCGCCCGCCATCAGATCTTCGTCCCGTCCGACATTCTGGGCGCCACAGGCCTCGACGCGTCCGCCTGGCTCGCCGGCGGCCCGGCCGCCGAACCCGCGTGCGACGCGATGGTCGCCTTCGGGTGCGATCATCTCGCGAAGGCGGAGGCGCAGATCGGTGGGCTCAGCTCTTCGATCCGGCCAGCTCTGCTTCCCGTACTGTTCAAGGCGCGCGGGATCGGACAAAAGTCCTCGGTCTTGACGGAACCTCTTCGCCGGCTCCGGTTCTACTGGCGAACGATGCGTCGCTAGGCGCTGCCTGAGACCGAAGAAGAGTTACCCCATGCGTTTGAACGCGTCCCGCCTCGCCGGCCTTCTGCGATCGCTCGTGGTCCGGTCGGGCGAAGCCACGTTCCGATTTCCCGCAGCCGCACTGGCCATCCTCACAATCGCGGCGATCGCCAATTGGGTGGTGGCGACCGACCTCGAGGCCACCGACACGGTCAGCCGCTGGCTTCTCGGGCTTGTCGCGGGCGCCGCTGCGTCGGTGGCGATCACCCTTTGGTCGGAGAGCCGGGGTGTGTCCGGCGGGGTCGCCCGGACCGCCGGGTTCGGTGGGCTTGCCGCTGTCGGCGCGCTCGTCGCCTATGCACACCCGTTTCTGCTTCACGGCCCCGCGCTCACGCTTGCGATCCTGACGGCCGTGCCGTTGGCGCCTTTCATCGGGCGCGGCACCTCGCGCGACTTCTGGGAGTTCGCACTGTGGACGGCGCTCGGGCTGACGCTCGGCTGGTTCTCGGTCCTCATCTTCCTCCTCGGTTTCACCGCCATCTTCGAGATGGTTCGGACCCTGTTCGGCGTTGGGCTGACCGGCCGCGCCTATGCGCATCTCTTCACGACCGGCCTGACCCTGGTCGGACCTCTCTTCGCGCTCGGCCGGGTGCCGCAACCGGACGCGGTCGCCCTGCGCGACCGAACCGGAGAGCGGTTGGAGCACGCCGTGCGGCCGCTCTTCGAATGGGTGACGGCACCGCTCGTTCTCGTCGTGAGCCTCTTCATTCACGTCTATGCCGCGAAGATTCTGCTGACCGGCGACGTCCCAACGAACGAGATCGGGTGCATCGTCCTCCTGTATTCGGCCTTCGTCCTGTCGTTGCGCGTCGGGCTGGAGCCCTATCTCGATGATCTCGCGCCGGCCGCGCGGCTCTTCGCACGGACATGGGCCTGGCTGCTGGTCGTGCCGCTGGCGCTTTTCGCTTATGCCCTGGGTTTGCGCGTCGTCGGTGAAGGGTGGACCGTCGAGCGATACTTCTCGGCCGCCTACGGCCTTGCGGCCGCCATCGCGGCACTCCTGCAGGTCCTGCCTCAGACACGTTCGGACATCCGCCTTGTCGTCGGCGTCCTGCCGGTGCTTCTGACACTCTCCACGGTCGGCCCGTGGGGCGTCGTCGAGACGGTTGGGCGGAGCCAGACCAGCCTGATCGAGCGCGATTTCGGTGCGCACCTGCGCGGCGGCGCAGAGGGCATGCGCGATCTCGACGGATCGCAGCGAAGCGTCCTTAACTCACGCCTCGACGCACTCGATGACGTGGACGGGGGCGACCGCCTCGCGAGCCGCCTTGACGCCTTCGCGGATACCCTGCCCGAGGAGCGTCTGGCGCGGATTCGAAGCTTGATGGGGGAGGTTGCCGCCCGCGAGGCCGAGGTGACCCGAAGCGTCGAACAGAGTTTCTCCACCGAAGGCGCCTGGGATGTCGGCGGGTTCGATCGCGTCGTGCCGTTGCTCGGCACGATCACCGGAACCGACGAGATCGATCCGGCCCTCCATCTCGAGGGGCAAACGCTGGCCGTCACCTATCGAGGGCTGACGGACCGGTTCGACCTCATCGCCGCACTTCCGGCGGACCGTTCGTCCACGAGCGCCGGAAGCCTTCCGCCGCTCGTCATCGATCTGCGCTCGGCGGACGGCCGGACCGTCCGGCTTCGTGTCGCGCATCTGAGATGGAGTGCGGCAGGCGAACTCCTCTGGATGCAAGCCGGCGTCGCCCTGCGTCACGGCGAATGGGCGAGCATGCGCTGACGAGGTGCTGCTACTCCGCCGCGACGGCCAATGCCGCGGGCTCGGCGGCAAGCCAGTCTGAGAAGTCCGACAACGCACGCCGCGCCATCGCGCGCTTCTTGGCGATCGTCTTCTCCTTGCCGCGAAGGCGCTTGCCTTCTTCACGGGGCACCTCGACCGGCGGAAACAGACCGAAGTTGACGTTCATCGGCTGAAACGAGCGCTTGCCGCCTTCCTCCTCCGTCGCGAGGTGACCGCCCGTGATGTGAGCGAGAAGGGCGCCCATCGCCGTGGTCTGCGGCGGCGGGACCGCCGTCTCGCCGCGCGCTTCCGCAGCCGCGAACCGGCCAGCCATCAGCCCGACGGATGCGGACTCGACATAGCCCTCGCAACCGGTGATCTGCCCAGCGAAGCGCAGTCCCGGACGGCTCTTAAGCTGCAGCGTGCCGTCGAGCAGCGTCGGCGAATTGAGGTAGGTGTTGCGATGGAGGCCGCCGAGTCGAGCGAACTCGGCGTTCTCCAGGCCGGGGATTGTGCGGAAGACGCGGACCTGATCGGCGTATTTCAGCTTCGTCTGGAAGCCGACCATGTTGTAGAGCGTGCCGAGAGCATTGTCCTGCCGCAGCTGAACGACGGCGTAGGCCTTCACAGTCGGATTGTGGGCGTTCGTCAGGCCCATCGGCTTCATCGGCCCGTGGCGCAGCGTTTCGGGCCCACGCTCGGCCATCACCTCGATCGGCAGGCAGCCGTCGAAGTAGGGCGTGCCCTCCCACTCGCGGAACTCGGTCTTATCCCCCGCCACGAGCGCGGCGACGAAGGCCTCGTACTGGTCGCGATCCATCGGGCAGTTGATGTAGTCCTTGCCGGTCCCGCCCGGGCCGACCTTGTCGTAGCGGGACTGGAACCAGGCCGTGTCCATGTCGATCGAGTCGAAATGGACGATCGGCGCGATGGCATCGAAGAAGGCGAGGGCGTCGGCGCCCGTCTCGGCGCGGATGGCCTCGGCCAGTCGCTCGGCGGTGAGAGGGCCGGTGGCGATGATCGTGCGGCCCCAGTCCGCAGGTGGCAACGCGGCGATTTCCTCGCGAACGACGGTGACGAGGGGGTGAGCGGCGAGCGTCGCCGTCACCGCCTGCGCGAAGCCCTCGCGATCGACCGCCAGAGCGCCGCCCGCGGGAACCTGGTTGGCGTCGGCGCAGCGCATGATGAGAGAACCGGCAAGGCGCATCTCGGCGTGCAGGACGCCGACCGCATTGGTCTCGGCGTCGTCGGAACGGAACGAGTTGGAGCAGACGAGCTCGGCGA
>NZ_CAJYIU010000097.1 GCF_913775355.1 uncultured Aureimonas sp.
GGACGCCGGCCATGGTCGAGGCCGTCAGCGCGCTGGTGCGCGATCTCGCCGACGGCCTTCGGGACGCCCGCCTTGCGGCCGCCTGAAAAGGCCGCCATCTAGCAGTCGAAGGCCGGGCCGTCGCACCGCCGCGAGCCCGCCGCACGTGTTTCGAAGGACCAGGCTCCCGTGAACTGGATCACCAACTACGTCCGCCCGAAGATCTCGAGCCTTCTCGGCCAGCAGCCGCGCGAGGTGCCGGAAAACCTCTGGATCAAGTGTCCCGAGACCGGCGAGATGGTCTTCCACAAGGACCTCGAGGCCAACCAGTTCGTGATCCCGTCCTCGGGCTTCCACATGCGCATCGGTGGGCGCGACCGGCTGACGACCTTCTTCGACGACGGGATCTTCGAGGAGATCACGCTGGAGAAGGTGCCGGTCGACCCGCTGAAGTTCCGCGACGAGCGCCGCTATGTCGATCGCCTGAAGGACTCCAAGGCCAAGACCGGCATGGAGGATTCCGTCCTCGTCGCCTGCGGTGCGATCGAGGCGCTGCCGATCGTCGCCGCCGTGCAGGACTTCGCCTTCATGGGCGGCTCGCTCGGCATGGCGGCGGGCGAGGCGATCGTCACCGCGGCCGAGACGGCGGTGGAGCGCTCGCGCCCGCTCGTGCTCTTCGCCTCCTCGGGCGGCGCGCGCATGCAGGAGGGAATCCTGTCGCTGATGCAGCTGCCGCGCACGACGGTCGCCGTCGACATGGTGAAGGAGGCGGGGCTTCCCTACATCGTCGTCCTCACCAACCCGACGACGGGCGGCGTCACCGCCTCCTACGCGATGCTCGGCGACGTCCACATCGCCGAGCCGGGCGCCCTGATCGGTTTTGCCGGCCCGCGCGTCATCGAGCAGACCATCCGCGAGAAGCTGCCCGAGGGCTTCCAGCGCTCCGAATACCTGATGGAGCACGGCATGGTGGACATGGTCGTCCACCGGCACGAGCTGAAGGGCACGATCGCCCGCCTTCTCAAGGTGCTGACGAAGGCGCCGCTGGCCGTGCCTGCCGACGAGACGGCGCCGACCGCCGAACCAGCCGCCGCCTGACGCGTGCGATGAGTGCGACCAGCCTTGCGGCGGGCGAGATCGCCCGTCTCCACGAGCGCATGCCGAAGGGCATCGATCTCGGCCTCGACCGCATCCGCCGACTTCTCTCCGCGCTGGGCGAGCCGCAGAAGAACCTGCCCCCGGTGATCCACGTCGCCGGCACCAACGGCAAGGGATCGACGGTCGCCTTCGCGCGCGCGATCCTCGAAGCGGCGGCCAAGGGCGTCCACGTCCACACCTCGCCCCATCTCGTCGACTGGCACGAGCGCTACCGGATGGCCGGCACGGCGGGCGCGCGCGGCGCGCTGGTGGACGACGCGCTTCTCGCCGAGACGGTACGGCGCGCGGCGGCCGCCAACGGCGACGGGACGCTGACCGTCTTCGAGCTCCTCAGCGCCGTCGCCTTCCTCCTGTTTTCCGAGCACCCGGCCGATGCCGTGCTGCTCGAGGTCGGCCTCGGCGGACGTTTCGACGCCACCAACGTCGTGGACCGCCCGGCGGTGACCGCGGTCACCTCGATCTCGCTCGACCACCAGGCCTATCTCGGCGACCGCGTCGAACTGATCGCCGCCGAGAAGGCCGGCATCTTCAAGCGCGGCTCGCCCGTCGTGATCGGCCCGCAGACCGAGCCGACGGCGCTCGAGGTGCTGCGCGACCACGCCCGGCGCACGGGCGCGCCGGTCTTCATTCACGGCCAAGAGTTCCACGCCATCTCCGAGCGCGGCCGCCTCGTCTATCAGGACGAGTACGGGCTTCTCGACCTGGCCTTGCCGCGCCTTCCCGGACGCCACCAGATCGGCAACGCGGCAACCGCGATCGCCGCCGTGCGCGCCGCCGGCTTCAGCCCCAGCGCCACCGAGATCGAGCGCGGCATCGCGGCGGCCGAATGGCCGGGCCGCCTCCAGCGCATCACCGCCGGTCCGCTCGTCGCGCTGGCGCCGGAGGGCTCCGAGATCTGGCTCGACGGCGGACACAATCCGGGCGCCGGCCTCGTCATCGCCGAGGCGATGGCCGACATGGAGGAGCGGGTGCCGCGCCCTCTGGTTCTGATCGCCGGCATGCTGAACACCAAGGAGCCGAAGGGCTTCTTCGAGGCCTTCGCGGGCATGGCGCGCCATGCCTTCACGGTGCCGATCCGCTCGTCGGATGCTGGCGTCGACCCGGTGGTGCTGGCGGACGCGGCGCTGGAGGCCGGGCTCGACGCCGAGCCGGCGGCCGACGTGTCGGCGGCGATCCGGCGCGTCGCCTCGCACTGGCGCGGCGGGCCTGCCCCGCGCTTCCTGATCTGCGGCTCGCTCTATCTCGCGGGCGACGTCCTCGCCGAGAGCGGCCTCGCGCCGCGCTGACGCCTCATGAAAAAGCCCGCGGCCGGTGAGGGCCGCGGGCTTGGCGTTGCGACCGAGCGATAGCTCAGGCGGCGTTCTGGTTGATCCAGGCGAGAAGCTGGCTCTTGGCGGCGGCGCCGACCTTGACCACCGGCTCCTGGCCGGGGTTGAAGAGCATCAGCGTCGGGATCGAGCGCACGCCGAACTGCGCGGCGAGATCCGGGTTCTCGTCGATGTTGACCTTCACGATCGACACCTTGTCGTTCTCCTCGGAAATCTCCTCGAGGCTCGGCGCGATCATCTTGCAGGGGCCGCACCACTCCGCCCAGAAGTCGACGACGACCGGCTTGCCGGCCTCCAGAACGTCGGACTGGAACGAGGAACTGTCGGTCTTCTTGGTGGCCATGGGGCGCTCCGATGACGCAAGGGCCGCGACTTGGGCCATTGCGCGATGGTTCGAGAAAGAGCCGGCGCGAGGGAATCGCCTGAGGCCGGTCTCGGGTGATCCATAGGTAGAAGGGAGGGGCGGCCGGTTCAAGCCGCAGCGCCCCCCGCAGCGCTCCGGGCCGCCCGCTCGGCCAGCGCCTCGGCCATCACCCGTTCCGTCACCTCGATCAGCCGTGGCCCCTCGCTGTAGAGCAGCGCGGCCCGGATCCGCCGCCCTTCGAAGAGCGGACGCACCATCTCGGCATAGAGCGCGAGCTGCAGGAGATGGGCGGCGGGAACCTCACCCAGCGATTCGGGAAACGGTCTGTTCGTCTTGTAGTCGAGGATGTGGACGGCATCCGCCGTCACCGCCAGCCGGTCGATCGCGCCGCTGACGGCATAGCGTCGCCCGCCGAGCTCGATCTCGCCGGCCACCGCCACCTCGGCCCGGTTGCCGGGGCCGAAGAAGGGGGCGTAGGCGGGCTCGTCGAGGATCGCGAGCGCCTGGCCCGCGATGCGGTTGGCTTCCTCCTCGCCGAGCGCACGGCCCTCGCGCCGGGCGAAATCATGCGCTGCGGCCTCCCGCGCCTCCGGGGCGAGATCCGGCAGCGCCTGCAGCAGGCGGTGGAGAAGAAGGCCGCGACGCACGCCCGTGCCGGGCCGCGCCGCCGCGCCGAGCACCGGCGAGGCGGGCAGGGCTCCGTCGTCGTCCATCGCCGCAACCTCGATCCGGCTGCCGCCGGACGCCGTGGACGGCTGCAGCGGGCGGGGCGGCAATTCCTCGGGCGCCAGCTTCGACAGGTCGAGCGTGCGGAAGACCGGCGCGTCGGGCGCTGCCACCGGCGGGAGCGACGCGCCGTCGGGCTCCGAGCCGAGGCGCCAGGCAAGGGTCTCGCCGGTGGCCGCGTCCTTGATCTCGCGCGCATGCGGCCGGAGCGCCCCCTCGACCTTCTGCAGCCAGGATGCCTCGTCCGGTCCGCGCACGCCCGACAGGCCGCACACCACCAGCCGGTCGGCCGCACGCGTGAGGCCGACATAGAGGAGCCTTCGATACTCGTCCTCGGCGCGCGCGCGCTCGGCCTCGCGCAAGGCGGCCACCGCCGCATCGCGGGCCGACAGGTCGGGACACCAGAGGAAGCCCGGCGGCATGCCGGGAGGCCGGCCGGGCATGTCCGACCATTCCATGAGCTTGGCGCCGTGCGAATGGCTGAACGGGGCGGAGCCCGGATCGACCAGGAAGACCACCGGCGCCTCCAGCCCCTTGGAGGCATGCGTCGTCATTATGCGCACCTCGCCGCGCCCGTGCTCCATCTCGCGCTTGATCTCGGGCGGCGAGGCCGCGAGGTCGGCGAGGAACGCCTCCAGCCCGCCGCGCCCGGCCTGCTCCTCGGCGAGCGCCAGATCGAGGAACGCGTCCACCACGTCGCCGGCGTCGCGGCCGAGCCGCGCGACGAGCTTCGCGCGGCCTTCCTCGGGGCCGAGGATGCGCGCGAAGAAGGTGAAGACGGTCTCGAAGCCGGCGCGACGGCGGAGCTCCTCCAGCCGGTCGAAGGCCGAAGCTGCCTTGTCGCGCAGCCGCTCGCGCGCCGCGCCCGTCACGAAGGCGGGCACGCGTTCGGCGCCCCCCGGCCGGGCGAGGCGGCGTAACGCGAAGTAGAGCGCTTCGGGCTGCTGGGCGCCCTTGCGCGTCAGGGCGAGCGCCATCAGTTCGTCGTCGGTGAAGCCGAAGAGCGGGCTCTTCAGGACGGCGGCGAGTGACAGCTCGTCCTCGGCGTTCGACACGGTGCGCCCGAGCGCGACGAGGTCGGCGACCGCGATGTGGTCGGTGATCACCAGCCGGTCGGCGCCCGCGGCGGGAATGCCGGCCGCCCGCAGCGCCGCGCCCATCGCCGCGACGAAGCCGGAGCGCTTGCGAACGAGGATCAGGACATCGCCGGCATCGAGCGGGCGCAGCTTGCCCTTGGCGCGGATCGGCTGGCCGATCCAGCCCTTGATGCGGGCGGCGATGCGCGCGGCCAGACGATGGGCGGGCGAGGTCTCCGGCTGGAGATCGACGGGCGTCAGCCAGTCCTCGTGCTGGGGCACCGTCGCGGGCACGACGACCGGCCAGACCTCGATCAGGCCGGGATCGGCGGTGCGGGTCGATACATGGACGGGCGGGCCGTCCTCGGACTGGAGGCCGCGCCGGTCTGCGGGATCGGCGAAGACCTGGTCCACTGCCCGCAGGATGTCCGGCACGGAGCGGAAGGACTGGTGCAGCTCGACGGCCGCGAACGGCCGGTCGCCGCCCTCGGCGAGAGAGCGCAGATGACGCCGCTCGGCGTCGAACATCTCCGGCGAGGCGCCCTGGAACGAATAGATCGACTGCTTCTCGTCGCCCACCGCAAAGACCGTGCGCGGCCGGACGCTCGCCGAGGCGCCGGCGAAGAATTCCTCGACCAGCTGGCGGACCACCTGCCACTGGCGCGGACTCGTGTCCTGCGCCTCGTCGACGAGGACATGGTCGATGCCCTGGTCGAGCTTGAAATGGACCCAGGCCGAGGCGTCCGCGCGCAGGAGAAGATCGGCGGTGCGCACGATCAGGTCCTCGAAATCGAGCCGCCCGCGCCGGCGCTTGAGTGCCGCGTAGTCGGCCTCGAGCTTCTCGGCGATGGTGAGGGCCGCGCCGCTGGCGCGCGCAAGTCGCAAGGTGGCGAGCCGCTCGCGGCGCTCCTCTAGGAACTCGGCAAGCGTTTCCAGTCGCTCCTCGAAATCGGCGAAGAGCCCGGACACGGCCTTGGTCGCGACGCTCGACGCCTTATAGCGTCCGCCATCGGCCTTGAAGACCACCGAGCAGAGGGCGGCAAAGCGTGCCTCCGGCGTCGCGGCGGTCTCGACGAGGGCGATCTTGGCGGCGAGCTTCGCGTCGGTCGCCTTGCCGCTGCGCTCGGCGGCCTCGGCCAGAGCCTCGCGGAAATCCTCCTCGAAGCCCGGCGGATCGATCGCCGCACTGAGCGCGCTCGCCTCCGTTTCGCCGGGCTGGAGACCGAGCGCCCGGCGCAGGTGCTCCTCGGCCGCCTCGCGCCCGCCGACGGCTTCCAGATGCCGGCGCAGCCGGTCGCGGCGCTGGACGATCTCGCCGAGTAGCGCGTCGAGGCCCCATTCGCCCGCCATCGACAGGGCGTCGGCGAAGGCGTGCGCGATCGCCGCGTCCTCCGCGTCCTGCCCACCGGGATCGTCCGGGGTCGTGCGCGCACCCGAGATCAGCATGCGCCGGGCTTCTGCGAGAAGCAGCGCGCTCTCGGCGTCGTCCAGCACCTCGAAATGGCCGGGAATATTGGCTTCCAGCGGAAACTGGTGCAGCACCGCCTCGCAGAAGGCGTGGATGGTCTGGATCTTCAGCCCGCCCGGCGCCTCGAGCGCGCGGGCGAAGAGGCGCCGCGCCTCGGCGAGGCGTTCCCGCGACGGTGCGCGCTTGTCGAGATCGCCGATCGCCTTGGACAGCGTCGCCTCGTCCGTGACGGCCCAGTGGGAGAGGCGCGCGAAGACGCGCGTCTGCATCTCGGCGGCCGCCGCCTTGGTGTAGGTGAGGCACAGGATCTTGGAAGGCTCGGCGCCCGCCAGAAGCAGCCGCACGACGCGCTCGGTGAGGACGTGCGTCTTGCCCGATCCGGCGTTGGCGGCGACGAAGACCGAACGCGCGGGATCGGAGGCGATGCGCTGCGCCTCGATCGTGGCGGGAAGGATCTCGCTCATTCCGCGGCGTCCTCGTCCGCGGCGCCGGCCCCCGCCGCCGTCCATTCCCGTGCCCGGGCGAGATGGTCGTAGGGGCCGGAGAAGTCTCCGGCCTGGAAGGGGCGGGCGCGCGACAGGTAGCCCTTCTCCGGGTTGCGATAGGCGGCCGCCAAGCCCCGGAAGGCGCCGAGCGCGGCATCCGACAGGTCGTCGCCCGACTGCGGCTCGCCCGTGCGTCCGCCGTTGTGCGCGAGGCGCTCCTCGTAGAAGTCACGTTCGCGAAGGCGCACGTAGAGGAGGTCGCGAACGGAGGACACCGGGCCGAGCTTCTCGAAGCCGCCGAGTCGCGCCATCGCGCCTTCCAGCGGCAGCTGCGGGCTGAGGAGCGTGCGCGCCTGTTTCACCGACGGCGTGGTGCCGGTCTTGTAGTCGATGATCTCCACCGAGCCGTCGCGCATCCGGTCGATGCGGTCGGCATAGCCGTGGAAGCCGACGCCGATCCCGGGCAGGTCGAACGCACCCTTCACCTCGGTCAGGCGATCGGCGACGTCCGGCGCGCGCTCGCGCTCCCAGGCGATCATGTTGGTCGCCAGCGTCTCCATGCGCGGCCACCAGACGGCCTCGATCTCGGGCGGCAGCGCAGCGTCGTCGAAGGCTTCGCGCGCGATGGCAAGCAGCCGGTCCCGCGCGTCCTCGGCGCTCGGATCGATGCCGTCAGCCACGAAGCGGTGGAGGATCGCGTGGTAGAGGTCGCCCCGCTCCGGCGCGCCGGGCGCGCGGATCATCTCGGGGAGAGGATCGAGCCGCAGGACGCGGCGGGCGTAGACCGCATAGGGGTCGCGCACCAGCGTCTCGACCTCGGTGAAGGAATGGCGGATCGGCCGCCGGTCCACCGGGGGTTTGGGCTCCGGGCGCGGCGCGCGCGGTTCCTCCGGGCGCTCGTCGAGCCGGCGCGCATGGTGGAAGTAGGTCTCGCCGCGGGCGCGAAGCGCGCTCGCGCCCTCCGGTCCGGCCAGCGTCAGGATGCGCTGGAGCCAGCGCGAGGCGATGGCCGGCGCGCCGCCGGCGCGGTGCGAGCGCGCCATCACCACGCGCCGCGCGCCGAGCGCCATCCAGATGTCGTGGGCCGCAAGGCCGATGCGGCGCTCGGGCGGGTCGAGCTCGATCTCCGAGCGCATGATGCGCGACAGGAAGGCGTCGGAGCGCGCGGTGCCCGGCCACGTGCCCTCGTTGAGGCCCCCGAGGATCATCACGTCGACATTCTGCAGCCGCGCCTCCAGCGCGCCCCAGATGAAGACGCGCTGCGACAGGCCGCCGCGCGGCCGCACGTTGATCGAGCGCATCAGCGCCAGCGCCACGTCCGGCAGTTCGGGCGCGCGGAAGGCGAAGCCGGTCTCGGGTGCGGCGACGAAGGCGCGCAGCATGTCGCGGAGCGCCGCGCCCGCCTCTTCGGCGTAGAGCGCCGTCGGCGCGCCGTCCTCGCCCGCCGCCAACGCTTCCAGAACCCGCGTCAGGCAGACGGCGTAGTCGGCGAGCTCCTGCTCGCCCCCGTCGCGAAGGTCCGCGAGGGGCTGGAGCGCCGCCTCCAGCCGCTCGGCGAGCGCTTGCGCCCCGTCGCGGTCCTCGTCCGGCACCAGCTGCACGGGGCGCGGGGCGCGGCCGTCCTCGGCCTCCGCCGCCTTTCGGCGTTCGGCAAAGAGGCTCGCGAGCCTCGCCCCGTCCGCGACGCCGCAGCCGCCGCGCAGCGCGATCAGCTCGATCGTGCGCGCCGCCTCACGCGCGCGCGCGGCGCCAAGCCCGAGCCGCAGGAGCGGGTGCTTCAGGAGCGACAGGAGGGTGATCGGGTCGCCCGGCTCCAGCGCCACCGACAGTGCGAGCAGGCAGAAGGTGCCGGGGGGCGTTGCGTGCAGCGGGCGGCCGGCGGAATCGTTGGCGGCGATGCCGAAGCGCTCGAGCTCGGCCGACACGCGCCGGGCGAGGTTGCGGTCGGGCGTCGTGAGCGCGACGGTCGCAGCCGGCTCGGACAAGGCATCGCGGATCGCGACGGCGATCGCCAGCGCCTCCTCGCGCTCGTCCGCCGCCTCGATCAGCTCCAGCCCGTCCAGCGCCCCGCCGCCATGCCGGCGATCGGCATCGGCCCAGGCGTCGGTGGTTTCGGCCGGGCGCAGCGCGTCGGACAGGAATTTCTCGCGCGCCAGAAGCGGATGGCCCCGGTCGGGGCACAGGAGATCGATGCCGTCGCGCTCCACCAGAAGCCCTTGCAGGATGCGCTTCAGGGCATGCTGCGGATGTCCGGGCGCGGCGATGGAACGGGCGCGGTCGATCGCTTCGAAGCTTCTGTCGTCGAGATGGCAGTCGACGCCCGGCAGAATCACCGCGCCGTTCGGCAGGCCCGCCACCGCGCGCAGGAAGCGCAGCGTCGAGGGCGCCGTCGCCGTCGAGCCGGCGACGATGATCGGCCCGCGCGAGCCATCGGCCACCAGTCGCTCCGCTTCCGCGTCGAACCAGCGGCGCCTCAGTGTCGCGCGGTCCTCGACCCCGCGCTCCTTCAGGATCGCCGGCCACTGCCCCGACAGGATCGACAGGAAGGTCAGCGTCAGCTGCCACCATTCGGCGAGGCGGTCGGGCGCAAGGCCCGTCAGCTTGTGCAGCCCCGCCTCCTCCGTCACCGCCTCGTCGAGGAAGGTGCAAAGATCTTCCGCCGAGTAGAGCGCGTCCGCCGCCGAGGCCGGCAGCACGATCTCCTCGTTCGCGAGAAGCCGCAACGCCTGCCGGTTCAGCCCGTCCTTCCAGAAACGCACGAGCCGGGCGAGCAGGAGATGGCGCTCCAGAGGGTCCATCGCCGGCGCCATCGCAGCGCCGAGATCGACGAAGGCCGCCCCCTCATCGGCTTCCGCGAGCGTGCGGATCGAGGGCAGGATCGCCGAGCCGCCGCCCATCGCCCGCGCGAACTCACCCGCCAGCGAACGCGCCGCACGGCGCGTCGGCACCAGGATGGTCAGTCCGGCGAGCGCCAAGGGATCGGCGGAAAAGTCCTCGCCCGGCAGGAAACGCCCATCCAGCACCCCGCGCGCCAGCGTCGGCAGGAATGGCAGGGCAGGAGCGATGGAAAAGACATGCGAGGGCATCACGGCCACCCTAGCCGAGCGGGTGGGGTGGGCGAAAGGGCTTGGCGGGGCTGCCGCCCCGTTCCCCGCTCGGGAAGGAATTTCCCGAACCCTTCTTTTCGTTTGAGACCTTTTCCGAGACGGGTAGGGGCCGGCGGCCCCGACCCGTCTCGGACACGCTTCGAACGAGGAGGGGGCCAGAGGAAATCATTTCCCCTGGCGGGGCTTGGGGCAGAGCCCCATTCAGCCTTAAGCCCGCTCGGCCCGCGTCGCGCTGGCGGTGAAGGCGGCCTCGGCCTCGGCGATGGCGCAGGGGGTGCCGACGGTGATCCACAGCCCATCGAGGCGCACGCCGAAGAGGCGCTCGGCCTCGATGGAGCGGTCGAAGACGCGGTTGAGCGAGAAGGTCTCCTCCGGCAGATCGCGGAAGAGATCGGGCTTCAGGATGCCGGCGCCGGCGTAGATGAAGGGGCTCATGTCGCGCTCGGCGACGCGGCGCAGGCGCCCCTCGCGGTCCATGGTGAAGTCGCCGCGCCCCTCATAGCCGGTGGCCTGCCGCATCTCGGCGATGAGGAGGCTCATGTCGGCGTCGGCCGGGTTCCAGAGGTCGGCGAGGAGGTCGAGGTTGTCGCGGTAGCCGTCGATCCAGAACGTGTCGGAGTTGATGAGGTAGAACGGATCGTCGCCGATCAGCGGCAGGGCGCGCACGATGCCGCCGCCCGATTCAAGCAGTTTGTCGCTCTCGTCGGAGACCAGCACCTCCATGTCGCGGCGCTTGCGCAGGTGGGCGCGCATGAGGTCGGCCATGTAGTGGACGTTGACGACGACGCGCTCGACGCCGTTTCGGGCGAGCGCGTCGAGGCCGTAGTCGATCAGCGCCTTGCCGCGGATCTCGACCAGCGGCTTCGGGATGGTCGAGGTGATCGGGCGCATGCGCTTGCCGAGACCCGCGGCGAGGATCATCGCGGTCTTCGGCTTGGGGGCGCGGGGCGGGCGGGCGGGAATGATGCGGGCGTTCACGTCGGGCTCTTAGCGGGATGGGGCGTCGGCTTCGTCCAGAAGGTGCCATGCCTCGTAGAGGCTGGCCAGTTCGCCGAGCGCCGGGTGGGTCAGGATCGTCCTGAGATAGGCTTTAATCCGGGGAATGTGACGCAGGTATTGCGGTTTGCCGTCGCGCGCGAGAAGCCGGACGAAGATGCCGAGAATCTTGGTCTGGCGCTGCGCCGCCATGATCGCATAGGCGGTCGCGAAACCGGTCTCGTCGAAGGCGGGGTCGACAGTACGGCGCGCGTCCACGTAGGCGGCGCGCAGGCGGGCTTCCAGCGCCGGCTCGATCGTCACGCGCGGGTCGTGGGCGAGGGCGGCGACGTCGTAGGCGGAGGGGCCGACCATCGCGTCCTGGAAGTCGAGGAAGGCGATGCGGTCGATCCCCTTCCGCCCGGCGCGCCAGACGAGGTTGGGCGCCTGCACGTCGCGCTGGACGAGGTGGCGCTCGGCATCGTCGAGGACGTGGAAGAGCCGGGACCAGACGGCTTCGAACGCGGCGCGCTCGGCCTCCGTCACAGGGCGGCCGAAGACATGCGGAACGTACCAGTCGACGAGGAGGCTCGCCTCGATCGCCATGGCGGCGTGGTCGAACGGCGGCACCTCGTAGGGACGGTCATCGGGAAGCGCGAGATGCGGATCGAAGGGTGTCGCGTGGAGATGGGCGAGCGCCCGCATCGCCGTCTCGTAGCGCTCCGGGATCGGTCGACCGTCCGCATCGAGGACACCCTCGCGGCCGAGATCCTCCATCAGGACGAAGCCGCGGGCCGTGTCGAAGGCCTCGATGCGCGGCGTTGCCAGCCCGCGGGCGCGCAACGCCTCGGCAACTGCGACGAAGGGCACGGTGTTGCGGGCCGAGCGGGCGATCTCGGCATAGGCGCGCCCGTCCCGCACCGGGGGGCCGAGCACGAGATCGGGCGAATCCATCAGGATGAGCGGCCGCCCGGCCGCGGTCGTCAACACCTCGTAGCGGCGGGCGGAAGCATCACCCGGAAAGGGCTTGCGGTCGGCGTCGCCCTCGCCGGCGGCCGCGACAAACGCGTGGAGCGCGAGCGGCCGTTCGATGCGCGCTGCAGCCTCGGGAAGCGCGTGTATCGTCACCTGCCGACCGCCGCCGGGGCGGTCCGCCAGCGTGAGGCGAAGGTTGGCGGCGCGCAGGACGTCCGGCGCCTGCTCCGGCCATTCGGCGAGTACGATGCCGGTCTCGGCCGCCTCGTCGAAGCCGAGTTCCACGAGTTCGTCGGGATCGCCGATCCGGTAGAGGTCGAAGTGGCTGATGCGCGGGCGTGTCGGATAGAGCTGCACCAGCGTGTAGGTGGGCGAGGGGACTTCGAGATCGGGATCGCCCGTCACGGCCCGGATGAGCGCCCGGGCGAGCGTCGTCTTGCCGGCCCCGAGCGGCCCCGACAGAGCCACGACGTCGCCCGTGTTGAGGAGCGGCGCGAGGAGCCGCGCCAGCCGGAGGGTCGCGGCCTCGTCGGGAAGGTCCAGCGTGAAAGAGCGGGTCTCGTCGGCGGCCGCGCCGGAGCCGGTCGTCATTCGGCGGCGAGGTCCTGCTCGTCACGGCCGAGCGGAAAGCGGCAGGTCACGGTGGTGCCGCCCTTCGGGCCCGACTGGATCTCCACCCGGCCGCCGTGCAGCTCGACGAAGGAGCGCACGATCGACAGGCCGAGCCCGGCCCCCGACTGCCGCCCGCCGGACGGATTGGTCTCGAAGCGCTCGAACAGGCGCGCGACCTCGCCGGGCGCGATGCCCGGCCCCTGGTCGGAGACGCTGAACACCATCTCGCCGTTGCTGCGCACGGCCTTGAGGTTCACCGTCGAGCCCGCCGGCGCGAAGTTGGCGGCGTTCGACAGGAGGTTGAACAGGATCTGCGTGACGCGGTGCCCGTCGGCCCGGAAGGTCGAGCCGGCGCGGCTGAGGTCGATGTTGAGGATGATGTCGTTCTCGCGGAACCGGTCGCGCACGCCGTCGGCGGCGTGGCCGACCGTGCCGGCGACGTCGACGTCGGTGAGGTCGAGGTCCATGATGCCGGCGTCGATCGTCGCAAGATCCAGGATGTCGTTGACGATGGTGAGGAGCGACGAGGTCGAGGTGCCGATATAGTCGAGATATTCCGACTGGCGGTCGTTCAGCGGCCCCGTCTCGGGCGAGCGCAGGAGCGCGGAGAAGCCGATGATGTTGGTCAGCGGCGAGCGCAGCTCGTAGTTGACGTGCTGGACGAAGTCGCTCTTGAGACGCGCGGCGTTCTCCAGCGCGTCGTTGCGCTCGCGCAGCATGCGCTCGGCCTCGCGCGCGTCCGAGATGTCGGTGAAGGTGAGCATGGTCTGGCCGTTCGGCAGCGGCACGATGCCGTAGGCCTGGACGCGACCGTCCGACAGCTCGATCTCGCCGCTCTCCGCTTCGCGCGCGCCCTCGTCGAAGGCGGTGACGGCATGGGAGAAGGTCGCCCAGGTCGGGCCGGCCTCGCCACCGAGCGGCGCGCGGATCGAGACCGAGGCGGTGGCCGCGAAGGAGCGGATGTGCGGCTTGGCGGCCAGGAACTCGGCCGACAGGCCCCAGAGTTCAGCGAAGATCGGGTTGGACAGGCGCAGGCGTCCGTCCTGGCCGAACACCGCGACGCCCTCGCGCAGGAAGTCGAGCGTCTCGCCCTGCAGGCGTACCAGCGCGTTGAGGCGCGATTCCAGCTGAAGCTTCTCGGTAAGATCCTCGAACACCCAGCTCGCGCCGCCGCGCGGCTCGGGGCTGGCGAAGACGCGCAGCGTGCGCCCGTCGGTCAGGTGCCAGAGCGCCTCGGTCGGCTGCGTCGCGCGGTGCGCGGCGAGGATGTCGGCCTTGACGTCGCGCAAGGGGCGGTCGTCCGGCAGGATGCCACGCGAGCGCAGCTGATCGAGGATGCCGATGTGGTCGGGCGCGGTCTCCAGATAGGTCGTCGACAGGTCGAACAGCCGGGCGAAGGCCGCGTTGTGATAGAGGAGACGCGTCTTGTCGTCGAAGCGCGCGATGGCGGTCGTCAGCTGGTCCAGCGTCTCGGAGTGCGAGCGCACGGTCTCGTCGAGCTCGCGCCGGATCGCCTCGGCATCTGAGATGTCGATCGCGAGCCCTGCCGCGCCGAACGGGCCGGCCGCATCGACGACGTGGAAGTTGCGCCGGTCGGCCTCGACCACGGCGCTGAGCCGGTCGCTGAAATGGCTGGCCTGACGGCGCGTCGCGGCGATGCGGGTGCGGTCCTGCTCGTTCAGGAACTCGGTCTGCGCGGTAACGGCGCCGGTGACGCCCGGCGCATCGACGGCCTTGGCGTAGGCGTCGTTGACCCAGATCAGTCGCTCGTCGGCGTCGCGCACCCACATCGGCAGGGGCGCCGCGTCGAACAGCGACTGCATCGTCTCGATCATGCCGTTGGTGCGGGCGTTCTCCACTTTAAGCGCCGCCAGTTCCTCGCGCAGGCCCG
>NZ_CAJYIU010000098.1 GCF_913775355.1 uncultured Aureimonas sp.
GATACCCGAGGAACACAACCGCTAGCCCAACTTCCCGGCAGACCATCCAGTGTGCGTCTGCACCCCGTCCAACCCGCCCCGGCGCCACCGCCGTCGTCGATGAACGCCTTATAGGGGGAGCCACCGACGAAGGTCAACAGGGAAATTCCGACCAAGCGGAAAAAAGTTCGGAAACCAAGAGAGAACAAAAGGTTACAACGTCGCAGAGCGGTCAGACAGGCGTCATGACGGTGTCTTGCGAGCCTTTCGCGGTGTCGGATTGGGTGGAATCTCTCCCCGTTCCCTCCCCTTCGCCGGGTCGTCAAGGCTTTCAGCGCCTTTGCAGGAAGTCGCGCGGACCTGCTCCTCCTCTCCTGCCATGGGAGCTCGTTCGCGCCAGCGGTTTTCCCGTCGCCTCCGATCGGCTATGAACCCGCGCCATGACGACGCCCCGCCCCGCCCCGCACGGCGCCCCGCTGCCGGACTACGAGACGCTGCTGCGAGAGGCGGGCGTACGCATCACGCGGCCGCGCCGCACGATCCTCGGCATCCTACGGGAGCATCCCGATCACCCCGATGCGCTCGAGATCTTCCGCCGCGCGTCCGCGGTCGACCCGTCGATCTCGCTCTCTACCGTGTATCGGACGATGCGGCTCCTGGAGGAGAAGGGCGCGATCCACCGCCATGCCTTCGGCAACGGGCCCTCGCGCTTCGAGCAGGCCGACGGGGCGCATCACGACCACCTGATCGACGTCGACACCGGCGACGTCATCGAATTCTCGTCGGACCGCATCGAGGCGCTGCAGGACGAGGTGGCGCGCGCGCTCGGCTACGAGATCGTCTTCCACCGGCTGGAGCTCTACGGGCGCAAGCGTCGGCGGGACTGAAGGGAAGGGGCCCACCGACCGGCGGGCCCCTTCCGGTGTCTCAGACCAGCTTGGCGTCGAGGCTGACCTCGATGGCGCCGAGCGCCTTCGAGATCGGGCAGCCGGCCTTCGCCTTCTCGGCGAGTTCCTGGAACTTGGCGTCCTCGATGCCCGGAACACGCGCTTCCAGCGTGATCTTCGACGACTGCACCTCGAAACCGCCGTTCGCCTGCTCGACGGCGACCACGGCGCGCGCCTTCAGCTCGTCCGCCGGCGTGCCGTTCTCGGCGAGGAAGTGCGACAGCTGCATGGCGAAGCAGCCGGCATGGGCTGCCGCCAGAAGCTCTTCCGGGTTGGTGCCCGACTTGCCGCTCTCATCCTCGAAGCGGGCCTTGAACGAGTAGCCGTGATTGTCGAGCGCGCCGGACTGCGTGGTCAGCGACCCGCGACCGTCGGCGAGCGCGCCGTTCCAGATGGCGGTGGCATGGCGTTTCATGGATCTGTCTTCCCTTCAGGCTCTGCCCGCGTGCGGCGGACGGGGGGCTCATGGCATTTCCGGTGCCGGCTCGGAGGCCGGACCGCTGCTGGGCGAGATGGGGGAAGGCGCGGCTTCGTCCAGCCGCAACGATGCCTTTACCAAAGCGCGTTCAGGTGATCCCATCGGATTTGCCGTGCGAGATGCCGTCCCATGTCAGAGCCCCTTCTGGTTTCCGCCTCCGCCCCGCTCCTCCAGCTGAAGGCCGCCTGGCTCGACCGGCTCGGCGTCGAGCGCCACGCCGGCCGCCTGACGATCGACGCCTACGAGCGGGACGTGCGTCAGTTCATCGGCTTTCTCGCGCGCTACCACGGCCGCCCGGCCGAGCCCGGCGACCTCGCCGCCCTGTCGGCGACCGACCTTCGCGCCTTTCTCGCCGAACGTCGCCGCGACGGCCTCGGCCCCCGCAGCCTCAACCGCATCCTGTCGGGCATCCGCTCCTTCGTGCGCCATCTCGAGCGCGAGGGGCTCGCCTCCTCGGCCGGTCCCGCCGCCATGCGTGCGCCAAAGCAACCGAAGTCGCTGCCGCGGCCGCTGCCCGTCGTCGACGCGCTGGCGGTCACCGAGGAGGCGGGCGCGATGGCGTCGAGCCCCTGGATCGCCGCGCGCAACGTCGCGGTGCTGACGCTCCTCTACGGCTGCGGCCTGCGCATCTCGGAGGCGCTGGGGCTGGAGGGCGATGCGCTCGCCGACGAGACGGCCCGCTCGATGACGATCCTCGGCAAGGGGCGCAAGGAGCGCCTCGTGCCGCTCCTGCCGGCCGTCCTCGAGGCGGTGGCCGCCTATCGCCGGCTTTGCCCCTTCGATCTCTCGGCCGGCACGCCGCTCTTCCGGGGCGCGCGCGGCGGCCCGCTGCGGCCGCAGATCGTCCAGGCGGAGATGGCGCGGCTGCGCGGGCTTCTCGGGCTGCCCGCTTCGGCGACGCCGCATGCGCTGCGCCACTCCTTCGCGACGCATCTCCTTGCCAAGGGCGGCGACCTGCGCACCATCCAGGACCTCCTCGGCCACGCCTCGCTGTCCTCGACGCAGATCTACACCGCGGTCGACGGCGGGCGTCTCCTGCAGGCGTTTCAGACCGCCCATCCGCGCGCGCGCAGGGCCCGCGCCGGGTGACGCTTCCGCCGCGTGATCGTGCCTTTCAGCATTTCGTCGGATTCTTCGGGTAGTCAGGACGGGTCGTGGCGACCGGTCGTCGCCGAGGCGGCCACCGGCCGGCCGATCCGCCCCACCCGCACGGGACAGCGAAGCTCGATGACGAAACGCCCGCCCCGCGGCCTCCTGCCGGCAATCCTGTCGGCGCTGCCGCACCTCTTCCCGCTTCTCCTGTGCATCGCGCTCCTCCTGGCGGCCGCCGTCTCGGAAGCCGACGCCGCGGAACCCGCTCCCGCGGCTCCCGCCTGCCGGGAGGGCCGCAGCCTCGTGCCCGATCTCGTGGCGAGCGGCGAGATGGCCGGCCCGGAGCGGGAGGCCGCCGCGATCGCGAACGGCGAGGGACGCCTCTTCCGGATCGAGCGCGAGGGGCTGAAGCCCTCGTTCCTCTTCGGCACCATGCACCTGTCCGACCCGCGCATTGTCGATCTGCCGGATGCGGCGGACCGTGCGCTCGACGGGGCCGACGGCGTCGTTATCGAGACCACCGACGTCCTCGACCCCGCGCGGATGGGCGCGACGCTCCTGTCGCGCGCCGATCTCACCACCCTGCCCGCCGGGCAGACGCTGGCGGGCGTCGTCGGCGAGGAGGGCATGGCGCGCATCGTGCCGGTTCTGGAAGCACGCGGCACGCCGGCGGCGGCGATCGCCCGCCTCCAGCCCTGGTTCGTCGCCGCCGGCCTCCTGATGACCGACTGCGAGACGCAGCGCACGGCGCAGGGCGCGAAGGTGCTCGACGTCGCGATCGCCGAGCGGGCGGCAGCCGCCGCCAAGCCGCTCGACGGGCTCGAGACCGCTGCCGAGCAGCTCGAGGCGCTGGCCTCGATGCCGCTCGATCTCCAGGCCGACAATCTCGTCGCCAGCGTCGTGCTCGTCGACCGCATGCCGGACCTCTTCGAGACGATGATCGATCTCTACCTCAAGGGGCAGATCGCGCTGATCGGACCCGCGACGGAAAAGGCCCTGCCGTCCGGGACCGATGCGGCGACCTCGCTCGCCGTGACACAGGCCTTCGAGGATCGCGTCGTCCATCGCCGCAATGCGCTGATGGCCGAACGGCTCCAGCCGTTCCTGGCAAAGGGCGGGCGTTTCGTCGCAGTCGGTGCGCTGCATCTGCCCGGCGAAACCGGCCTCGTGGCGGCGCTGCGGCGCGCCGGATGGACCGTCACGCGCGCCGACTGACCCTGGCCGCGCGCGGGCCGGAGGAACGGGCCCCGACCGCCGGCGTTCTCCGACCCTGATGGAAGCGCGCGCCGGCCGGCCGATCCCGCCCGCGGCGCGCTCCCGGTTCCGGAGATCCGCCATGCGCCTTTCCCTGCCCCTCCTTGCCGTCCTCGCCCTGTCCGGCTGCACCGCGGTCGACGGTCCCGCCTTCGACGGGCGCCCCACCGTGGCGCCGGTGCTCGGGCTCGCGCCCGCGTCCTACCGCCCGCCGGTTCGGCGCGGCTGCGACAACTACGCCGACCAGACGGCCCGCAACACCTACGAGAACCTTTCGGACAACGAGGACGGCTTCGGGGCCAATGCGTTCGCGCGCACGCAGGCCGAGCGCGACGGCGCGCGCGCCTACCGCCGCTGCGTCGAGGGGCGCCGTTCCTGACGATTTGGAAAGGTGACAGCCGCGCCCGATGGGTTCACACTCCTGTCGTCAACCATCTCGGGAGGATGAACGGATGTCGCGATACCGGATCGAAACGGGACGGGTGGACGGGTCGGCCTGGGTGCCGGGCCCGTTCCACGACGCTCTCAACGCGGTGACCGACGAACAGGCCGTGGGCGCGGTGCGCGAGGTGCTGACGCGCTCGGGCTTTGCCGACGAATGGGGCGATCATGCCCGCGTCCTCGACGGCGAGCGGCGCGAGGTGGCGCGCCTGCCCCTCGACCGCGGCTTCTGGGCCGGCGGAAACGCCTGACGCTCTGATATGAAAAGGGGCGGCGCACCGGATGCGCCGCCCCTCTCTCGTTCCAATGCCGATCGCGCGTGCGATCAGACGTGGATCGGCTTGGCGAAGGCCGCGAAGGCCGCCTCGCGCACGGCTTCCGACAGGGTCGGATGGGCGTGGCAGGTGCGCGCGAGATCCTCGGCCGAGCCGCCGAACTCCATCAGGACGGAAATCTCGGCGATCATGTCGCCGGCGCCGAAGCCGACGATGTGGCCGCCCAGCACCTTGTCGGTGCGCGCGTCCGTCAGCACCTTCACGAAGCCGTCGGTGTGGAGCATGGCGCGGGCGCGCCCGTTCGCCATCACCGGGAACTTGCCGACCTTGTAGTCCAGCCCTTCCGCCTTCAGCTCCTCCTCGGTCTTGCCGACGGAGGCGATCTCGGGCGAGGTGTAGACCACAGACGGGATGACGCCGTAGTTCACGTGGCCCTTCTGGCCGGCGAGGATCTCGGCGAGCGCGATGCCCTCGTCCTCGGCCTTGTGCGCCAGCATTGGGCCCTTCACCACGTCGCCGATCGCGTAGATGCCGGGCACGTTGGTCTGGTAGTGCGCGTCGATCTCGATGCGGCCGGCCTTGTCGCGGGCAACGCCCGCCTCGTCGAGGCCGAGCCCTTCAGTGAAGGGGCGGCGGCCGGTCGCGACCAGCACCACCTCGGCCTCCAGCGTCTCGGCGGCGCCGCCCTTGGCGGGCTCGAACGTCACGGAAGCACCCGATCCCGTCTTCTCCACCGCCGTCACCTTGGCACCGAGCTTGAAGGTGAAGCCCTGCTTGACGAGAAGCTTCTGGAACTGGGCGGAGACCTCGCCGTCCATCGGCCCGAGGATCTTGTCGAGATACTCGACCACCGTCACGCGCGCGCCGAGGCGCGACCAGACCGAGCCGAGCTCGAGCCCGATCACGCCGCCGCCGACGACCACCATCGAGGCGGGTACCTTGGCGAGCGCGATCGCGTGGTCGGAGGAGACGATCGTCTCGCCGTCGAAGGCGACGCTGACGCCCGGGATGCCCGCGACCTCCGAGCCGGTGGCGATGCAGATCGCCTTGGTCTGGAGCGTCCGCTTGGCCCCGTCCGGCCCGGTCACCTCGACCTCGCCGGCCTTGACGATGCGGCCCGTTCCGGTAACGCCCTCGATCTTGTTCTTGCGGAACAGGAAGGCGACGCCGTCGACATTGGCCTTCACCGTCTTGTCCTTGTGGCCGAGCATGGTCGGCAGGTCGAGCTCAGGCGTCACCTTGATGCCGAGGTCGGCGAAGGAGTGGTTGGCTTCCGCGAACATCTCGGAGGCGTGGAGGAGCGCCTTCGAGGGGATGCAGCCGACGTTGAGGCAGGTGCCGCCATAGGTCTGGCGCTTCTCCACCACGGCGACCTTGAGGCCGAGCTGGGCGGCCTTGATGGCGCCGACATAGCCGCCCGGGCCGGAGCCGATGACGACGAGATCGAAGGAGGAAGTGTCGGACATGGGATGGTTCCGGTCGTTGGATGTCTAGAGGAAGCGGATCAGCATCAGGAGGAGGCCCAGCATCGAGAGGACCCACGCGATGCTGCGCACGTAGGGAACGCCCTTGAGGTAGAGGGGCACGTAGGCGATGCGGGCGACGAACCAGAGCGCCGCGCCCCATGCGCCGATGCCGCCGGTGCGGCCCGACACGGCGAGGCCGAGGGCGAGCGCCACGAAGGCGGGATAGGTTTCCTGGAAGTTGGCGAGGTTGCGCGTCGCGCGCCCGGCCATGGTGCCGAGCGGCTTGGCCTCGCCGTCGCGCGGGCCGGCGTTCCAGTCGCGGCCGCGCTCGCGCGTCACGAAGTGCCCCTGCAGCATGATCTGCACGACGAGGAGCACGACGGACCAGCCGAGAAGGGTGAGTTCGAGGGGAAGCGACGTCATCGGGACCGGACCTTTGCTGGGAGGCGCCTTGCGCCTCTCTCGCCAAAGGAGTTGGGACGCGCGCGCGCGAAGGAAACCGGGGCGGTCATGGCGTCGCCCCCGTGTCGCAGCGCCCCGTCGCTGCATCGAAGCTCTCGTCGACCGCGGCGAGGCGTGCGCCCGAGATTCCCATCGGTCGGAACGGCGGCTCGCCTTGCGCGGCCGGCTGGACGAGGCGCAGCTCGTAGCAGCCCGCATAGACGCGCGTTCCCGACGCGGTCTCGGCCTCCACGACCGCAGGAAGGCGGTAGTAGGTCGAACCCGCCGCGCCCTCGCCGGTCGCGGTCCCGAGCTTCAGCCGGACATGGCGCGTGTCGGCATGGCCGGCGGCGAACGCGTCGAAGGGTTTGGCGGCCTCCTCGCGGAAATACGACCAGGCGCGCAGGTATTCCTGCCGTTCGATGGCATTGTAGAGCGATCCGATCACCGCTTCGGGCGTCGAGCGGTCGTCGCGATAGGCCGGCGGCTCGGCCGCCGCCGCACCGCCGGTCGCCAGCACCAGGGCGAGCACTACGCGCCCCGTCACGGCAGGATCGCCCGCGCGCCGGACACGTCGAGGATCGCGCCGGTGGAATAGCTCGCCTCGTCGGACGCCAGCCAGAGGATCGCGCGCGCGACCTCCTCGGCGCTGCCCGGCCGGCGCATCGGCAGGTCGGGCGTCATCCGCGCCACACGGTCCGGCTGGCCGCCGGAGGCATGGATGTCGGTCTCGATGATGCCGGGGCGCACCGCGCAGACGCGCACGCCCTCGGTCGCGACCTCCTTGGCGAGGCCGACCGTGAACGTGTCGATCGCGCCCTTGGCGCTGGCATAGTCGACGAACTGGCCGGGCGCGCCGAGCTTGGCGGCGGCCGACGAGAGGTTGACGATCACGCCCCCCTCGCCGCCCCGCGTGGTCGACATGCGACGCACGGCTTCGCGGGCGCAGAGGAACGAGCCGATCGTGTTGATGCGGAACATGCGTTCGAGCCGCGCGAGGTCCATGTCGGCGACCGACCGGGGCTGGTCGACGACGCCGGCATTGTTGACCAGCACCGCGAGCCGGCCCATCCGGTCGCCCGCCTCGAAGATACGCAGGATATCGGCTTCCGAGCCAACGTCGCCGCGCACCGTCCCCGCCCGCCCGCCGGCTGCACGGATTTCGCTGGCCACGGCTTCGGCCGCCTCGGCGTTGGCGGCGTAGTTCACCAGCACCGCATAGCCGGCCGCAGCGGCAAGACGCGCGGTCGCCGCGCCGATCCCGCGCGAGCCACCGGTGACGATCATCACGCGGGCAGACATCGGGGCGCTCCTGGCTCGAGGCGTTCGGGACGGGACACCCGTCCAATGTTGGGGCCGCCCTTTTCCACGTGAAACAACGGCGGCGGTTCGACCCGGTGGAATCCCCCTGCCCGGTCGGAAGCCGACGCCGCCCCTTTTCGCGGGCGGCGCCGGGTGTTCGTGGTCTCAGAGGTCGAGGACGAGACGCTCCGGATCCTCCAGCGAGTCCTTGACCCGCACGAGGAAGGTCACGGCTTCCTTGCCGTCGACGATGCGGTGGTCGTAGGACAGCGCAAGGTACATCATCGGCCGGATCACGATCTGGCCGCCGACCACCATCGGGCGCTCCTGGATCTTGTGCATGCCGAGGATGCCCGACTGCGGGGCGTTCAGGATCGGCGTCGACATCAGCGAGCCGTAGACGCCGCCGTTGGTGATCGTGAAGGTGCCGCCCTGCATGTCGGCCATGGTCAGCTGGTTGTCGCGCGCCGCCTTGGCGAGGCGCCCGAGCTCCTTCTCGATTTCGGCGATCGACATCTGGTCGGCGTCGCGGATGACCGGGACGACGAGGCCCTTGTCGGTGCCGACAGCCATGCCGACGTGGGCGTAGTTCTTGTAGATGATGTCGGTGCCGTCGATCTCGGCGTTCACCGCCGGGATCTCCTTCAGGGCGTGTGTCACCGCCTTGGTGAAGAAGCCCATGAAGCCGAGCTTCACGCCGTGCTTCTTCTCGAAGATGTCCTTGTACTTCGAGCGCAGCGACATCACCGCCGACATGTCCACCTCGTTGAAGGTGGTCAGCATCGCCGCCGTGTCCTGCGCGTCCTTGAGGCGGCGCGCGATGGTCTGGCGGAGCTTGGTCATCCGCACGCGCTCCTCGCGCGAAGCGTCGTCGGCCGAGGAGGCCGGACGCGAGGCGGCGGGCGCCTTGGCCTGTGCCGGCGCGGGGGCCGAGGGACCGCGAGCGATCGCGTCGAGGACGTCGCCCTTCAGCACCTGGCCGCGCTTGCCCGAACCCTCGACGTCGGACGCCGAGAGGTTCTTCTCGGCCATCAGCTTGGCGGCCGAGGGCGCGGGGCTCGTGTCGCCCTGTGCGCCGCCGCTTGCGGGCGTGGCCGGCGCGGTGGACGCGTTGCCGTAGCCTTGCGTCGCCGCGGGCTCCGGCGCCTTCGGCGCGTCGGCCTTGGGCGCCTCGGACTTCGGCGCCGACGCGCCCGCGGAGCCCGCCTCGCCGATCACCGCGATCAGCGCGCCGACCTCGACCGTCTCGCCTTCCTTGACGAGGATCTCCGACAGGACGCCGGCGGCCGGCGCCGGAACCTCGACCGTGACCTTGTCGGTCTCGAGCTCGGCGATCGTCTCGTCCTGCGCGACGGTGTCGCCCGCCTTCTTGAACCACTGGCCGATCGTGGCCTCGGTGACGGATTCGCCAAGGGTCGGGACTTTGACTTCGGTGCTCATCTCAAGATCTCGTCTGGAATGGGGGTGCGGGGGAAGGCGAGGACGAGGCGGCCGTCAGGCCGACGCGTCCCCCAGTGCCTCCTCCAGGAAGGCTTCGAGCTGGGCCATGTGCTTCGACATGGTGCCGACGGCCGGCGAGGCGGCAGCCTGGCGTCCGGCATAGCGGGCGCGGCGCTTGGTCTCGCCGATGCGGTCGAGCACCCATTCGAGATAGGGCTCGATGAAGCTCCAGGCGCCCATGTTCTTGGGCTCCTCCTGGCACCAGACGATCTCGGCCTGTTTGAAGCGCGACAGCTCGTTGATCAGGGCCTTCGCCGGGAACGGATAGAGCTGCTCGACGCGCAGGAGGTAGATGTCGTCGATGCCCCGCTTCTCGCGCTCCTCCAGAAGGTCGTAATAGACTTTGCCGGTGCACAGCACCACGCGGCGGATGTCCTTGTCCTTCTTCAGCTTCACCGTGACCGAGTTCGGCTTCATCTCGGCGTCGTCCCACAGGAGGCGGTGGAACGTCGTGTCGCCGGCGAGCTCCGAAAGATCGGAGGTCGCGCGCTTGTGGCGCAGGAGCGATTTCGGCGTCATCAGGATCAGCGGCTTGCGGAAGTCGCGCTTCATCTGCCGGCGCAGGATGTGGAAGTAGTTCGCCGGCGTCGTGCAGTTGGCGACCTGCATGTTGTCCTGCGCGCA
>NZ_CAJYIU010000099.1 GCF_913775355.1 uncultured Aureimonas sp.
TACGAGAACAGCTTCGATCGCAACATGCCGATCGTCTCGGAATCGACGCTGCGGCAGGTCGTCTTCAACGTCCTCGACAACGCCTACGAGGTCTCGCCGGACCGCATCCTGTTCCACGCCGCCCGCGTCGGCGATCAGCTACGCCTCCGGGTCGAGGATCGCGGCCCCGGCTTCGACCCGGCGATCCTCGCGTCGCTCGGCAAGCCCTACCAGTCCACCAAGGGGCGGCTCGGGGGCGGGCTCGGTCTCTTCCTCGTCTTCAACGTTCTTCGCAAGCTCGGCGGTAACGTCCATGCCGAGAACCTTGCGCACGGCGGGGCGCTGGTCGAACTGACGCTGCCGCTCGATGCCCTGTCGATCGAGGAGGACGCGACATGAGCGAACGCCTGCTGGTGGTGGTCGACGACGACGAGGCCTTCGCCAAGACGCTGAAGCGATCGTTTGAGCGGCGCGAGTACGAGGTGGTCGTGGCGCCCGACGCCGAGGCGCTCCGCGTGTTGCTGCTGGAGCGTACGCCGGGTTTTGCGGTCGTCGACCTGAAGCTCGCCGGAAGCTCCGGTCTCGCCTGCGTCGAGATGCTGCACGAGCACGACCCTGATATTCTGATCGTCGTCCTGACGGGCTTTGCCAGCATCGCGACGGCGGTTGAGGCGATCAAGCTCGGCGCCTGCCACTACCTCGCGAAGCCCGCCAACACCGACGACATCGAGGCCGCCTTCGGGCGCGGCGCGGGCGATGCGAACGTGCCGCTGACCAACCGTCCGACGTCGATCAAGACGCTGGAATGGGAGCGCATCCACGAGGTGCTCGTGGAAACCGACTTCAACATTTCCGAGGCCGCGCGGCGCCTCGGCATGCATCGCCGCACGCTGGCGCGAAAGCTCGAGAAGCGCCCGATCAAGTGACGGCGCGGCCCGGCCGCGCTATGGATCCGGGTGCCGAACGCGGCGCGACGCAACCGGGATGGACGACGATGACCGAGACGACCGCCTCGACCTCGATACCGATCGAGGCGCTTCTCTTCGACCTCGACGGCACGCTGGCGCATACCGATCCCCTGCATCTCGTCGCCATGCGCGCGCTTCTGGAGGACGAGGGACTGGCGATCGACGAGGCGACCTTCGTCACCCGCGTATCCGGCCAGCCGAACGATGCGGTCGGCCGCTATCTCTTCCCCGATCGCTCGGCCGAAGAGCATCGCGACTTCATCGACCGCAAGGAAGCGCGATTTCGCGACATGGCGGGCGATCTGGCGCCGCTGGCGGGCGTCGTCGCCTTCATCGACCGGGCGCGCGCCGACGGCCTGCGCATCGCGCTCGTCACCAACGCGCCCCGCAAGAACGTCGCCTTCATGCTGGAGACGCTGGGGATCGCCGACCGGTTCGAGATCAGGATCTACGGCGACGAACTGGAACGCGGCAAGCCGGACCCCCTGCCCTACCGGCTCGCGCTGGAGGCGTTCGGACTGACGCCGCATCAGGCGATCGCCTTCGAGGATTCGCTGCCGGGGCTTGCCGCGGCGAAAGGAGCCGGCCTCGTCTGCGTCGGGATTGCGACCAGCCGTTCGGTCGAGGAACTCACCGCCGCCGGGGCGGACTTCGCGGTCGAGGACTTCACCGACGCATCGGTCGTCGCCCTCCATGACCGGCAGAACTGGAACCGCACTACGGCCTGAAACAGGACGCGCGCCGCCGGGGCGATCGGCGGCGCGCGAAGGCGAACGTCAGGCGGCGCGAAGCGTCGCGGCCGGCTTGAGGTTCGCCTCGGTGACGGTGCGGTCGTCCTCCAGCGAGCGGGCCGCCTGAAGGCCGCCCTTCTGGAGTTCGCCGTGATAGGCGCGCACGGCCTCGTCCGGCGTCAGCGCGCCGTCGGCGACCTGACGCATCATCGAGACCATCGCCAGCGGATCCTCGGCCAGGTTGATCTTGCGGCCGAAGAGGGCGACGCGGGCGCCGTACTTCTCGGCCTGCGCGACCAGTTCGAACGTGTCGCGCGCGGTGCCAGCACCACCGCCGAGCACGCCGACGACCAGCGTTGAATCAAAGCTCGCGAGCTCTTCGAGCGCCTTCGGACCGTTGTAGACGATCTTCAGGAACTCCGGCCGGTCGGCCTTCGAGACGCCCGCCAGAGACCGCAAGATGCAGTCGTTCATGTACTCGCCGAGCGCGTCGCGATCGAGATCGAGCGGCACGTTCGGATTGAACACCTCGTAGAAGTACTTGAACTCGTTGGCCGCCGCCTCGCGGCGGAACTCGGCGAACGCCTCCAACGACTCGATGTCGGCGGCGAGATCGTTGTTGAAGGTCACGGAATACAGACCGAGATCGGTGCCCTTCACCGGCGCGCCCGGCTGCGGGAAGGCCGACCCGTAGCGCACGCGCGACAGCTCCGCCGTGCGGAACGGCAGCGACGGGGCCTGTGTATAGCGCTGGTGCCGCATGCCGCCCCAGCAGTCGGTCGTCTCGTTCGCGCGGATCGCCGGCTTCACCGCGCTGCCCTCGAAGGCACCGCGCTCATGCAGTTCGTCGAGGTTCGACACCGACACCAGCATGATGTCGACGACGTCCTGACGGACGATCGCCTCGATCGCGTCGAGGAATTCCTGGCGCGTGCGGCGGCGCCCTTGTGTTCCGTCCGGATTGCGCAGGAAGCCGGTACCGCCGACACCCGATCCCATGTCGCTGTCCTTGGCGTCGGCGATGATGAAATCCGACCGGCTGTATCGTCCGGCGCGAATGTTCTGAAGCTTCTGGTCCAACCGGAGCACGGCGGTCATCCTCGGAT
>NZ_CAJYIU010000100.1 GCF_913775355.1 uncultured Aureimonas sp.
GCGCCGGCCGCGCGGCGGTCGACGCTCGCGGCCGATGCGGCGGTGCTCGCCATCGCGGTCGTCTGGGGCGCGAGCTATCCCGTCACCAAGGGCGCGCTGGCCCATGCTCCCGTCCTCGTCCTCATCGTCTACCGGTTCGCCGTCTCGGCCGGCCTCATGGGTCTGGCGGCGCGCCGGGAACTTGCCTCAGCGCCGCGCGGCGACATCCTTCGGGGCGTCGTGCTCGGGGCGATCCTGGCTGCGATCTTCACGGTGGAGATCGCGGGCCTCGCCCGCACCAGCGCGACCAACGCGGCGCTGATCATCTCGCTCTGCACGCTTCTCACCCCGTTCCTCGACCACGGCCTCTCGCGCCGCCTGCCGCCGCCGCTCGTGATCGCGGGGGCCGCGGTCGCCTGCCTCGGCGTCGGTCTGCTCGTCGGAGGCCTGACGGCCTGGACGCTCGGGGACGGGCTGATCCTCCTCGCCGCCGCCCTGCGCGCCGTCATGGTGGTCTCCACCCAGCGGCTGATGGTCTCGCGTTCGCTCTCGTCACGCGCGCTGACGGCGGTGCAGGCCGCGACGGTCGCCGGCCTTGCGCTCGTCGCGCTTCTCCTCACGCAAGGCGGCGGGGCGCTGGCGGTGCGGGCGGGCGCCGGCTTCTGGGGGAGCGTCGCGTTCCTGTCGCTGTTCTGCACGGTCGCGGCCTTCTACGTCCAGAACGCCGCGGTGCGCCTCACCAGCCCGACGCGCGTCGGCTTCCTGATGGGGACGGAACCCCTGTTCGGCTTCGCGTTGGCGCATGTCCTCCTGTCGGAACCCGTCACGGGAACGGCGAGCCTCGGCGCGGCACTGATCGTCGCAGGCACCTTCGTCGGGCTCCTCGCCGACCGGCGGGCCGGCGGCGACGCGTCGCCCCCGGCAAGCCGTCGTGCCGCACGGCGGGGACCCGCTTGACCGATGCGCGGCCATGTTTTACCGTTTGGTACAACCTGGCACGAAAAGGCGCACCGATGTCCCGACCCCCGCTCCCCCCGTTCACGCACGACACCGCAGTCGAGAAGGTGCGCCTCGCCGAGGACGGCTGGAACACCCGCGACGCCGCCAGGGTCGCCACCGCCTACATGCCCGACACGCGCTGGCGGAACCGGGTCGAGTTCGTCCGCAACCGGGAGGAGGCCGAGGCCTTCCTCACCCGCAAGTGGAACCGCGAGCTCGAATACCGTCTGATCAAGGAACTCTGGGCCTTCACCGGCAACCGTATCGCGGTGCGCTATGCCTACGAGTATCGCGACGACAGCGGTCACTGGTTCCGTGCCTATGGCAACGAGAACTGGGAATTTGCCGAGGACGGGCTGATGCGCAGCCGGCATGCCAGCATCAACGAGATGCCGATCGCCGAGGCGGACCGCAAGTTCCGCTGGCCGCTCGGCCGCCGCCCCGACGACCACCCGTCGCTGAGCGATCTCGGCCTTTGAGCGCGAAGCGCGTCCTCACCGATCGCGCCAGCGCCCTGCCGGCGCTGGCGGAGGCGTTTCGAGAATACGGCTTCGAGGGCGCGAGTCTTGCCGTCCTGTCGAAGGCGACGGGGCTCGGCAAGGGCAGCCTCTACAATTTCTTCCCCGGCGGGAAGGAGGAGATGATGGAGGCGGTCTTGGCCGACATCGACGCCTGGTTCGAGACGGCGATCTTCGCGCCGCTGGAGGGGGCCGTCGACCCGGCGGCGGCCGTCGCCTCGATGATCGGCGACGTGACGGCCTACTTCCGCTCCGGCCGGCGGGTCTGTCTCGTCGGCTGCATCGGCCTGAACGCCTCCGGCGCGGCGTTCGCCGACCGGATCCGCGGCTATTTCGCGCGCTGGATCGCGGCGCTGGCTGCCTGCCTCCGATCGGGCGGCGTCCCCGAGCCGCAGGCCGCGCGGCTGGCGGAGGAGGGGGTGTCGGCGATCCAGGGGGCGATCGTGCTGGCGCGCGCGCTCGGCGAGGAGGGCGCCTTCCTGCGGATCGTCCGGCACCAGCAGGCGATCCTCACCGGTGCGATCGCCGCTCACGGCGAGGGCGGCGGGCCGGCAACGGACTGACGAAGCGGCAGGGGCGATGTCGCCGGGGGCGGGGCAGCCTCTCAGGGTCTGGTTCGCCGCCGCCGTCCGGCGGCCCCCGCGCGGTGCTGCCGACCACGACGATGTGTCGACGCTCGCTCCCGCGCCGGGCCGCGGGCCTCGCGGACCCAAACTCCGGCCGACGGCGTTTCAGCGGGATCGACGATCCTGGAGATGTCCCATGCTCGCATCCTTTCTCATCGGCCTCGTGGCCGGGCAGCGCGCGATGACGCCGCTGGCCGTCCTTGCAGGCGCGGCGCAACGCGGCGCCCTTCCGACCGAGGTTCCGGGCGTCCGGCTTCTCTCGGTCCCGCTCGTCTCGGCGGGTGCGGTGACGCTCGCCGCGGCCGAGATGGCGGGAGACAAGATGGCGTCCGCGCCCGACCGGACCGTCGCAGCGGGGCTCGTCGCCCGGAGCCTGACGGCGGCCTTTGCCGGCGCCGTCCTGGCCGAGCCGGGCCGACGCCCCGAGGGTGCCGTGCTCGCCGTCGCGGCGGCCTTGAGCGCGTCCTTCGTCGGCCTGTCGCTCCGCAGACGGGCGATGCGGCGCCTCGGGCAGACGCCGACGGGCTTCGTCGAGGATGTCGCCGTCCTCGCGCTGGCGCAGGGGATCGTATCCCGGCGAACCTGAGCCGTTGCTCGGATGATCGAACGGGTGGGGCAGGTCGGAAGCAGGCAACCGACCGGCAGGGGGCGTCCCGCGTTGCGCAAGGCCGGCCGGCGCGTTGCCCTCTGCCGCGGGGGCGCCTGCCGTCGTGCGCTAGCCGCCCGGCTTCGTGACGAACCAGAGCACATGCTTCGTGCCGCGTCCGCGCCCCGCCTTCACGCGCAATTCCTCCGCCTGGAACCCGCCGCGCCCGAGGCGGGCGGTGAAGGCGGCGTCCGGTCCCTGCGACCAGATGCCGAGGACCCCGCCCGGCGTCAGCGCCCGCAAGGAGGCGGCAAGGCCCGCCGCGCCGTAGAGCCGGTCGTTGCTGCTCCGCGTCAGTCCGCCCGGCCCGTTGTCGACGTCGAGAAGGATCGCGTCGAAGGCGCTCCGGGCCCGGCCGATCGTCTCCGCCACGTCCTCGACGGCGACGGTGACGCGGGGATCGGACAGCGTGTCGCCGAAGACCTCCGCCATCGCCCCCTTCGCCCAGTCGACGACGCCCGGCACGAGTTCGGCGACGGTGATGCGGGCATCGGGCGCAAGGCCTGCCAGCGCGGCGCGCAGCGTGAAGCCCATGCCGAGACCGCCGATCAGGATGCGGGCGCCCCGGCGCGCACCGATCCGCTCCGCCGCCAGCGTCGCCAGCGCCTCCTCCGAGCCGCTGAGCCGGCTGTTCATCAGCTCGGTCCCGCCGATCATGATGGAATATTCCGTGCCCCGCCGCATGAGCCGCAATTCGCCGCCGCCCGGAATGGGCGCGGTGCCGAGCGCTTCCCAGGGGATCAACGGTCGTCTCGCCCGGCGATGGCTCGGGGGCGCCCGACTTCGGAAACAGGGGACGGTGCTGTCATGCTCGGGCTCGGCAACGAAACGTCGGGAGCCTCCTCGTAACGCGTTAGTACGGCGCCCGCGAGGAAATTTGCGAACGGCGCGGCAGGGGCGGTCGCCGGTCGCCCGAAGGTTTGAAGGGGGCGTCCCGCCGTGTACGGCGATCGGCGTATCGAAGTGCACTGGGCGACGGATCGAAAGGGCAGAGCTCGACGAGCCGTCCGGGCGCCAATGGGCGAGCCACTGGCGACCGTGAAAAGGTGCGGGTCGACGGTGAGGCCGGCGCTGTCGAACCTGCGAGCGCCGAAGAGGAGGCTTTCCGGCGCCGGGTCGGCGAGGTGATGGCGCGGCGCCGTCCGTGCGATGCGGCGGTGGCGATCCGCACAGCGGCATCCTGAACCATCGCCGCATCAGGGGGACCGCCGCATCGCGGAAGCCGAAGGCCGGTTCTCGGCCGCTCCCGTCCCTTCGGGCTTCGAGACGGATGATCTTCCTACCCTTGCTGACATCAGCCACCCGAGAGCCTCTCCCGCGAAGAGTGGTTAGCGGAGTGTCAACGAACACGCGCTATTCCAATCACAATGACGCGTGGTCATTTCGATAGGGTGTTCGTCCCGTGCTGCAGAATCTCACGATCTTTCGCAAGTTCACCCTGTCGATCGCAACCGTCGGCCTGATCGGGCTTGGGCTTAGCGCCTACAGTGCGGTCCAGATGGATCGCGTCGACCACAACTATACGCAGCTCGTCGCCGTCAACGATCCGGCGACCGTCAAGCTGACGCGGGCCGGGCGCAACGTCAGCGACGCCGCCTATTCGGCCTACAGGGTGCTGACGTATGACGGGCAGAGCGCCGAGGCGAAGGCGGCGGCCGCGAACTTCGACGACAAGATGCAGGCCACGCGCCAGCTTCTCGACGAAATCGGGGCAAGCCTGCCGATCTATGCGCCGGCCGTGGCCGAGATGGCTTCGGATGCCGCGGAGATCACGACCAAGGGCAAGGCTGCCATCGCCCTCGGACTGCAGGACCGCAACGACGAGAGCAAGCTGGGTCTGGCCGACATGGACGTGGCGGCCGCCGCTTTCGTCAAGCGCTATCAGGCCCAGCGCGACCTGATGCTGAGCGACACCGCCGCCCTCGCGGCGAGCGCGTCCACCGAGACCTGGTCGACGATCTACACGACGATCGGCCTGTCGCTTGCCGGCGTGCTGATCGGCATGATCGGCGCGGGTCTCATGGCCTCGAAGGGCATCACGCATCCCCTGCAGCGCCTTCGCGACCAGATGAACCGTCTGGCTGCGGGAGAGCTTCAGGTCGAGGTCGCCGGCACCGACCGGGGCGACGAAGTCGGGGCGATGGCCCGCACCGTCGAGGTCTTCAAGCAGGCGGCGCTGGAAAAGGTGCGCCTCGCGACGGAGGCCGACGCCGCCCGGCGTTCGCAGGCCGAGCAGCGCGACCGCCAGTCGGCGATCGACAACGCCAAGGCGGAGGACCTTCGCGCCTTCGTGCATGCGGTGGAGGCGGGCTTCGCACGCCTGTCGGCCGGCGACCTGACCGTGCGCATGGATCAGGCGGTCGCGCACGAGTTCGAGCCCA
>NZ_CAJYIU010000101.1 GCF_913775355.1 uncultured Aureimonas sp.
GAGCGCAACGCCTTCGAGCCCGCCAACTCCGACGCGCGCCGGGCGGACGAGGGAGCTGCGTCCACGAGCCGGTTCGGCGACACGCCCCCGCCGCTGGTGTCGCCGACGACGGGCCAGCTCGTCGGCGCCTCCTTCAACGAACTCGCCGAGGCGATCCGGCAGGGCGAACTCCGCTCGCTCGAAGCGATGGCGCAGGAAATGCTCCAGCCGATGCTGCGCGACTGGCTCGACGACAATCTGCCGAAGATGGTCGAGCGTCTCATCCGCGAGGAGATCGAGCGGCTGGCCCGGGGTGGCATCAAGCGCTGACGCATCGTCGGCCATGTGACTTGGATCGAAGGGCGCGCTCCACGGGGAGGGCGCCCTTCTTCGTTCGAGGCAGGTCCATACGGAGCCGCGTGCGGCTTCGTTGACATCGCGGACGTCTTGCTCGAAACCCGGTCGCGATTCTGATCGATCTGGATGCCCGCCCATGGAGAAGACCTACGACGCCGCCGCGATCGAGCCCCGCGTGGCCGATCGGTGGGAGGCCGCCGACGCATTTCGGGCCGGTGCCGGCGCCAAGCCCGGCGCCGATCCCTTCTCCATCGTCATTCCGCCGCCGAACGTCACGGGCTCGCTGCATATCGGGCACGCGCTGAACAACACGCTGCAGGACATCCTCGTCCGGCATCGCCGTATGCTCGGCCAGAACGTCCTCTGGCAACCTGGCCTCGACCATGCCGGCATCGCGACTCAGATGGTCGTCGAGCGCCAGCTTGCGGAGCGTAAGGAGCCCGGCCGCCGGGCGATGGGCCGCGAAGCCTTCATCGAGCGCATCTGGCAGTGGAAGAGCGAATCGGGCGGGGCTATCCTCGGGCAGCTGCGGCGCCTCGGTGCGTCGTGCGACTGGTCGCGCGAGCGCTTCACGATGGATGACGGCCTGTCGCGGGCGGTCCGCCGCGTCTTCGTGCAGCTTCACCGCGAGGGGCTGATCTATCGCGACAAGCGCCTGGTCAACTGGGATCCGAAGCTCCTGACCGCGATCTCCGACATCGAGGTGGAGCAGCGCGAAATTCGCGGCCATCTCTGGCATTTCCGCTATCCCGTCGAGGGACGCGACTACGATCCGTCGAACTCCGCGACCTTCATCACGGTCGCGACGACGCGCCCCGAGACGATGCTCGGCGATTCCGGCGTCGCGGTGAACGGCTCCGACGAGCGCTACGCCGATCTCGTCGGCAAGACGGTCCGGCTTCCGCTGGTCGGCCGTGTCATCCCCGTGGTGGCCGACGACTATGCCGACCCGGAGGCGGGCTCGGGCGCCGTGAAGATTACACCGGCGCACGACTTCAACGACTTCGAGGTCGGTGAGCGTCATGGCCTTGCGCGCATCTCGGTGCTGGCGGCGGACGCCACGATCTCGATCCGCGACAATGCGGAGTTCCTGGAGGGACTGTTCCCGGCCGACGGCGAGCGGGCCGTCGGCATGTTCGAGGGCCTCGACCGCTTCGCGGCGCGCAAGCTCATCGTCGACTGGATGGACGGCGAGGGGTATCTCGCGAAGGTCGAGGACCACGTCCACATGGTGCCGCACGGCGACCGCGGCGGCGTGCCGATCGAGCCGTTCCTGACCGACCAGTGGTATGTCGATACGAAGACGCTGGCGCAGCCCGCGATCGCCAGCGTGCGCGAGGGCCACACGACCTTCGTCCCGCGCAACTGGGAGAAGACCTATTTCGACTGGATGGAGAACATCCAGCCCTGGTGCATCTCGCGCCAGCTCTGGTGGGGCCACCAGATCCCGGCCTGGTACGGACCGGACGGCGCGGTGTTCGTGGACGAGGACGAGGAGACCGTCGCCGGTGCGGCGCTCGCCCATTACGTCACGAACGGCATGCTGACGGACGCCGAGGCGCGGGAGATGGCCGAGACCGGTTCGGTCTTCGACGGCTTCCTGCGGCGCGACGAGGACGTGCTGGACACCTGGTTCTCGTCTGCGCTCTGGCCGTTCTCGACCCTCGGCTGGCCGGACAAGACGCCGGAGCTCGCGACCTACTATCCGACCAACGTTCTCGTCAGCGGCTTCGACATCATCTTCTTCTGGGTCGCCCGGATGATGATGATGGGCCTGCATTTCACCGGCCAGGAGCCGTTCGGCACCGTCTACATGCACGCCCTCGTTCGCGACAAGAACGGGGCCAAGATGTCGAAGTCGAAGGGCAACGTCGTTGATCCGCTCGACCTGATCGACGAGTTCGGCGCCGATGCCCTGCGGTTCACGCTGGCGATCATGGCGGCGCAGGGGCGCGACGTGAAGCTCGATCCGCAGCGGATCGGCGGCTATCGCAACTTCGGCACCAAGCTCTGGAATGCGACGCGCTTTGCCGAGATGAACGGCGCCGAGCATAACGTCCCCGTCGATCCCGAAACCCTGTCCCTGCCGCTCAATCGCTGGCTGATGAGCGAGCTGGCGACCGCGATCTCGGAAGTCGACGCAGCGCTGGAGTCCTACCGCTTCAACGACGCGGCGGCCGCGATCTACCGCTTCACCTGGAACACGGTCTGCGACTGGTATCTGGAACTCGCCAAGCCCGTGTTCCTCGGCGAGGACGAGGCGGCGAAGGTCGAGACGCGGCGCGTGACAGGCTTCGTCCTCGACCGGGTGTATGCGCTTCTCCACCCGTTCATGCCCTTCCTCACCGAAGAGCTCTGGACGGCGACGGCGGGACCGCGTCCGCGCGACGTGCTCCTGTGCCATGGCGAGTGGCCGGTCCTGGCGTTTCACGACTCGGATGCCGCCGACGATTTGAACTGGCTGGTGTCGCTCGTCGGCGAAATTCGGTCGATTCGCGCCGAGATGAACGTTCCGCCCGGTGCGGAGGCGCCGCTCGTGGCCGTCGGCGTCGATGCGAAGACCCGCGAAAGACTGGTTCGCCACGATGCGGCGTTGAAGCGGCTGGCTCGCCTGTCCAGCATCGAGGCCGCCGACGTCGCTCCGCCGCAGTCCGTTCAGTTCGTCCTCGACACGCGGGCCTACGCTCTGCCGCTCGCCGGAACGGTCGACGTCGCAGCGGAGATCGCACGCCTGACGAAGGCGGCCGCCAAGGCCCGGACCGAGGTCGATCGCATCGACAAGAAGCTCTCCAACGAGCGCTTCGTCGCGAACGCGCCGGAGGAGGTGGTCGTCCAAGAGCGCGAGAAGCGGGCCGATTATCTCGCCGAGGCCGAAAAGCTGGACGCCGCGCTGGCCATGCTTCGCTAGCTCTGCCTTCGATCACCGTTGCCGGGCGTGTAGCGTTCCTGCAACGGTGATCGAATTCTTCCGTTTACGGAAGGGGGCGTACAACCGGGCGCTGAAGAGGACGACAGCACCGACCCGGTTCTGTCTGAAGGAGATGGCCAAGCGAAGACAAGGGCTTGGCGGAAAAATATAAGGCCTTTTCTCCGTCTCGTCTCGCGCCTCGTACAGGTTTCGCCAACCTGTCGCCGTGCTTTCGCCCGTATTCTCAACGCCCTCGCATCATGACACGGTTCGGTCATACGGACGGGCAGGGGGAATGCCCGCGAAGACGACCGGTGGGGGAAAGCATGAGCGGTTTCAAGGCGCGCCTGGCGCAGACGACAATTCTGGTTCTGCTCGGCGCCAGTGCCGCGCAGGCCGGCGGTTTCCAGCGCGGCACGGCCGACACCGACGTACTCTACGAGGCGGCTCCCTTCAGCACGCGCCTCGGCTTCACCTACGTCAACCCGGCTCGCGGGTTCGAGCGCGTCAACGGTGTTTCCGGCGACTACGGCGACTACACCGGCACCTACATGATCCCGAGCGCGGCCCTGAAGCTCGGCAACGATTCGGTCGCCTGCGTCGGCAACTATGTCGAGGCGTTTGCGGCGGAGGCCGACTATTCCTCGCTGCCGGGCGGAGCGCAGCCGGCCGGATTCCCCGGCGGATCGCGCGTTCGCGACCTCGCATTCGATTCGGACGAGATCAGCGGCACCTGCCGCGTCAGCTATTCGACGAACGGCATGCGCTTCAGCGTGCTGGGCGGCGTGTTCGGCGAAGACTTCAACTTCAACGGGACGAGCCTTGCCGCCCGTAACCTCGGCCCGACGCTGCCGGGCGCCCTGCAGGGCGCGCTGGCCTCGTTCGGCGGGCAGCTGCTTCTGCCGGTGGCGCTGACCGCCGATACGAGCCAGGGCTTCTCGGCCGGCTATCGCATCGGCGCGGCCTTCGAGATTCCCGAGATCGCGCTGCGTGCGCAGATTCTCTACCGCTCCGAGGTGGAGCACGACGACATCACCGGCACCGGCACGCTCGTCGCCTCCAACAACGCCTTCGTCCAGCTCGCCGACGGGCGTCAGCTCTCGATCCCGCAGGCGGCAGCGTTCCTCGCCCAGCGCGGCATCAACGTTCCGCCGGCCCTGATCTCGGCGCTGCCGACGGGCGGCACGGTCCTTGCCAGCAACCTGCCGGCCTCGCTGAACACCGCGACCAGCCCGCAGAGCCTCTATATGAACGCGCAGACGGGCATCGCGGAGGGCACGCTTCTTCTCGCCTCGTTCCGCTGGACCGACTGGAGCACCAACCGCGCGGTGGTGACCACCGTCGCCGGCAACTCAAACGTCAGCCCCTACTACTGGGACGACGGCTACACGGCGACCATCGGCATCGGCCGCGCCTTCAACGAGAACGTGTCGGGCAGCATCTCGCTCGGCTACGACAGCGGCGTCTCGACCGGGGCGGAAACCACCTATACCGACCTCTACACCCTGTCGGGCGGTCTCGCCCTCAAGAACAACGATTGGGCGGAGCTGCGCGTCGGCGGCCTGATCGGCTACTGGACCGACGGCGAGCAGCGCCGGACGAGTGGCGCCGTGTTCGATGCCGATGTGGGCAACGACTGGGTCTACGCAGCGAACGTCTCGCTCAAGCTCTCGTTCTGACCTTGCAAAAGCTTTGAGAGCGGCGGCATCGGCTTTGGGGCCGGTGCCGCCGTTCGCACGACCAAGGGTCGTGAATGTGTGGAGCGGCAGCAACACTATTGCAGGCAAGCATCGCCTATAAAGCCTGCCAGGAAAGAATGCCGTGCTGCCGCCATAAAGGCGGACCACCCACGACCGTGAAGTGCGGGGACGGACATTCGCAGGGCATGATGGCGCAAGCTGTTTATCCGATCCTCGACGCGGAGGACCGGACCATGAAATCGACAACCGACCGGAAGGGGCCGAATGGCCGCCTGGGCCTCATCGGCCGCGGCGTCGCCGCTTCGTCGTCGTTCGGTTGTGCAAGCGGTGCGGTTCGCGTCGATGCGGCACACTAGAGCGTTCGGCCTCGGGGGACTGGTTGCGCTCGCGCTCGGCGCGGGCCCCGTGCTGGCGCTCGATCCGTCCGCCAACCCGGTGCTGGAGACGCCGTCGTCCAGCCCGCGCGACGTCTTCTCGATGGGATTTGCGGCCTACAAGCGGGGCGAGACGGCGGCGGCGATCGATGCGCTCCAGCATGCCGCCAAGCTCGGTCATCCCGGCGCCCGCTGGAAGCTCGGCCAGATGTACGCGGCCGGCGACGGCGTGGTCGAGGACGACTTCGAAGCCTTCAAGATGTTCGAGCAGATCGTGCGCGACCAAGAGGACGACACCGCGTCCTCGCCCAACGCGCCCTACGTCGTCAGCGCCGTCCTGGCCCTGGCCGAATACGTGCGGTCGGGCATTTCGGGGACGCCGGTGAAGCCCGATGCGTCGCAGGCGCGCCAGCTCTACACCCATGCCGCGACCTATTTCGGCGACGCGCGCGCGCAGTTCGAACTCGGGCGGATGCTGCTGGCGGGCGAGGGCGGCCGGGCTAACCCGCGCCAGGCCGCGCGCTGGCTCAAGCTGTCCGCCCACAAGGGCTATGCGAAGGCCGAAGCGCTGCTCGGCTACCTGATCTTCGACGGCGACGCGATCGCGATGCGGGCCGAGCCGGCGCGTGGGCTGGCGATGCTGACGCGCGCCTACAAGCTGGCCGCGCCGAAGGACCGCGAGTGGATCCGTCCGCTCCAGGAGGAAGCCTTCTCCCTCTCATCCGAGGACGACCGCAAGACCGCGATCGCCTTTGCCGAAAGCGGCAACGACCCGGCCAACTAGCGCAGCGAAGCCGGGTCGAGTTCCACGACCACGGGCACGTGGTCGGAGGGCTTCTCCCAGGCGCGCACATGCTTGTCGATCGCGACCGAGCGGAGCGCGACAGCGGCCTCTGGCGAGAGCAGCACGTGGTCGATCCGGATGCCGTTGTTCTTCTGCCAGGCGCCGGCCTGATAATCCCAGAACGTATAGGTCTCCGCTTGATCGCTGGAGGCGCGCACGGCGTCGGTGAGGCCGAGATTGAGAAGCCGGCGATAGGCCTCGCGGCTTTCCGGCTGATAAAGCGCGTCCTCCGCCCAGGCGGCCGGGTTCTTGACGTCCTCCGGCTGGGGAATGACGTTGTAGTCGCCCGCCAGGAGGAACGGCAGTTCCTCGCCGAGGCGGCGCCGCGCATGCGCTTCAAGGCGCTTCATCCAGGCGAGCTTGTAGGTGAACTTCTCGGTGCCGATCGGATTGCCGTTCGGCAGGTAGAGCGAGGCGAAGCGGAGCGGCTTGCCGCCGATTTCCCAGATGCCCTCGATGAAACGCGACTGCTCGTCGGTCGCGTCTCCCGGCAGACCCCGCTCCACCGCGGCCGGTGGCTGGCGCGAGAGGAGGGCGACCCCGTTGAAGCCCTTCTGGCCGTGCGTCTCGACGTGCCAGCCGCGCGCCTCGAGGTCGGCGCGGGGGAAGCTCTCGTCGACGCTCTTGATCTCCTGCAGCCCGACGATGTCGGGCTTGCGCTCGTCCAGCCACGCCAGCAGCGCCTCGGACCGTGCCTTGACGCCGTTGATGTTCCAAGTGGCGAGCAGCATGGGCGGGGTTCCGGTCGGAAGGCAATGGCCAAGGCCATGCCCTTCGCCGACCGGGTCTGTCAAATTGCGAAGGACGTGCCGCAGCCGCAGGAGGCGGTCGCATTCGGGTTGCGGATCTGGAAGGACTGACCCATCAGGTCGTCCACGAAATCCACCACCGACCCGTCGAGATAGGCCAGCGAGGTCTGATCGACGAGAACGCGCGCCCCGTCCTTCTCGATCACGAGGTCGTCGCTCTCGACGTCGCGCGTGAGGTCGAACTTGTAGGAGAAGCCCGAGCACCCGCCGCCCTCGACCGAAATCCGCAACGCGTTCTCGGTCTCGCTCCTGGCGACGATCGCCTTGATGCGGCGGGCGGCCGCGTCGGACACGGTGATGGAATTGGCGAGCGTCTCGCTCATGGCTGATCCGGCGCCGCATCGGCGGCAATCCGGCCTCTTGTTGTTGGGGTCGTGTCGCTAAGGTATGGACGCGCAACGGGAGGGTCAATCTCGCCCGCCTCGCGTCGCTCCGCCGGCGCCCAACTTCGCGGACGGCCATGTCGGACTGGACGACCCAACGCATCGGAACCGGCCATGACGGTCTGGCGCCCTTCGCCGTACACGCGGCCGCCTCGCGCGGACGGCTCGTCCCCGAGCCCGAAAGCCGGGCGCGCACGCCATTTCAGCGCGACCGCGACCGGATCGTCCACTCCACCGCCTTCCGCCGGCTGAAGCACAAGACGCAGGTCTTCGTCGCCTACGAGGGCGATCATTACCGAACCCGATTGACCCACACGATCGAGGTCTCGCAGATCGCGCGCGCCTTCGCCCGCGCGCTTCGGCTCGACGAGGATCTGACGGAAGCGATCGCGCTCGTCCACGATTTCGGTCACACGCCGTTCGGCCACGCCGGGGAGCGGGCGCTGGACCGCAAGCTCGCCGACGTCGGCGGCTTCGATCATAATGCGCAGTCGCTGCGCATCGTGACCGCGTTGGAGCGTCGCTACGCCGAATTCGATGGGCTGAACCTGACGTTCGAGACGCTCGAAGGACTGGTGAAGCACAACGGACCGCTCAATGGACCCCATGCCGCAAGCCGCCACCCCGTGCCGCCGCAGATCGCCGCGTTCGACGCCGGGTTCCCGCTGGCTCTCGACAGTTTCGCCAGCCTGGAGGCGCAGGCGGCGGCGATTTCGGACGACATCGCCTACAACACACACGATCTCGACGACGGTCTGCGGGCCGGGCTGATCGCGCTCGACGATCTCGAGGCGCTCGATCTGGCCGGCGACATCCTGCGCGAGGTGCGCGCACGCCATCCCGATCTCGACCCGGTCCGTACGGGGCACGAGATCATGCGCCGGCACATCACGCGGCTCGTCGAGGACGTGATCGCGACGACGCTGGAGAGCCTTGCCTCGTATGCCATTGCCAGCGTCGAGGATGTGCGCTCGGCCGCGCGGACCCTCGTCGATTTCTCGCCGACGATGCGGGCGCAGGTCGCGCAGACGCGGACCTTCCTTTTCCAGCGTGTCTACCGCAACCCGCTCGTCTTCGACACGATGCGGCAGGCCGAGCGGGTGGTGGAGGAACTGTTCGATCGGCTGGTGGAGCGGCCGGACCTCTTGCCGGGCGGCTGGAGCGAGGCGGCACAAGGGCTGCCGCCCGAGCGTCTCGCGCGTCATGTCGGGGACTACCTGTCCGGGATGACCGACAGTTTCGCGCTCGCCGAGCACCGCCGTTTGTTTGACGATACGCCGGATTTGCGTTAGCGCCGCCGCTCGCGGGATCATCCCCGTCATCGTTTCCAGCGCGCGCTGCCTTCGCCTCGGCGCAGCGCGCCCCGCCAAGACCGGATCCTCTGATGAACATCTTCGCCGACTTCGAGCAGCGCATCCGGGAACGGGTCGAAGCGGTTCTGAACGCTCGCGGGAACGAGGGCGCCGACCTCTCGCGGATCGGCGTCGAGCCGCCGCGCGACGCCTCGCACGGCGACCTGTCGACGAATGCGGCGATGGTTCTCGCCAAGCCGCTCGGCGCGAAGCCGCGCGACCTCGCCGACGCCTTCGCGGACGCCCTTCGCAAGGACGACGACGTCGAGACCGTCGAGGTGGCCGGCCCCGGCTTCATCAACCTGCGCCTGAAGAGCGCCTACTGGACCAGGCACCTTCACGAACTCCTGGCCCGTGGTCTCGACTACGGCCGCGGCGAGGCGACGGGTCACCGGGTGAACGTCGAATACGTCTCGGCCAACCCGACCGGTCCGCTGCATGTCGGCCATTGCCGCGGTGCGGTCGTCGGCGATGCGATCGCCAACGTCATGGCCTTCGCCGGCAACGAGGTCTCGAAGGAATACTACATCAACGACGCCGGTGCGCAGATCGAGGTGCTCGCGCGCTCGACCTTCCTGCGCTACCGCGAGGCACTGGGCGAGGCGATCGGCGAGATTCCCGCGGGCCTCTACCCCGGCGATTATCTCAAGACCGTCGGTGCCGCGCTCGCGATCCGCTATGGCCGCGAACTCCTCGATCAGGACGAGGCGGAGTGGTTGCCGACCGTGAAGTCCTATGCGATCGCGGCGATGATGATGTCGATCCGCGACGACCTGAAGGCGCTGGATATCACGCAGGACGTGTTCTTCTCCGAGAAGACGCTTCACGAGGGCGACCCGAGCCGGATCACCCAGGCCGTCGATGACCTGCGTGAGCGCGGCTTCGTCTATCAGGGCACGCTGCCCCCGCCGAAGGGCCAGCTGCCGGAGGACTGGGAGGACCGCGAGCAGACCCTCCTGCGCTCGACCGAGGTCGGCGACGACGTCGACCGCCCGCTCGTGAAGTCGGACGGCACCTATACCTATTTCGCGGCGGACGTCGCCTATTTCGCCGACAAGTTCGCGCGCGGCTTCGACGAGATGGTCTACGTGCTGGGCGCCGATCATGGCGGCTACGTCAAGCGGCTGGAGGCCGTCGCCAAGGCTGTCGCCGGCGACAAGGCGCATGTCGACGTCGTCCTCTGCCAGCTCGTGAAGCTCTTCCGCAACGGCGAGCCGGTGCGAATGTCCAAGCGCGCGGGCGAGTTCGTGACGCTCGCCGACGTCGTGAACGAGGTCGGGCGCGATCCCGTCCGCTTCATGATGCTGTTCCGCAAGAGCGATGCGCCGCTCGACTTCGACTTCCAGAAGGTGACCGAGCAGTCGAAGGACAACCCGGTCTTCTACGTGCAGTACGCCCATGCCCGTGCCCGCTCGATCATGCGGCAGGCGGACGGCGAGGGGATCGACGTGTCGGCGGTCGCCACGGTCGATGCCGAGACCTTGTCGCTTCTGACCGACGAGGGCGAGCTGGCCCTGATCCGCAAGCTCGCCGAGTACCCGCGCCTCGTGCAGGCGGCATCGCTCGCCAAGGAGCCGCATCGCCTCGCGTTCTATCTCTACGACCTCGCCTCGGCGTTCCATGGACAGTACAATCGCGGCAAGGATCACCCGGAGTTACGCTTCGTTAAGGCTAACGATGCGACAACAAGCCTAGCGCGCCTCGGGCTCGTGCAGGCCGTCGCCTTCGTGATCGCCTCCGGTCTCAAGCTGATCGGAGTCCACGCGCCTGAAGAGATGCGCTGAACGGACCACGCTTTGAACAAGTTCGCGCCCTAGTGGCAGACCTCGTTCGACGGCACGGTCCAGGCGTACGGATCGTCTTGCGGAGTGGGGTCAGGTCATGAAGGACGCGAAGGATTTCGGCGGTCGCGGTGCGGGCGAGGGTGGCCGGTATTCCGATGCCGCCCGCCATATCGATCCTCCGATGACCAGCCAGCGCGGCGGTTCCTCGACCTATGGCGGGTTCGAGCCCGTCGAGGTCGAGTCGGCCGAGTGGGAGAACTTCACCTACCAGCCGACCGGCTCCGCGCCCCAGGTGCAGGCCGTGTCTGCGGCCCCGCGCGTGGCTGCCGCGCCGGGCTCGCTGCCGCGCGGCATTCGTGGCAGCGGCGACGCCGATCGCCAGATCGACGAGGCCCTTCTCGGTCTCAGCATGCCGGCGCGCCCGCGCAATACCAATCCCGCCGAAACGCAGTCCTTCGCCCCCGCGCGCGACGCCGAGTACGATCTCGAGCCACGTCAGGCGATCACGCTCGACGATTTCGACGAGCTCATCAACAGCGAGCTCGCTGCGATGCGCGGCGGCCCCGCCCCGGCGCAGGCGCACTACGACGACGAGGATGTCGTCGGCTACGACGAGGCCGAGCCCGAGTACGAGCCGTATGATGACATGCCCGTCCGCAGCCGGTCGCGCATGCGCGGCGTGATGCTGGTGAGCGGCGTCGCGGTGGTGGCGATCGTTGCGATCGCGGGCGGCGCGAGCCTGATGGGCACGAGCGGTCCGACGTCCGGCGACGGCTCGATGCTGATCAAGGCGGACGCGGAGCCGTACAAGATTGCGCCGGTGGATCCCGGCGGCAAGACAATCCCCAACCAGAACAAGGCGGTCTACCAGAAGGTGGCCGGCGCCTCGTCGGCGACCACGGCCCCGAAGCAGAGCTCGCTCGTCACGGCGATGGAAGAGCCGATGGACATCGCCGAAGAGGAGGATGCCCCCGTCGATTCCCTGCCCGGCGTCGAGGTCGGCGACCAGATCCCGCTTCCCGGCGAGGAGCCGGCGAAGGAGGTCGCGGCAGCGAAGGAGCCCGCCGACGGCACGCTTCAGCCCCGCAAGGTGCGCACCCTCTCGGTGCGGCCCGACGGAACGCTGGTCGCCAGCGAGGTTCCGGTCGACGGCACCTCGCTCCTGACGGCGGCCGCGTCCATGCAGGCGCATGCCGCGACGCTCGATCCGGTGGCCGGAATCTCGCCGCAGATGCCGTTCAACGCCGACGAGGCGTCGCTGACGACGGCGTCCACCACGGCCCCGGCGCCGTCGGAGGACGAGGAGCCGGCAGACGTCGCGGCGACCCCCGCACCCGCCAAGCCCGAGCCGCAGCGCGTTGCGGCGGTCGAGGCGCCGGCCGGTGCGGATGCCTACTACGTCCAGATCGCGTCGCAACCCTCGCAGGCCGCCGCCGAGGAATCGCTCGCCAACCTCGGCAAGCGTTATTCCAATGCCATCGGCGGACGCAGCCTCGGCATCAAGGCGGCTGAGATCCCCGGCAAGGGCACGTTCTATCGCGTGCGTGTCGCCGCGGCGTCGAAGAACGAAGCGAACAGCGTATGCGAAAGCCTGAAGTCGGCCGGCGGCAGCTGCTTCGTGACGCGCTGACGCTGGCCGCAGTGACGACCATCGGACGTCTGGCGGTCGACCGCCGGATCGGATCCCCTCGGCGCGACGCGGTCCCCGCGTCCGACGCTTCCATGCCCAGCGAGAAGACGGCAATGAACGGATCGAAGGCCTGGATTTCCGGCTGCATCGGCCAGCGTCTCAACGCGGACGAGCGGGCCTTCTTCGCCGACGAGCGCCCGTGGGGCTTCATCCTGTTCGGCCGCAACATCGGCGAGCCGCAGCAGGTCCGCGATCTCGTGGCGGAGCTGAAGGACGTGCGTGGCGGCGACGACGTTCCCATCCTGATCGATCAGGAGGGCGGACGCGTCCAGCGCCTGCGACCGCCCTTCGCCCCGCGTTTTCCCCCCGCCGCCGAGATCGGGCGCGTGTTCGCGGCGGACGAATCCGCAGGTCGTCGTGCGGCCTGGCTGCAGGGCCGTCTCCTGGCGGACGACCTCCTCGGCGGCTACGGTATCAACGTCAACTGCCTTCCTTGTCTCGATCTTCCGGCACCGGGCTCGCATTCCGTGATCGGCGATCGGGCCTATGCCGACAGCCCGGAGGTTGTCGCGACGCTCGGGCGGGCGGCGGCGTCCGGTCTTGCGGCAGGCGGCGTGCTTCCGGTGATGAAGCACATTCCGGGGCATGGCCGGACCGAGGTCGACAGCCACCTGGAACTGCCATACGTCCGCGCGAGCCGGGCCGAACTCGAAAGCCACGACTTCCTGCCGTTCGGCGAACTCGCCGACCTCCCGGCCGGCATGACGGCGCATATCCGCTACGAGACGCTCGACCCCGATCGTCCTGCGACGATCTCGCCCATCGTCATCTCTGAGATCATCCGCGGGGCGCTGCGCTTCGATGGTCTTCTGATGAGCGACGATATGTCGATGAAGGCGCTGCAGGGCGACATGGACATGCTCGCACGCGCCGCGATCGAGGCCGGCTGCGATCTCGCTCTCCACTGCAACGGCGACATGACCGAGATGCGCGCGATCGCGTCAGGCGTGCCCGAACTGTCGGGCGAGAGCCTCCGGCGCGCCGAGCGCGCGCACGCATTGATCCGGGGCGGCGCGACGGCGCCCGTCGGGGAGGGGATGCGCGAGGAGTTCGCATCGCTTCTCGCCCTCACGGCTTGAGCCGCAGGCACCGAGACGTTACGTCCCGCCCGAGCGAGGGTCCTGCCGACCTTCGGCGCTGACGGGCGGACGGGATGCGAACGGACACGACGGAGCGACAGAACCCGCGCGATGCCGGTCGAATGAAGACCGGCGTGAGCTTTGCCGCCGATCTCGAGTTCCGCTCGATCGGGTTCCGTGCGGCAGGGCGCACGATCCTCTCCGACATCGATATCCAGATTCGCGCCGGGCAGATCCTCTGCCTGCTCGGCCCGTCGGGTTCCGGCAAGACCAGCCTCCTGCGCATCGCATCGGGTATCGAGCGTCAGACCGCCGGCCAGGTTTTCATCGGCGGGCAGGAGGTCGCGGGTCCCGATCGCTTCGTGCCGCCCGAGCAGCGCGGCGTCGGGCTGATGTTTCAGGACTTCGCGCTGTTCCCGCACATGACGCTGGTCGACAACGTCCGCTACGGCCTCCGCAGCTTGCCGCGCGAGGTCCAGCGCGAGACGGCGACGGCGGCGTTGAGGCGCGTCGGGCTGGAGCATCTGGCCGAAACATATCCGCACAATCTGTCGGGCGGCGAACAGCAGCGTGTCGCCATGGCGCGTGCGCTGGTGCCGCGTCCTCAAGTTCTGTTGATGGACGAGCCGTTCTCGGGTCTCGACAGCCGACTGCGCGACGAGATGCGCTCGGAAACCGTCGCGATTCTTCGCGAGACGCGAGCGACGGCCGTGATCGTCACCCACGACGCGGAGGAGGCCATGCGGCTCGGCGACAGGATCGCTCTCCTGCGCGCGGGCCGGCTCGTCCAGTGCGGTACGGGGCGCGAGCTCTACCGGCAACCGGCCGATCTATTCGCGGCATCCTTCTTTTCCGAAATCAACGTCTTACCGGCGTCGGTTCAGGCGGGCACCGTGATGTGTCCGCTCGGTCCCGTCGCAGACTCGCCACGATCGGATGGCACAGCCATGACCGTCGGACTGCGGCTCGAGGGGGTGCGCGTCTCGCCGGACGAGGGTCCGGTTCAGGCTCGCGTCGTCTCGCGTCAGTTCGTCGGCAGGTCTGACCTCCTGTCGCTCGCCGTCGACGGCTTCGATCGGAGGATCCGGGCGCGGATCAGGCCGGGTGATCTTCCCGATGGTGTGCAAGAGGTCTTCGTATCCGTTGATCCGCAAGAGGCTTTCGTGTTTGAAGGCTCGGGTGGATCGGCTTGAACCGGATCTCGGGCGCGCCGCGCTCATAGGAGACTAGTATGGGTAGCTTCAGCATCTGGCACTGGCTCATCGTTCTCGCGGTGGTGCTGCTCCTCTTCGGCCGTGGCAAGATTCCCGAGCTGATGGGCGACGTTGCCAAGGGCATCAAGAATTTCAAGAAGGGCATGGCCGACGAGGACACGACGGTCGTCCACGAACGCCGCACGCTCGAAAGCCGCGACGGCGAGCCGCTCGTGACCGAGACGCCCGTCGAGAAGTCGCGGATCTGAGGCCGCTGGCGGCGCGGACGCGCCGCCACGCCTGATTCGGTACCGCCATGTTCGACATCGGTGGACTTGAACTCCTCGTCATCGCCATCGTTCTGATCGTGGTCGTCGGCCCGAAGGATCTTCCCAAGATGCTTCGGACCTTCGGCCGCGTGACGTCGCAGATGCGACGCATGGCCGGCGATTTTCGCAAGCAGTTCGACGAAGCCTTGCAGGAGGCCGAGTTCGACGAGCTGCGCAAGACGGCTCAGGACGTCCGCTCGCTCGATCCGCGCGAGAGCATCTCGAAGAACCTCAACCCGATCCGTGCGGTCGGCGACGAGATCCGCTCCTCGCTGCGGGCGGCCACCGCCGCGCCGGCGCCGCGCGTTCCCGAGCCCGGCGAGGCTGCCGTGCCGGCCGAGCCGCCGAGTGTGATGACGCCGATCTCCTCGAACCCGAACGGGGCAGCGGCGCGTGTCGACCTCGCGCCCGTACCGGCGGACGGTGAGGCGAAGGTGGCCGAGAGCGTGCCGCCGACGGTGACGAAGGTCGAAGCGCCTGCGCGCGCCGGAGAGAACACGTGAAGCGTTCGGAAGCCGACATCGAAGCCTCGTCCGCTCCGCTGATCGAACACCTGATCGAACTGCGGCGTCGCCTGATCTGGGCGATCGCCGGCTTCTTCGGCATGTTCCTGATCTGCTTCTTCTTCGCCAAGCAGATCTTCAACATTCTCGTCGTGCCATACCAGATCGCCAGTTCCTGGGCCGGGCTCGATCCGGCCGCAGTGGAGCTGATCTACACCGCGCCGCAGGAGTATTTCTTCACGCAGGTGAAGGTCGCCGCCTTCGGCGGTTTCTTCCTTGCCTTCCCGGTGATCGCGATTCAGATCTACAAGTTCGTGGCACCCGGCCTCTATCGCGACGAACGCGCGGCGTTCATTCCGTTTCTGGTCGCGACGCCGCTTCTGTTCCTGCTTGGCGCGATGCTGGTCTACTTCTTCTTCACCCCGATGGTGATGTGGTTCTTCCTCTCGATGCAGCAGTCGGGCGACGGAAGCCACGCGGCGATCTCGCTGCTGCCGCGCGTTTCCGAATACCTGTCGCTCATCATGACCCTGATCGTCGCGTTCGGTCTGGTCTTCCAGCTTCCCGTCGTCTGCTCGCTTCTCGTGCGCGCGGGCATCGTCACGGCCGACGGTCTTGCCGACAAGCGCAAGTGGGCGATCGTGCTATCGTTCATCGTCGCGGCGGTGCTGACACCGCCCGATCCCTTGTCCCAGATCGGCCTTGCGATCCCGGCGATCATTCTCTACGAGGTCTCGATCATCACGGCACGGTTGATCGAAAAGAAGCGAGCCGAGCGCCTGGCGGAAGCGGAAGCGCAAACGGAGTAATTCTCCGGCTCCGGTCCGTCCCGCGCGGACTGGAGATACATGCTCGACCTCAAATGGATCCGAGAAAACCCACAAGCGCTTGACGAGGCGTTGGAGCGCCGCGGGGCAGCCGCCGCCTCGCCCGAGGTGCGCCGTCTCGACGACGCGCGCCGCGAGCACCTGCAGGTGCTTCAGGGCTGGCAGAGCCGCCGCAACGAGGCGTCCAAGGAGATCGGCAAGGCGAAGGCTTCGGGCGACGCCGCGCGCGCCGACGCCGTGATGGCCGAGGTCGCCGACCTCAAGGCGAAGATCCAGGAAGGCGAGCGGCAGGAGCGCCAGTTCGACGAAGAGCTGAATGGCTTCCTCGCGACGCTTCCGAACGCGCCGTTGGCCGACGTGCCGCGTGGCGCCGACGAGGCCGACAACGTCGAGGTTCGCCGTTCCGGCGAGAAGCCCGCGTTCTCCTTCAGGCCTAAGGAGCATTTCGAGCTCGGCGAAGCGCTCGGTCTGATGGATTTCGATGCCGCCGCCCGCATGTCCGGCTCGCGCTTCACGGTCCTACGCGGCAAGCTCGCAGGCCTCGAACGGGCGCTCGGCCAGTTCATGCTCGACGTCCACACCAGCGAGTTCGGCTACGAGGAAGTCTCCCCCCCGCTTCTGGTGCGCGACGACGCGCTGTTCGGCACCGGCCAGCTTCCGAAGTTCGCCGAGGACCTCTTCCGCACCACCGACGGTCGCTGGATGATCCCGACAGCCGAGGTGTCGCTGACCAACCTCGTGCGCGAGCAGATCATCGACGAGGCGAAGCTGCCGATGCGCTTCACCGCGCTGACGCCCTCGTTCCGCTCCGAGGCCGGGTCGGCCGGGCGCGATACGCGCGGCATGCTTCGCCAGCACCAGTTTTACAAGGCCGAACTCGTATCGGTCACGACGCCGGAGACCTCGCTCGACGAGCACGAGCGGATGACGCGCGCGGCCGAGACGGTGCTCGAACGGCTCGGCCTGCACTTCCGGACCGTCGTCCTCTGCACGGGCGACATGGGGTTCTCCTCACAGAAGACCTACGACATCGAAGTCTGGCTGCCGGGACAGGATGCCTTCCGCGAGATTTCCAGCTGCTCCGTCTGTGGCGACTTCCAGGCCCGGCGCATGAATGCACGCTTCCGTCCTGCAGGCGAGAAGGTCGCGCCGCGCTTCGTCCATACGCTGAACGGGTCGGGCACGGCCGTCGGCCGCGCGCTGATCGCGGTGATGGAGAACTATCAGACGGAGGCCGGCGAAATTCGCGTGCCCGACGCCCTGCGGCCCTATATGGGCGGGCTCGAGATCATCGGGCGGGATTGAGCATGCGCATTCTTCTGACGAACGACGACGGCATCCACGCGCCGGGCCTGAAGACGCTGGAGGCGATCGCCCGCCAGTTGTCCGACGACGTGTGGACGGTTGCGCCCGAGACCGACCAGAGCGGTCTGTCTCATTCCTTGACGCTGTCGTCGCCTCTGCGTGTGCGGCGCGAGGGCGAGCGCCGTTTCGCCGTCACAGGCACACCGACCGACTGCGTGATCATGGCCGCCAAGCACCTGATGCCCGAGGCGCCCGATCTGGTGCTGTCCGGCGTCAATGCCGGGCAGAACGTCTGCGACGACGTGAGCTATTCGGGCACCGTCGCGGGAGCGATCGAGGGCATGATGCTCGGCTTTCGCTCGATCGCGATGAGCCAGACGTTCCGCGCCGATGGCGGACGCGATCTGCAGTTGGCGACCGCGGAGCGGCATGGCGCCGAGATCGTGCGCAAGCTTCTGACGATCGCAGCGCCCGAGGGTACGCTCTTCAACGTGAACTTCCCCGCGGTGGAGGCCGACGCCGTTCGAGGCACGAAGGTGAC
>NZ_CAJYIU010000102.1 GCF_913775355.1 uncultured Aureimonas sp.
GTCAGCGACGCGGGATGGCGCAGGCCGTCCGGGTCGTCCGCCTGGAGGACCCGGCCCGTGTCCATGTCGACCACGATCGATGACGGCGTCCGCTCGGCGACGGCCTCGGCCCCGACCATGAGGGCCGGCGCCTTGGTTGGCGGAATGAGACCGGCGCGCACGTCGCTGCGCGACAAGTCCATCGACTGGCACGAGGCCAGCGCGACGGACAGAACCAGGGCGGACGCGATGCGCAGGCGGCGGACGAAGGCCGTGCGGCCGGGATGGTTCGACGACAAGGGCGGAAATCCGGCTGAATCCAATCTCTCGATATCGAGTAGCACGCCAAACGTTTCAGTAAGCTTGCCGTAGCAGCCGGGTGACCCGATGCCGCTGGCCGTCGCGCGCAGTGCTCCCAGATACCGGCATCGAACGAACGGTTCTCATTTTCGCGATCGAAAGACCCGCCCATGTCCTCCATTGAAACGCCCGTCTGGTTCATCACCGGCTGCTCCACCGGCTTCGGCCAAGAGCTCGCAAAGCTCGTGATCGCGCGCGGCTGGCGCCTCGTCGCCACGGCACGCGACAAGGCGCGCCTCCAGAGCCTGACCGATCTCGCCGAGGACCGTGTCTTGGCCCTGTCGCTCGACGTGACCGATCGCGTGGCGATCGATGCCGCCGTGAAGGCGACGGAGGAGCGGTTCGGTCGGATCGACGTCCTCGTCAACAATGCGGGCTACGGCTACCAGGCCTCCATCGAGGAAGGCGACGATGCCGAAATCCGCGAGCAGTTCGACGCCAACGTGTTCGGCCTGTTCGCGATGACGCGCGCGGTGCTGCCGATCATGCGCCGCCAGCGGTCCGGTCGCATCCTCAACCTCACCTCGCAGGCGGGGTTCATCGGCTTCCCGGGTTCGGGCTACTATGCCGCGACGAAGCATGCGGTCGAGGGCTTCTCCGATGCCTTGGCGGCCGAGGGCGCGCCGATCGGCATCCAGGTGACGTGCGTCGCACCCGGCCCGTTCCGGACCGATTGGGCCGGCCGCTCGCTGCGTCAGACGCCGAACGAGATCGCCGAATATGCCGACACGGCCGGCGCACGCCTCAAATCCACCTCCGACATTAGCGGCAAGCAGGCCGGCGATCCCGTGCGCGCGGGCGAAGCGATGATCCGCGTCACCGAGATGGACAAGGCGCCGCGGCACCTCGTTCTCGGCAAGGTCGCCTATGATGGCGTGACGGCGAAGCTGAAGCAGCGGATGACCGAGATCGAAGGGTTGAAGGACCTCAGCCTGTCGGCCGACTTCCCCGACGCCTGAAGCAGCATCAACCGCCGTTCTGGCGGATCAGGTCTTCGATGCTCATTATGTCGAGCGCAGCCGGTGCCGAAGGAGCCGGCTGCCCCATCTGCCGCGCGATGCGGCTTTCGCGGACCGGCGCGCGCATCACGGCGGGCGCCGGAGCCTGCGCCACCGCGAGGGTCCGCTCAGGCGGTGTGAACGGCAGGCTGCCCTCCTTCTCCGCCGCGATCCGCTCCGCCACCATCGACTGCGTCGACGTCGCGTTCTTGCGCTTCTCGTAGAAGGAGTTGCCGCCCTGGATCGTCACGTAGTGCATGTTGGAATAGGGGTAGGAGTAGCCGGCCGTGTGGAAGAACATCGCCTTCTGCACCTCGGAATGCCGCGCTCCGCGTAGAACCTGACGCGCGGTCTTCGTGGCAAGGTCCCGCCCCTTGCCCATCGGCTTCGACAGGACGCCGGGCGCGAACTGGTTTTTCTGCCCGACGACGCCGCAGACCGACTTCGGGTACCTGCCGGACTCGAGCCGGTTCATCACCACCGTGCCGACCGCCAGCATCCCCGCCTCGGACGAGCGGTTGGACTCGAAATACATGGCGCGCGCGAGGCACTCCTCGGCGCTCATGCGCGGCTCCATCCGAGCGCAACCGCCCGCCACGGCAAGGAGGGCAAGACCCAGAATCAGGGGAAGGCTTCGGCTCCGGAACATCCTGCGGCCCGCTTGCAACGTCGGGTGAATTTCGCCGGGGAAGCTTAAGAAGCCGTTGAACCTTTCGGATACGAAAAGGCCGCCCTGCCGGGGTGGCAGGGCGGCCCTTCGAACCTTCGGTCGAGACGAAAAACTAAAGAAGCGCCGAAACCGCTTCGCGCTCTTCCGACAGTTCGGCCACCGTGCGGTCGATCATCTGGCGCTGGAACTCGCCGATCTCGAGCCCGGTAACGCGCTTGTAGGAACCGCCCTCGCAGATCACCGGCACGCCGGCCATCAGGCCTTCGGGGATGCCGTAGGAGCCGTCCGACGACACACCCATCGACACCCAGTCGCCGTCCGAGCCCTGGATCCAGTCGCGCATGTGGTCGATCGCAGCGTTCGCGGCCGAAGCGGCCGAGGATGCGCCGCGCGCCTCGATGATCGCCGTGCCGCGCTTGGCGACGGTCGGGATCAGCGTCTCCTTGTACCAGGCCTCGTCTCCGATCACCTCGGAGAGCTTGCGGCCGTCGGCCGTGGCGTTCGTCCAGTCGGCGAACATCGTCGGCGAGTGGTTGCCCCACACGACGAACTTCTTGATCGCATCGACCGAGACGCCGGCCTTCTGTGCGAACTGCGTGAGAGCGCGGTTGTGGTCGAGCCGGAGCATCGCGGTGATGTTCTCGTTCGGGAAGTCCTTGGCGTTGGCGGCCAGGATCATGGCGTTGGTGTTGGCCGGATTGCCGACGACGATCACCTTGGCGTCGCGCTTGGCGCCCTCGTTGAGAGCCTGGCCCTGCGTGCGGAAGATCTCGGCGTTGGCATTGAGGAGGTCGCGGCGCTCCATGCCCTGCGTGCGCGGGCGGGAGCCGACGAAAAACCCGGCGTCGATGTCGCGGAAGGCCGCCTTCGGATCGTCGGTGATAACGACGTCCTGCAGGAGCGGGAACGCGCAGTCCTCGAGCTCCATCACGACGCCCTTCACGGCCTTTTGGGCCTGCGGCAGGTCGAGAAGCTGGAGCGCGACGGGGGTGTCCTTGCCGTAGACGTCGCCGTTGGCGATGCGGAACAGGAGCGAGTAGCAGATCTGGCCGGCCGCGCCGGTGACGGCGATGCGTTTGGGCTGCGTCATGGAATAACCTTTCCTACCTTGCGGTCGAGGCGAGCATGCGGCCCTGCCCTAGCGCGATCCGCTCCCGCAATCCACGCCGAAAATGCGGGGAACGATCCGAAGTGCGGCTTCCGAAGACCAGCAGGGACACGCCATCGCCAAGCGAGAGGGAATGCTGACACCCTTCGGAGGATTTTGCGCAGTTTCACCACGAACCGGGCCCAAATTGGATCGGTTCGTATGACTGCCATATCGATTTAAGGTCGGTATCTTCCAATTCTGCGCAAAAAGTTCTGACGACGCGCATCGGACGATTGTGTTTTCCGTCGATCGCGCTTTTACTCCGTTCCAGCGCGGCGCCTCTGGGGAGAGAGGTGCCGGAACCGCCCGGTTCGAGCCGGCGGGGGAGAGTAACGAGGCATCGTTCGACCCGATCGCCGCCTCGATGGATCGCCGGGGGCGAATCGCCCGGCCAGCGAAACGGCGTCGGCCAGAAGGGCCCGCCGATCATCAACGGGAGGAACATGATGTCGCGCAGCACCGTCCACCGCATCGCCGGCCTCGTCGCCGGCACCGCCATCGCAGCCTGCCTGATGGCGTCCGCACCTGCGCGCGCCCAGGACGACATCCTGATCGGCCTCGTGACCAAGACCGAAGCCAATCCCTTCTTCGCCAAGATGCGCCAAGGCGCCAGCGAGAAGGCCGCCGAGCTCGGCGTCAAGTTCCAGAGCTTCGCGGGCAAGTTCGACGGCGACCACGATAGCCAAGTCACCGCCGTCGAGAACCTCATCTCGGCCGGCGCCAGCGGCATCCTGATCGTGGCCAGCGATTCCAAGGCCATCGTGCCGGTCCTCGAACAGGCCCGTCAGGCCGGTATCCTCGTGATCGCCCTAGACACGCCGCTCGACCCCGCCAACTCGGCGGACCAGACCTTCGCCACCGACAACGTGAAGGCGGGCGAACTGATCGGCCAGTGGGCCGCCAAAACGGTGTCCGATCCGAAGACCGCGAAGGTCGGCTTTCTCGACGCCATCGAGACGCAGCCGACCGTCGACGTCGCGCGCGACCAGGGCTTCATGAAGGGCTTCGGTATCGATCCGAAGGACATGAGCCGCTACCTCGACGAGGACGACGCGCGCATCGTCGGCCACCAGTGGGGTGCGGGCTCCGAGGAAGGCGGGCGCACGGGCGCCGAACTCCTCCTCCAGAAGGACCCCGACCTCAACGTGTTCTACACGATCAACGAGCCGACGGCGGCCGGTGCCTACGAGGCGATCAAGGCGGCCGGCAAGGAAGGTTCCGTCGTCGTGACCTCGGTCGACGGCGGCTGCCCGGGCGTCCAGAACGTCAAGGCCGGCGTCATCGGCGCGACCTCGATGCAGTATCCGCTGCTGATGGCCTCCAAGGGCGTCGAGGCCATCGTCAACTTCAAGAAGACGGGCGAGAAGCCGGCGGTGACGCCGGGCCTCGACTTCTTCAACACCGGCGTCGATCTCGTCACCGACAAGCCGGTGGACGGCGTCCCGTCGATCACCTCCGAGGAAGCCCTCAAGAAGTGCTGGGGCTGATCGCCGCCCGCTGAGACCAAGCGCGCGCCGCTCGCGGCGCCGCCACCCGCGGTCGGTGCGAAAACCCCTTTCGCACCGACCGTCTCGACAGGCGCACAGAGAGGGTCGGAAATCATGTCCAGCGTCGAACCGACCGCGAACAACGCGGACGCCGTCGCCCATTTCGCCGAGGGTCGGCGCTCGCCGCTTCGGCGGCTGCAGCACCTCCTCCACCAGTATCCGACCATCGTGCCCTTCGTGGTGCTGGTGGTCGGTCTCCTGATCTTCAGCGCGATCGTCGGCCCGCGCTTCTTCCAGCCGTTCAACCTGTCGCTGATCATGCAGCAGGTGACCATCATCGCCGTGATCGGCATCGCGCAGACTCTGGTGATCTTGACCGCAGGCATCGACCTGTCGGTCGGCGCGATCATGATCCTTGCGACCGTCGTCATGGGCCGGCTGGCGGTGATGATGGGCGTGCCGGCGGAACTCGCGTTCTGCATCGGCCTCGGCGTCGGGTTCGCCTGCGGCTTCCTGAACGGCCTCCTGATCACCTACGTCAAGCTACCGCCCTTCATCGTCACGCTCGGCACCTGGAGCATCTTCGGCGCCGTCTTCCTCTGGTACAGCGGCTCGCAGACGATCCGCGCGCAGGAGGTGGCCGCCGAGGCGCCGTTCCTTCAGCTCACCGCGACCGCCATCCAGGGCGGCGGGGCCCGGCTGACCTTCGGCACGGTGTTCACGCTCTTCGTCGCCGCAGTGGCCTGGTACATTCTCAACCGCACCGCCTTCGGACGCCATGTCTATGCGACCGGCGACGACCCGGAAGCCGCGCGCCTCTCGGGCATCGACACGCGCCGCGTGCTCCTCGCCGTCTACTCGCTGTCGGGCGTCATCTGCGCCCTCGGGGCCTGGGTCCTGATCGGCCGCGTCGGCGCCATCAGCCCCACCTCGGGAGGACAGGCGAACCTCGACTCCATCACCGCCGTGGTGATCGGCGGCACCTCGCTCTTCGGCGGGCGCGGCTCGATCGTCGGCACGCTCATCGGGGCGCTGATCGTCGGCGTCTTCCGCAACGGCCTTGCCCTCTCCGGCCTCGACGCCCTCTGGCAGGAGTTCGCAGTCGGCATCCTCATCATCGTCGCCGTGGGCCTAGATCAGTGGATCCGCAAGGTCTCGGCCTGACCACCCTTCGCCCGCTCATTCGCATTCTTCGGAGCCCATCCCCATGACCACCGCCAAGACCATGGACCTCAAGCTCGCCCGCATCCGGCGCGGCGAATACACGCCCAAGGACTTCATCATCGCCGACGCCAAGGACGGCGACATGGCGCTCGGCGTCGGCGTCTCCGGTCCGGAGCACGATGCCGACGGCAAGCCGACGGGCAAGATGCGCCCGCTCAAGGTCTATCGCGACGCGATGGAAGAGATGGTGAAGTCGGGCCTCGTCGACATCATGCTGACATCGCTGTCCTCGGCCGAGCATCTGGCGTCGCGCGGGGTCTACGCCGACACGGACGTGACGTCCGCCGTGCGCCTCAACGACGGCAGCGACATCTGGCATTGGCGCGGCGCCAACTACAAGCACCTGCCGACCGTGCCCTTCCGCACGGCACGCCTCGACCGGGTGAAGCCGGTCTCCGACCTCGGCCTCTATGCCGTGACCTTCTTCAACGACCTCGATCAGGACCTGCGCACGATCGAGGCCTACGCCAAGTTCCGCGACGAGGCGTCGGCGGCCGGCGTGCGGCACTTCCTCGAAGTGTTCAATCCGCAGTTCGAGGTGAAGGCGCCGGGCTCGGACTTCTACACATACAACAACGACTTCATCGCCAAGATCCTCGCCGGCGTCTCGAAGCACGACCGGCCGGAGTTCCTGAAGGTCGTCTACAACGGCCCGAAGGCGACGGAGGAGCTCGCTTCGTTCGATCCCGGTAATCTCATCGTCGGCATCCTCGGCGGCGCCTCGTCCACCAACCGCGATACGCTGGAGATGGTGAAGCAGGCCGAGAAGTACGGCGCGCGGGTCGCCCTGTTCGGCCGCAAGATCTTCTTCGCCGAGGACTCCAAGGCCATCGTGCGCGCCATGCGCTCGGTGATCGAGGACGACGTCTCCTCGGAAGAGGCGACCAAGGCCTACCACGACCACCTGCATAAGAGCGGCATCCGGCCGAAGAAGTCGCTCGAAGAGGATCTCGAGATCACCGATCCGTCGCTGAAGATGGGAGCCTGATCCCATGTCCGCAGTGCAGCGGCGCGGCTTCCTGACCGGGGGGACCTGGTGCGCCGACCACAACAAGCTCCTCGACCGCTGGCCGGTCGAGGAAACCGTCACGCGCATCCTCGAGGAAAGCGTCGAGGGCGGCGGCTCGGCCTGCAACTTCGGCATCGACATCCGCCGGCTCGACCCGTCGATGCCGGTGGCGACCATCGGCTGCGTCGGCGACGACGAGGACGGCCGCATCCTCCTGCGCTACGCCGACGACAACGGCATCGACCGCACGGGCATGCGGGTGATCGCGGGCGGGCGCACCAACTACACCGACGCCTACAGCGCGCGCGACACCGGCAAGCGCACGCATATCTTCCATCAGGGCACGAGCGCCCTCCTCTCACCCGACCACTTCGACTTCGCGGGCACCTCGGCCCGCATCTTCCACCTCGGGCTACCGGGCATCCACGACGTGATGGACAATGCCTGGAAGGGCGAGGTGAACGGCTGGGTGGCGACGCTGAAGGCGGCGCGCGCGGCGGGTCTCGAGACCAACTTCGAACTCCTGCAGATCGCGCCGGAGCGCCTGCGCGAACTTGCCGAGCCGTGCCTCCCCCATCTCGATACGCTGGTCATCAACGACTACGAGATCGGCGCGATCACCGGCACGCAGACGACGCGCGACGGCGAGACCGATATCGCGGCCTGCGAGGCGGCGGGGCGGCAGATCATGGAGCGCAGCTCGGTCAAGGTGCTGGCGATCCACTTCCCGCGGGCGGCCATCGCCTTCACGCGGGATGGAGCGGTCTACCGCCATCCGTCCGTGAACGTGCCGCAATCGGAAGTGCGCGGTGCCAACGGCGCGGGCGACGCGTTCGCCGCAGGCTTCATGTACAGCTACCACGAGGCCCGACCGGTGCCGGACTGCCTCAAGCTGGCCCATGCCAGCGCGGCGGCCTCGCTCCGCAGCGTCGGAACGACGGGCAGCGTCGAGACGGCAGAGCGGTGTCTCGCTCTCGCTGAAGGCTGGGGCTGGCGCGCGATGCCGAACACCTGAGAGCCATGCCCCGGCGGCTACTCGGCCGCCGGACGCTCTCCAAGTTCTACGCCGCCGTGCAGTCGCTCCTGCGCATCGTTCAGGCGACGATAGGCGCCGCCAAGGGCCATGAGTTCGGCGTGGTTGCCGAGTTCCGCGATCCGTCCGTCGACGACCACGGCGATGCGGTCTGCATGGCGGATGGTCGACAGGCGATGGGCGATGACGAGCGTCGTCCGCCCCTCCGCGAGTTCGGCGAGCGAGGCCTGGATCGCCCGCTCGGTTTCCGTGTCGAGCGCTGAGGTCGCCTCGTCGAGGATCAGGATTTCCGGGTTCTTCAGGAACATGCGCGCGATCGACAGGCGCTGCTTCTGTCCGCCCGACAGCTTGACGCCGCGCTCGCCGACGACCGTGTCCAGCCCGTCCGGCAGAGCCGCGACGGTCTCGGTGAGGTGCGCGCGCTCGATAGCGTCGGCGATCTCCGCCTCGCTGGCGTCGAGACGCCCATAGGCGACGTTCTCGCGCACCGTCCCGCCGAACAGGAAGACATCCTGCTGCACGATGCCGATGTGACGGCGAAGCGAGGCGAGCGTCAAGGAGCGAATGTCCTGGCCGTCGACGAGGATCGCGCCGGCGCTGACGTCGTAGAAGCGCGGGACCAGCGAGCAGATCGTGGTCTTGCCGGCGCCGGACGGGCCGACGAAGGCGACGGTCTCCCCGGCGCGAATGTCGAGGTCGATCCCCTTCAGGACGGGGCGCGAGTCCTTGTAGCCGAAGCGAACGTCCCGGAAGGCGATCGCGCCCGTGACGCCCGCCAGCGTGCGCGCGTCCGGCGCGTCGGCGATCTCGGGCGTCGTATCCAGGAAGTCGGTGTAGCGGCGAAAGCCCGCGATGCCCTTCGGATAGGTCTCGAGCACGGCCGCGATCTTCTCGACCGGGCGGAAGAATACTCCGACGAGGAGCAGGAAGCCGACGAAGCCGCCGTAGCTGAGTTCGCCGGCCATCACGTACCAGGTGCCGGCCAGCATCACGATGACCTGGGTCAGGCGCATCGTCAGGTAGTTGAGCGCCTGGCTGACCGCCATGATGCGGTAGGCGTCGAGCTTGCGCGTGCGATAGCCCGCGTTGTTGCGCGCGAACAGGTCGCGCTCGTGCGCCTCGTTGGCGAAGCTCTTCACCACGCGGATGCCGCCGACATTCTCCTCGATGCGGGCATTGAAGTCGCCGATCGAACCGTAGATTGCCTGCCACGTCGCGGTCATGCGGCTGCCATAACGGGTCGTCACCCAGGAGCCGACCGGGACGACCACCGCCGTGATGAGAGCCAGTTCCGGATGAACGGCCAGCATCAGGAGGAAGGCGCCGATGAAGGTCATCACGGCGATGAAGAGGTCCTCCGGCCCGTGATGGGCGACCTCTCCGATTTCCTCGAGGTCCTTCGTCAGCCGTGCCACGAGATGGCCGGTCTTCTGGTTGTCGAAGAAGCCGAAGGACAGCGTCTGGAGATGCTCGAAGGCTTTGCGCCGCATCTCGGTCTCGATGTTGATGCCGAGCATGTGGCCCCAGTAGGTGACCACGGCCATCAGACCGGTGTTGAGGACATAGATCGCGAGCAACCCGGCCGAGGCGAGGACGATCAGCCCCCAGTTGCCGCTGGGGAGGAGGTCGTCGACGAAGACCTTCACCGCAATGGGGAAACCGAGTTCGAGAAGCCCGGCCAGTACGGCGCAGGAGAAGTCGAGCAGGAAGAGCCCGCGCCACGGGGTGTAGTAGGAAAAGAAACGCGCGAGCATGGCATCCTCATGGACCGGACGCGCAACATGAGTCGCGACGCCCGGTCTCGATATCCTCGGGCTCCGGCGAGCCCTTGCGCGTCGTGTAGGAAACCTGACTTCCGTCGTCAAATTTCCGATCGGGCAATCAATCGAAGATGACGCCCTTCTTGAAGATGAAGCAGCCGTGCGGCCGGGCCTCGCTGGTCCGCACGACGGCATAGGCGCTCTTGGCGGCGTCGTAGAAGGCGAAGCGCTCGACCCGTTCGATGGTGATCGACTTGCCTTCGGCCTCGTTCACCACCGCCTGCATCTCGCTGTGCACCTCCGGCACGGCGTCGGGATCGCCGACCACGGCCATGAGGCGCACCGGCGCGTCGACATAGGAGTCGAGCGGGAGGAGCGACAGGATGGCGCGTGCGGCTTCCGTCGTGCCGACGCCCGAGAGCTGGACACAGGTGCCCGTGACCGTCTCGGCGGCGGTCGATTCGGCCGGGTAGTTGCGATCGACCAGAACGAGGTCGTCGCCGTGGCCCATCTCGGCGAGGATGGTGAGGAGTTCGGCCGTGATGATTGGCGGGATGTTCTTGAGCATGGATGACCTCAGCTTTTCGACACGGGTTTGGAGCGCATGCGGCGGACGGTCTCGCGCTCGGCCCGGCGCGCGCGCACCGGGGGGAGCCCCGCGTCCATCAGTTCGAGATCGTCGAGTAGGATATCGCCCATCCGCTTGAAGACGCGATCGAGCGCGCCGGCGCGATGGGCGGACAGGAGCATGTTCGGCGTTCGGCGGACCGGATCGTCCGCCGCCGGCGGCTCCTCGGGGAACACGTCGGTCGCGACCTTGATGTGCCCGCTCGCGGCCGCCTCGCGCATCGCGTCGAAATCCACGATCCCGGCGCGGCTGAGGAGGACGAAGGCCGCGCCCGGCTTCATCGATGCGAAAGCCTTGGCGTCGAAGAGGTGCTGGTTGTCCGCAGTGACCGAGGCCGTCACGAAGACCGTGTCGGACTTGGCGAGAATGTCATCGAGCGCGGTCGCCTTTGCGCCGTGATCGGCGATGGTGGAGGCCGGCAGCCAGGGATCGTAGACCCGCACCTTGGCACGGAAGCCCGCGAGCAGGCGGTTCAGGCAGCGGCCGAGATCGCCGAAGCCGACGATGCCGATGAGCGAGCCGGTCAGAAGCTGTGCCGACCCGTTGCCGTCGAGGCCCCAGACCTCCTCGCCGCGCCGAAAGTCCGCGTCGGCCTTCGCGATTTGCCGGTGCAGCGAGAGCGCCATGCCGAGCCCCATCTCGGCCACCGGTTCGGCGAACACGGAGCTCGTGATCAGGACGTGGATGCCGCGCTCGAAGCAGGCGGCGTACGGCATGTTGTCGGTGAAGTTGCCCTCGACGTTGACGATGGCCCGAAGATTCGTCATCGCCGCCAGCAGGGCATCGGAAACGTCGGGCTGTCCGACAAGGTATCGCGCCCGCGCCAGCACATCCGCGGGCAAGGCGTCGATCTCGCCGCTCGTCGTCTCGACGAGGTCGTAGCGCTCGCGGAACTCCGACAGCGCGTCCGGCGTGAAGATCATGTCGAGGTCGCGCGGATGCGGCGCGACGATCACTAAGGGCCGTTCGCTCATTCGTCCTCCCCGAGGCCCGGCAACGGCGCGGCCTCTTCGCGCTTCCGATAGCGGCGAACGCGCCCGATCTCAAACGGCTTCTCCGCTCGTCCCCATGATCGCGCCGTTTGCGCCGCGCGGGGCGATCGCGCTACCCCGGGATCTTCGGCACCATCGGGAGGAAACGGATATGACGAGCGCCATTCTGGTCGACGCAGCGCAACTCGAGGCCAGCGTCAGGGCGGCCCTTCGGGGGGCCGGTGCCTCGGACGAATCGGTCGATGCGACGACCCGCGCGCTGATGCACGCCTCGCGCGTCGGCGTCGACAGCCACGGCGTCCGGCTGGTGCCGCACTATTGCACGGTGATGGCGGGCGGGCGCGTCAACCCGCGCCCGAACGTGACGGTGAGGCGCACGGCGGCGGCGACCGGCACGGTGGACGGCGACGACGGGCTCGGACACCTCACGAGCTACCGCGCCGCCGCCTTCGCGGTCGAACTCGCCCGCGAGAGCGGTATCGGCGCGGTGGGGGCGGTTCGCTCCTCGCATCTCGGCGCCGCGGGCGCCTATGCGGTGGCGATCGCGGACGCCGGCATGATCGGCTTTGCGACCACCAATACCGATTCGGTCGTCGGCCTGTTCGACGGAACGAAGGCCTTCCACGGTACGAACCCCCTCGCCTTCGCAGCGCCCGTCGTCGGCGAGAGCCCTTGGCTCCTCGACATGGCCACCTCGTCGATCCCGATGAACCGCGTGCTCCTCTACCGGTCGCTCGGGCAAACCCTGCCGGAAGGCGTCGCCGCGGACACGTCGGGCCACGCGACGCGTGATCCGCATGCGGCCGACATGCTCCTGCCCCTCGGCGGCGAAGGCTACGGCTTCAAAGGCGCGGCGCTCGCCGGTGTCGCGACGCTCCTGACCGGCATCCTCAACGGCACGACGCTGGACCACGAGTTCATCCCGATGGTCGGGAGCGACGACATATCGACACCGCGCAACATGGGGCACTTCTTCCTCGCGATCGACCCAGAGCGGTTCGCGGGAGCCGCGCTCTTCGCCGACGGCATGCGCCGCTATCTCGACGCCCTGCGGTCCGTTCCGCCGGTCGACGGCGGCAGGGTCATGGCGCCGGGCGATCGCGAATGGGACGTCGAGGCCCGCCGCGCCGTCGAGGGTATTCCCGTCGATCCCGACACGGCGCGCTTCCTCGGCTTGGCAGGCAATTCTTAACGCGGCTTGACGCCATCGGTCCTCGCAGCCACACTCTGGCCAATTGGTCAGATCAATTGGCCAGCGCGAGGCTTGGGAGGGCATCGCACCATGCCCCTCAAGGCCATCGAACCGCGTCGCCTCTACCGGCAGGTCGCAGACCAGCTGCGACTTCTCATCGAGTCCGGTGAGTACGGAGTCGGTGATCGCCTGCCGACCGAGCGCGAGCTCGCCGAACGGCTCGGCATCTCGCGCCCCACGGTGCGCGAGGCGCTGATCGCGCTCGAGGTCGAAGGTCGCATCCGGATCCGGGTCGGCTCGGGCATCTACGTCACCGCGCCGCCGGTGACCGAGCCGGTGTCGGACGAGGTCGAGGGGCCGTTCGAGCTTCTGCGGGCGCGCGAGCTGATCGAGAGCGCGCTGATCCGCGAGGCCGCGGTCAAGGCCACCGCCGCGGACGTCGCCGTCCTCGACGCGATCCTCGGCCGGATGGAGAACGGCGACCATCCCTCGCCCGAGACGATCGCCGTGGACCGGGAATTTCACGTGGCCGTCGCCGGCATCCTCGGCAACGCGGTCATCACGCGCTTCATCGGCGAGCTTTTCGACCAGCGGATGACGCCGTACTTCGCGCGGCTGTCGGAGTATTTCGAAACCGGACAGACGTGGCGGGTCGCCTATTCCGAGCATCGCACCGTGCGCGATGCGATCGCAGCCGGCGATCCCGCGGCAGCCGAAGCCGCGATGCGCCAGCACCTGCGCCAGTCGCAGATCCGGTTCCAGCATAGTTTCGGCGAGGACGCCGGCATCGGGAAGGCCGTCGGGAGGACGCCGGCCACGCCTGCAACGCGGCGCGCGACGAAGGCCGGCGCCGGGTCCAACGGGAGGAACGACGCATGAGAACGAAGACACCCTGGGCGCTCGCCGCCCTTGCCGTCGCGACCTTGATGTCGGGCACGGCGCTCGCGCAGACCAAGCTGACCTGGGGCCACGTCTACGAGGTGACCGAGCCCTTCCACACCGAATCCGTGTGGGCGGCGGAGGAGATCAAGAAGCGCACCGACGGGCGCTACGAGATCAACGTCTTCCCGGCCTCGCAGCTCGGCAAGGAGGCCGATCTCAACCAGGGCCTGACGCTCGGCACCGTCGACGTCATCATCTCCGGCTCGAGCTTCGCCTCGCGCGAGTTCACGCCGATCGGGGTGACCTACTACCCCTATATCTTCCGCAACCCGGAGCACCTCCTCGCCTATACCAAGAGCGACATCTTCCGTGAGCTGGCCAGAGGCTACGAGGAAGAATCCGGTCATCACATTACGGCCGTGACCTATTACGGCACGCGGCACACGACGGCGAACAAGGACATCAAGACCTGCGCCGATCTCGCGGGCCTCAAGATGCGCGTGCCGGACGTGCCGGCCTATCTGGCGATGCCGCGCGCCTGCGGCGCCAACACCGCGCCGATCGCCTTCGCCGAGGTCTATCTCGCGCTCCAGAACGGCACCGTCGAGGCGCAGGAGAACCCACTGACGGCAATCGAGGCGAAGAAGTTCTATGAGGTGCAGAAGACGATCGCCCTCACCGGCCATATCGTCGACCACCTCAACACGGTGGTCTCGCAGAGCCGCTGGGCCTCGCTGTCCGACGAGGACAAGAAGATCTTCACCGACGTGATGCTGGAGGCTGCCGAGCGCGCCACCAAGATCGTGCAGCAGCGCGAGGCGAACCTCGTGCAGACCTTCAAGGACAAGGGGCTGAACGTGGTGGAGGTCGACAAGGCCGACTTCGAGAAGAACGTGCTCGAGAAGGCGCCGCTCGAGACCTACGGCTATCGGCAGGCGGATTACGACGCGATCCGCGCCGTCCATTAAATCTCGATGGTCCGCCGCGCCCCCGACCGGGGCGCGGCGGCTCACCCATCTCCGCAGAGCCGAACGACAGGCGGAGCCTCGTGTGCCCGCCAGGGAGCCGTCATGGCCACAGAGCACCATACCCAGACCACACCGGAAGAGATCGCACACGCGTTCGAGGATGAAAGTCCGGCGGCCGATCTCAGCCCCTACGCGTTAGAGGACTGGCTGACGCTGCTGGTCTTCTGGGGCATGGCGGTCTGCGTCTTCCTGCAGTTCTTCACCCGCTACGTCCTGAACAACTCTCTCGCCTGGACCGAGGAGATCGCGATCAACTGCCTGATCGTGGTCGTCTTCCTCGGCGCGGTCGCCTGCGTGCGCATGTCGCGGCACATTCAGGTGGACGTCCTCTACCACTACATTCCGGCGGGCCTCGCCCGCGCGCTTTCGACCTTCGTCGACGTCCTGCGCATCGCCTTCTTCGCCTACGCCGCCTACCTCCTCTGGCGCTACGTCAACATCGTCTCGCGCGAGCGCATGGTGACGATCGACCTGCCGCGCTCGATCATCTTCTGGACCGTGTTCGCCGCTTTCGTCCTCATGCTCCTGAGAGCGATCCAGGTCGCCTGGGGCAACTGGCGGCGGGGCTATTCCGTGCTCGAGCGCCCCGGCGCATTCGACGGCCTGGGGGAGTAAGCCATGTTCGTGCTGATCGGAGCCTTCCTGGTCCTGATGGTGGTGGGCGTTCCCGTCGCCGTCTCGATGTTCGTCGCCTCGGGCCTCTACCTTGCGATCTACGGCATCGCCCCGGACATCATCATCGCGCAGCGGATGATGGCGGGCGTCGAGAGCTTCCCCCTCCTCGCCGTCCCGTTCTTCATTCTCGCCGGCAACCTGATGAACATCGCGGGCGTCACCGGTCGCATCTATGCGTTCGCGGTCGCGCTCGTCGGCTGGATGAAGGGCGGCCTTGCGCAGGTCAACATCATCGGCTCGGTGATCTTCTCGGGCATGTCGGGCACCGCGCTGGCGGATGCCGCGGGCATCGGCACCATCGAAATCAAGGCGATGAAGGACCACGGCTATCCCGTCGAGGCCGCCGTCGGCGTCACCGCGGCCTCGGCGACGCTGGGGCCGATCTTCCCGCCGTCCCTGCCCTTCGTGATCTACGGCATGATGGCGAATGTCTCGATCGGCGCGCTGTTCATGGCCGGCATCATCCCGGGCGTCGTGATGACCGTCCTGATGATGATCACGGTCGCGATCTTCGCCTATCGCAAGGGCTGGGGCTCGGACACGCCGTTCGAGATGCGCAGGCTCCTGTCCGCCTCGTTCGAAATCCTGGTCGTCGCGAGCTTCCCGATCTCGGTCTACGTCCTCGTGCACCTCGGCCTGTCGCTGAACCTTTCGGTCCTCATCGCGCTCGCCGCGCTGGTGGCGCTCGACTGGTACTACGACTTCTCCGCCGTGATGGCGCTGATGACCCCGGTCATCCTGATCGGCGGCATGACCATGGGCTGGTTCACGCCGACGGAGGCCGCCGTCGCCGCGGTCATCTGGTCGCTGTTCCTCGGTCTCGTGCGCTATCGCACGATGACCTTCCGCACGCTCGCCAAGGCGAGCTTCGACACGATCGAGACGACGGCGTCCGTGCTCTTCATCGTGACCGCGGCGTCGGTTTTCGCCTGGCTCCTCACCGTCAGTCAGGCGGCGCAGCTGATGTCGGACGCAATCCTCGCGATCACCGACAACCCGGTCGTCTTCCTGATCCTCGTCAACATCCTGCTCCTGGTCGTCGGCTGCTTCCTCGACACGATCGCGGCGATCACCATCGTCGTGCCGATCCTCTTGCCGATCGCGCTGCGTCTCGGCATCGACCCGGTGCATTTCGGATTGATCCTGACGCTGAACCTGATGATCGGCCTACTCCACCCGCCCCTCGGCATGGTGCTCTTCGTCCTGTCACGGGTGGCCAAGCTCTCGGTCGAACGGACGACGATGGCGATTCTGCCCTGGCTCGTGCCATTGTTCCTCGCCCTTCTGGTCATCACCTTCTTCCCCATAGTAACGCTTTGGCTTCCGACTCAGATGGGACTGATCCAATGACGACCGCGCGCGCAGCGACCATCTTCAGCGCAGAGGACCTTCGGGTCGTGGACCGTGACCTCGGGGACCTCGCTCCCGGCCTCGTGCGCATCCGCTTCGGTGCCGGCGGCATCTGCGGCTCGGACATGCACTACTTCCGCCACGGCAAGACGGGCGACTACGTGGTGCGCGAGCCGCTGGTTCTCGGCCACGAGATTTCCGGCATCGTCGAGGCCGTCGGCTCCGAGGTGATCGGTCTCCAGCCGGGCACGCGCGTCGCGGTGAACCCGTTCCGCCCCTGCGGCCATTGCCCCCGCTGCCGCGAGGGTCGGGCGAACCTTTGCGAAAACGTCTTCTTCATGGGCTCCGCCTCGAAGAATCCCCACATGCAGGGCGGTTTTTCCAGCTACTTCGATACGACGCCCGGCCAGTGCGTGCCGGTGCCGGACCATGTCGCGATCGAAGCCGCCGCGCTGGCCGAACCGCTGGCGGTCTGCCTCCATGCGGTGAAGCGTGCGGGCGACCTCTCCGGCAAGTCGGTCGCAATCGTCGGCGCGGGACCCATCGGCCTCTTCACGCTCCTGTCGGCGCGTCTGAAGGGCGCCGACCGGCTCACCGTCGTCGACATGGCGGCCGCCCCCCTCGCCTTCGCGACCAAGCTCGGCGCCGACGAGGTGATCGACCTGTCGAAGGATGCCGAAGGCTTCTCGAAGATCACGCCGCCCGACGTCGTGTTCGAGGTGTCCGGCACGCCGGCGGGCCTGTCCTCCGCAATCCAGAACGCGCGCCGCGGCGGAACGGTGGTCCAGGTCGGCAACCTCGCCGCCGGGCCGCTGCCGATCCCCGCGAACTCGGTCATGTCGAAGGAACTCGACCTTCTCGGCTCGTTCCGCTTCGACGTGGAGTTCGCCGAAGCGGTCGGTCTGATCTCCGAAGGCAAGGTCGACGTCCTGTCGATCGTCACCGCGCGCCGGCCGCTGACCGATGCGCCGGATGCCTTCCGACTGGCGCTCGATCGCAGCCAGAGCGTCAAGGTCGTCCTGACGGCCTGAACCTCAACTCTCTTCGTCGCCGGCGGGCTCGTCGTCCTGCCGGCGTCCCCGACGCCAATAAGCTACCACGAGGTGCTGGTTCTTCTTCAGCCCGAGATCCTTGCGGCAGAAGCGGCGGATGGCCTTGAAGGCCCCGAACTCGCACCCAGCCCAGACGAAGGGCGCGGGCCCGCCGGCCGCGACGGTCGATCGCGCCGCGTCCTGCAGGAGCGTCGTGGTGCCGGCCGGTGCGCCGTTGCGATGCAGCCAACGCAGGATCATGCCTGGCGGATGAACGAGCGCCTGCTCGTCGGCCGGTCCATCCACCTCGATGATGGCATGACCGGTCGCGGTCTCAGGCATTCCCTCCAGCGTGCGCGCGATCGCGGGCAGCGCCGTTTCGTCGCCGAGAAGTAGATACCGTTCGGCTTCGCCGACCTCGCCGCCGCCCGGACCCAGCAGGCCGACGGGATCGCCGGGCGCCGCTTCGCGCGACCACCGGCAGCCGGCACCGGGCGGATCGTGCAGGACCACGTCGATATCGAGATGCCCGGCTGCCGGATCGATGCGGCGGATCGTGTAGACGCGGGTGACGAGTTCGTCCTCGCCCTGCGGCCAGACCGGCAACGCGGCGGGACCGGCGTGCGGCCAGACCGGCGCCCGCCCCTTCGGCGGAAACAGGAGCCGCACGTGGAGGCCGCCGGTCGCAAAGCGCGCGAGGTCGCGGCCCGTCAGGCGGACACGCCGCATGTGCGGCGTCACCTGATGGGCGGACACGACGCGCATCTCGCGGAAGTGAGCGAGTTCCCTCGTATCGGCACCGTCGCCGCTCCAGACGAGCGGCGGACAGGCGTCGCCGAGGATGTGCTGGAGATAGTAGGCGATGACGCCCTTGGCGACGCCATGCTGCCCCGCCTCGCGCCCTTCCACCACGACGGTGAGGACCTCGCCGGAAAAACGCAACCGGGTGTCGCAGTCGTAGACGGTGAGACGCGTTTCCCTGTCCGGATTGATCGGCCCGGTCCAGTCCTCGTCGAGATGCTTCAGAAGATGGTCGAGGAACGCCTCGCGTTTGGGGACCGCCGTCGCCAGACGGGAGGTCAGCGGGCGCGTCGGGTCCGCCGCCCGGACGGGCGAGGCGCTTGTGTCGATCTGGTCCATGCCGGCTCCCCTTCGATGATCCGGCCTACGATTTGTTGACTTCATTAGTCAAGTTTATGCGGTCCGGGCGCAGAGGTTTCTTCGCAGCGCACTCTCGACTTTCGCGGGGGCTTATGGTGCCTATGGCCGCCGTTGCGAAGGGCTCGCACGGCGCTGCGTGCGTCGCGAAGGGGAGACTCACCGATATGCCGATGTTCTCGTCCCGCCTCCTGACCCTCATGGCCGGCGCGGTGATGCTGCTCGGCGCCGCAAGCGCCGCATCGGCGGAGCCGCGCGATTCGATCCGTCTCGGCATGAGCATCGAGCCCGCGGGCCTCGACCCGACCGTCGCGGCGCCGGTCGCCATCGGACAGGTCGTCTGGCAGAACGTCTTCGAGGGGCTGACCCGCATCGACGCGGACGGAAAGGTCCTGCCGCAGCTCGCGACCGGCTGGACGCTGTCCGACGACAGCCGGGCGATCACGTTCCGCCTCCGCGAGAACGTGACCTTCCACAACGGCGCGCGTTTCGATTCCGGCACGGCGAAGTTCACCCTCGACCGCGCGCGGGGCGAGACGTCGACCAATCCGCAGAAGCAGTTCTTCCAGGTCATCGACAGCATCGAGACGCCCGACGCCGCGACACTCGTGCTGCGGCTGAAGGAGCCGTCCGCCAACCTTCTCTATTGGTTGGCCTGGCCCGCCTCCGTGATGGTGGAGCCGGGTTCGGCCGAAACCAACCGGTCGCAGCCGGTCGGCACCGGTCCGTTCCGCTTCGCCGAGTGGCGGCCGGGCGACCGCGTGCGCCTGGAGCGCGCGGAGCGCTACTGGGACGAGGCCAACCGCCCGGCCCTCGCGAGCGCCGAGTTCCGCTTCATCGCCGACCCACAGGCGCAGGCGACGGCGATCCGCTCCGGCGATGTCGACGCGATCCCAGAGTTCATCGCGACGGAGCTTTACAAGAGCTTCGAGGGCGACGAGCGCCTCGCGAGCGTCGTCGGCAACACCGAGCTGAAGGTCGTCGCCGGCATGAATGCCCGGCGCAAGCCGTTCGACGATCCGCGGGTGCGCCGTGCCCTGATGATGGCTGTCGACCGGGCGGGCCTCGTCGAGGCCGCGATGAACGGGTTCGGCCAGCCGATCGGCAGCCATTACACGCCGAACGACCCCGGCTATCGCGACCTGACCGGTGTGGCGCCCTACGACCCGGACGCCGCCAAGGCGCTTCTGGCGGAGGCCGGCTATCCCGATGGGTTCAAGACCACGATCCGCGTGCCGCAGATGTCCTACGCGACGCGCTCGTCCGAGGTGCTGCAGGCGCTGCTCGCCGAGATCGGCGTCACCGTCGAGATCGTGCCGACCGAGTTTCCCGCCGTCTGGGTCGATCAGGTGCTGAAGGGCCACGACTTCGACATGACGATCGTCGCCCATGCCGAACCGCTCGACATCGGTATCTACGCCCGCCCGAACTACTATTTCGGCTACCAGAGCGATGCGTTCAATCAGGCCAATCACGAGGCCGAGCGCGCGGTGGACGACGCCGCTCGGCTGGAGCATTACGGACGTGCTCAGGAAATCCTCGCGCAGGACCTGCCCGCCCTCTACCTCTTCGTGATGCCCAAGCTCGGGCTGTGGGACAAGCGCCTGACGGGCCTGTGGACCAACGAGCCCATCCCCTCCAACGACCTTACCGACGTCCGCTGGACGCGGTGAGCTGACGCTTCGCCTTGCCGAGCCTCCTTCTCCGGCGACTGGTAGGCTTCGGCATCTTTCTCGTCGCGGTCTCGCTGGTCGTCTTCGTCGTCTTCGATCTACTGCCGGGGGATCCGGCGGCGGTCATGCTCGGCACCTCGGCGCGACCCGATACGCTGGTGGCACTACGAGCCGAGCTCGGGCTCGACCGACCGGTCCTCGTGCGGTGGCTTTCCTGGCTCGGCGCCGCTGCGACCGGTGATTTCGGTCGCTCCCTCACCTACGGGATGCCGGTCTCCGGACTGATCGCGCAGCGGATGGCGATCACGCTGCCGCTCGCCTTCCTGTCGCTGGCGGTCGCGCTCGCGCTCGGTCTGTCGACCGGCTTCTTCGCCGCGCGCCGGCCGGGCGGATGGGCGGATCGGCTCGCGGTCGTGTTCGCGCAGGGCGGCATGGCGGTCCCGAACTTCTGGATCGGCCTCCTCCTGATCCTCGTCTTCTCCGGGACGCTCGGCTGGATGCCGGGTGGCGGCTTTCCCGGATGGGATGCAGGTGTCGGCCCTGCCCTGCGCTCGTTGCTGATGCCGGCCGTAGCGCTCGCCATCCCGCAGGCCGCCGTCCTCTGCCGCGTCGCGCGCGGCGCCCTGATGGACACGGCGAGCGAGGACTTCCTGCGCACCGCCCGCGCGAAGGGCCTATCCGAGACGCAGGCGCTCCTTCGCCATGGCGTGCCGAACGCGCTGCCGCCGATCCTCACCATCGTCGGCTTCCAGTTCGCCTACCTCGTCGCCGGCGCGGTCCTCGTCGAAAACGTCTTCGCCCTGCCGGGACTGGGTCAGCTCGCCTATCAGGCGCTCGCCCAGCGCGATCTCGTCACGATGCAGGCCGTTGCGCTGCTTCTGGCGGGAATGGTCGTGGCGGTGAACGCCGTCGTCGACCTCGTGCAGGTCTGGGTGGACCCGCGCACGCGATCGGCGACCTGATGCGCAAGCGACGAAACCTGCGCCTTACGGCAGGCCTTGCGATCGTCGCGCCACTGGTCGCGGCGGCGCTCGTCGCGCCGTTCTGGACACCCTCAGCCGCGCCGCTCCGCCTGCGCCTCGGCGAGCGACTCGAAGCGCCGTTCGCCGGCGGCCTTCTCGGGACGGACCAGCTCGGCCGCGATGTCCTGTCGCTTTTAATGCTCGGCGCGGGTAACAGCCTCGCGACCGCGGCCACCGCCATCCTGATCGCCGCGATCCTCGGTGCCGTCGTCGGCCTGATCGCCGCCGAGACGGCCGGACGCACCGGATCGGCGCTGATGCGGGGGGCGGACGTGCTCTTCGCCTTTCCGCCACTCCTCTCGGCGATGATGCTCGCCGCAGCGCTCGGCACCGGCTTCTGGAGCGCGACCACCGCAATCGCGCTGTTCACGCTTCCGGTCTTTGCGCGGGTGACGCGCTCCACCACCGCATCGGTCCTCGCGCGCGATTTCGTGGCGGCGGCGCGCGCGCTCGGCCGCAGCGGCCCGGCCATCGCCCGCCACCATGTCCTGCCGAACATCGCCGGTGTTCTGGCGATCCAGATTTCCCTGCAGATGGGGCTCGCGATCCTGACGGAGGCCGGGCTCGGCTATCTCGGTCTCGGCCGCCCGCCGCCGACGCCGTCTTGGGGGCGCATGCTGGCCGACGCGCAGACTTACATGGCGTCGGCACCCTGGCTGGCGCTGGCGCCCGGTGCCGCGATCGCGCTGGCGGTCCTCGGCTTCAACCTCATCGGCGATGGCCTGCGCGACCGGCTCGACCCGCGCGCCAGACGCTAGAAGGCGATCTCGGCGACGAGCGGTAGGTGATCCGACGCAGGCGCCGCCGCCCGCACCGCCTTGATCGAGCGCAAGGTGACGGTCCGCGAGGCATACAGGCGGTCGAGGCAGGCGAAGGGCCGTCCCACCGGCCAGGTCGGCACCGGCCGATGCACGGGAAGCGCCGCCTTCAGGGCATGGTGGACGGGACCGGAGCGCCGCCACTCGTTGAAGTCGCCGAGCGCCACTGTCGGCAGGTCGGGTTTGACGAGCGAGGCGACGAAGGCGCCCTGCCGGGGGCGGGCCCGCGGATCGAGCCCGAAATGGGCGGAGAGGACGCGCAAGCGGCCGAGCGGAGTGACGACCACCGCCTCGATGACCCCGCGAGGCTCCATGCCCGGGCCCGGAAGTCGATGCAGGGAAACGTGCTCGAACGGATGGCGCGACCAGAGCGCGTGGCCGTATTCGCGGCTCGGTGGTCCGAAGAGCCGCGTTTCCGCCAGATGGCCGCCGAGCGCATCCCGGACCCGTTCGAAGGCTTCGGGAAGACGACCGAGATGGGTCCGCCCATCGACCTCCTGGAGCGCGACGATATCGGCTGAGAAGCTTTCGACGACGCGAAAGGAGCGCTCGGGATCGGGCAGCCGCCCCTCCCCGACGAAACCGTGCAGGTTCCAGGTCGCGATGCGAACGGTCTCAGGTCTGTCCGGTGCCGACACGGTCTCCGCGCCCCTTTCCGGTGATCGTCTGGAAGATCAGAAGGATGTCGCCGAGGAAGCTGCGCGTCGCGAGATAGCGCGCGTCCGTCTCGGCCAGCCGCTCGGGTTGCGACATGTCGATCTCGTGGACCTGCGCGAGCCCGGTGATTCCCGGACGCAGGGCAAAGACGCCGCGGGCGCGCCGCGCGGCGATCACGTCGGCCTGAACCGGCAGCGACGGCCGGGGCCCGACGAAGCTCATTTCGCCCTTCAGGACGTTCCACAATTGCGGAAGCTCGTCGAGCTTCCACTTGCGCAGCGCAGCGCCGAGATGCGTCACCGCCGAGACCGGCGTATCATGCGAAGCCGCGGAAATCGTGCCCTGGCGCATGGTGCGCAGCTTGTAGCAGGTGAAGGTCCGCTCGCCCCGGCCCACCCTTTCCTGCGCGAAGATTCCCGGCCCCGGACTGTCGCGGCGCACCAGCGCGGCGAGGATCAGGATCACCGGACCGAACACGATCAGACCCGCGGCGCTTGCCAGAATGTCGAACACACGCTTCATGGGTGGCGAGTGCCGCGAAAACGCGGCCAGAGCAAGTGGGGACGATCCGACGTGCGCATTCTCGTGACCGGGGCCTCCGGCTTTATCGGCCGGCACCTCGTCGCCCATCTCATCGAACACGGTGACGACGCGGTCGCCGTGTCGCGGGGACGCGACGGCGTTCCGGGCGACCTCCGCGAGATCGACGGCTGGGCGGGCTGGCCGAGCCGGCTGGACGCCGTCATCCACCTTGCGGCCCTCAACCCGGCGCGCGGCGAGCCGGCGGCCAGCGACGACGCGGCGCTGATGGCGGCCAACGTCTCGGCGACGAAGGCGCTGGCGGGGGCGGCAGCAAGGCGCGGCGTGCCGCGCGTGGTCTACGCCTCGACCAACCTCGTGCATCCGCTGACCTCGGAACCCTTCGACGAGAGCGCCCCCGAAGAGCCGCAGAACGCCTATGCCGCGTCGAAGCTGGCCGGCGAGACCGCGCTGAGGCAGGGCCTCGAGGGGTCGCAGACGGACGGCGTCGTCCTGCGCCTACCACCGGTCTACGGCCCCGGCGGTCGCGGCGGCGTCGCCGCGCTCTTGCGCGTGTCCAGCCTGCCGATCCCCTTACCCCTGGCCGCGCCGAGCGCCAGCCGCAGCCTTCTGTCGATCGCCAACGCAGTGGACGCCCTGACGCTGGCGGCCACCGCGCCCGAGGCGGCCGGCGGCACGTTCCTCGTCTGCGACGGCGAGCCTTGGAGCTTGGGGGAGATGGTCGCGTTCGCGCGGCAGGAGATGGGTCGCTCACCGCGCCTCTTCTCGCTGCCGACCCATACGCTGGCTCGCATCGCCAGCCTCGCCGGCCGGCGCAAGCAGTACGAGCACGTCTTCGGCTCGCTGGTGGTCGACGACAACGCCTTCCGGACGGCTGCCGGATGGCATCCGCCGGAGACCACGGAGGACGGGCTGCGCCGAATGCTGCGCGATCTGCATCTGAAGCGCCGCGGCAAGCGGCGATAGGACGGGACGATGACCCACGCTCCGATCGATCCGGCCAAGCTGAAGCGGCAGAAGAGGCTGGAGGAAACGCTGCGCGAGAATCTGCGCCGCCGCAAGGAACAGGCGCGGGGCCGGGCCGAAGCACCGGCCGACGACTCGCAACCCGATGCGGACGCGGACGGACACGACGAGAGCGCCGACTGACGCGAGCGCTTGGACATTCTGTCCGGGTGGACTTCGATGGGACCGGAATTTAGAACCCTTCTCACGAAGGAGTTCCGGATGATCGACTACCAGTCCCACTTCGCATCCGCGATCGAGGCCCTCCACGCAGAACGTCGCTACCGCGTCTTCGCCGACCTCGAGCGGATCGCCGGTCGCTTTCCGGCCGCCATCTGGCGCCACGAGGGCAAGGCCCGTGAGATCACCGTCTGGTGTTCCAACGACTATCTCGGCATGGGCCAGCATCCCGCCGTGGTCGACGCGATGCGCGGCGCCGTCACCTCCATGGGGTCGGGTGCCGGCGGCACGCGCAACATCTCGGGCACCAGCCACCCGCTGGTCGAGCTCGAGGCCGAACTCGCGGACCTGCACGGCAAGGAAGCGGCGCTGGTCTTCACCTCCGGCTTCGTCTCCAACGACGCGTCGATCTCGACGATCGCCAAGCTCCTGCCCGACTGCCTGATCCTGTCGGACGAGCTGAACCACTCGTCGATGATCGAGGGCGTCCGGCGGTCCGGCTGCCGCAAGCAGGTGTTCCGCCACAACGACGTCGCGCATCTCGAGGAGCTTCTGAAGGCGGCCGATCCCGAGCGGGCGAAGCTGATCGTCTTCGAGAGCGTCTACTCGATGGACGGCGACGTGGCGCCGATCGCCGAGATCTGCGACCTCGCCGAACGCTACAACGCGATGACCTACATCGACGAGGTCCACGCGGTCGGCATGTACGGGCCGCGTGGCGGCGGCATCACGGACCGGGACGGCGTGGCGCATAGGCTCGATGTGATCGAGGGGACGCTGGCCAAGGCCTTCGGGGTGCTCGGCGGCTACATCGCCGGCTCGCGCGCGCTCGTCGACGCGGTGCGCTCCTACGCGCCAGGCTTCATCTTCACGACCGCCCTGCCCCCGGCGCTCGCCGCGGCCGCGGCCGCCTCGATCCGCCATCTCAAGCAGTCCGGCGCCGAGCGCGCGGGACAGCAGCGTCAGGTCGCGGAAGTGAAGCGCGAGCTGACGGGCGCGGACCTGCCGGTCATGCCGTCCGACACGCATATCGTGCCGCTTCTCGTTGGCGATCCGGAGCTCTGCAAGCAGGCGAGCGATCGACTGCTCGACCGGCATGGCATCTATATTCAGCCGATCAACTACCCGACGGTGCCGCGTGGCACCGAGCGGCTACGCATCACGCCGACCCCGCTGCACGACGACGCCCTCGTCGCGGGCCTGCGCGCCGCCCTCGTCGAGACCTGGACCGCGCTCGGCATTCCCTTCGCCTCGCAGCGGCCGGCCGAAGCGCCGGTCGAAGACCCGGCTCCGGCGCTGGTACTGGCGAAGGCCGGCGGCTGACCGGACGTCGCCGCGCGAACGACGGTCAGGCGTCGTCTTCGCTGTCGCGCGCGGCGGAACCCGGGGCCGCCTCCTTGCGCACCACGCTCGCCTCGGTCCTCGAGCGCGGAAGACGCCGCGCGAGCACTGGCACGATCAAGGCGAGGCCGACGAAGCGCACGACATGGTGGGCGGCGACGTAGGCCGGGTCGAGGTTGAACTGGAAGGCCAGAACCGTCAACGCCTCTAGAGCGCCTGGCGCATAGGCAAGCGCGATTTTGCTGAAAGCGATCCCGAGGAGCGCGAAGGCCACGAGACCGGCAAGACCGGACAACCCGAGGCCGATGGCGAAGGCACCGAGCGACGCCGTCAGCAGTTCCCGCATCGCGCTCCTGTGTTCCGGCTTCAATCGGGCTCCGATCGAGCAGCCGAGCACGACCAGCGCAGGGGTCGCGATCCAGGTCGGGATGGCGACGGGCGCGATCTCCGTTCCATGCAGGAAGGCGCTCGCGAACAGGGCGCCGAGGATCAGCCCGCCGGGCACGCGGCTGCGCAGGCCGAGCCACGCGCAGAGGGCGCAGAGACCACCGAGGACCAGATATTGCAGCGGCGTGCCGATCACCCCGCCGCGCAGTTCCCCTTCGATGACGTCGCCGCCCTCGAGCCATGCGAGCATGGGCGTCAGCGCGCCGATGAGGAGAAGAAGCCGCGTCGACTGGACGACCACGATCCGCGTCATGTCGGCCCGCGTTTCAGAGGCGGCCGCGAGTACGAAGGACATGGCGCCCGGCAACGAGGCGAAGAGCGCGGTCTCGCGATCCCAGCCAAAAACGCGCTGCAGGAAGATTTTGGTCGCGACGACGATCAGCGCCACCCCGACCATCTGGATCGCGAAGGATAGCGGCCAGAGCGCGAGCTGATTGACCACCTCGGGCGTGACGCCGGAGCCGGCCTGAATGCCGAGGATGAAGAAGGTCAGGTCGCGCAGACGATCGGGCACCCGCAGCGATAGACCGGATAGCGTCGCGAGCACGACGGCCATGGTCGCCCCAAGCAGCCAGGCGACCGGCAGGTCGGCGAGCGCTGCCAGCGTGCCGCCGACCGCGCCGATGGCGATCGTCAGCGCCGCCTGCGCGAACCCGTTCAAGGCTGGCGCCCGATCCACTCCGCAAGACGGTTGGCCGATTCCTGGACCTGATCGAGACGGCGATGGAAGCAGGCGCGCAGGTGACCCTGCGTCGTCGGCGCGAAGGCGGCACCGGGCGCCAGACCGACCAACGCCTCGTCCGCGATCCTCAGAGCCGCCTGCATTCCGTCGGACACGCCGTCGATCGCGAAGAACGCGTAGAACGCGCCGTCGGGTGGCGCGATCGACACGCGGTTGGTCGCCGCCAGCGTCGACGTGAAGATGCGCCGGGCCTCGGCCGCGCGTGCGACCTGACTTTCGATGAACGGCTCGCCCTGCTCGATCGCCGCGACCGCGCCGCGCTGCATGAAGGCCGCGACGCCCGAGTTCGAGTATTGGACGAGGTTCTCGATCAGCTGCCCGAACGCCTCCGGCGCCTCGATCCAGCCGACGCGCCAGCCGGTCATCGCCCAGTTCTTGGAGAAAGAATTGACGAAGATCAGTGCGTCCTCGTCGGTCATGGCGTCGTGGAAGGACGGGGCGCGCGTGCCCGCGTAGAAGAAGCGGCTGTAGATCTCGTCGGCGACCACGAAAATGCCGGCGTCCCGCGCGATGCCGAGAATGGCGCGGATCGTGCCCTCGTCGGCGGTCCAGCCGGTGGGATTGTTCGGCGTGTTGACGAAGATGGCCTTGGTGCGCGGGGTGACGGCGTCCCGCAGACAATCGAGGTCGAGCGACCACGCTTCGCCGGTCCAGTCGAGAGGCACCTCCACCACGCGCGCGCCGGTAATGCCGGCCGCGGCGGCAAAGTTCGGCCAGAGCGGCGAGACGAAGATCACTTCGTCGCCGTCTCCGGCCAATGCCGTGAGCACGAGCTGAATCGCGTGCATTCCCGAGCCGGTCACGAAGATGCGCTCCGGCGAGGTCGGGCGGGCGTAGAGGCGCTCGGTATAGGTGGCGATCGCCTGTCGCAGCTCGGGAATGCCGCGCTGCCAGGTGTAGAAGGTCTCGCCGGTGCGAAGCGCTTCGGCGGCGGCCTCGGCGATGAAGGCGGGGGTCGACAGGTCGCCCTCGCCCGCCCACAACGGGATCAGCCCGTCGCGCCCACGCGCATGGTTGATGACGGCGACGATGCCGCTTTCGGGCGCGGCGAGCGCAGCCGGACGCAGACGCTGGAGAAGGCTCATGGAGGCAGTCCCGGATAGCGGTTCGGGCGACGCTCGTTGCGCGGCCCGTTCAGCCCCGGGGACTCGGTCTTTCCGCCGCTTTCGTCAAGCCCGAGGGCGCATCGATCGACGGACTAGAAGTCGCCGCCCGGAACCTGTCCGGGACGGACGGAGGAGCGGCCGTTGGCGAGAAGATCGCGAATCTCCTCGAGAAGCTTCTCCTCGCGCGGCACGTCCTTGGCTTCGGCGGGCTTGGCCTCCTCCTTGCGCTTCAGTCGGTTCATGCCCTTGACGACCATGAAGAGCACGAAGGCGACGATCACGAAGTTGATCGCGAGCGTCAGGAAGTTGCCATAGGCGATGACGGCGCCCTGTTCGCGCGCCTGCGCGAGGCTCGTCGCCGTGACGCTGGAGCTGAGCGCGATGAACTGATTTGAGAAGTCGACACCGCCGGTCACGAGGCCGACGATCGGCATGATGATATCGGCGACGATCGAGTTCACGAGGCCCGAAAAGGCGGCGCCGATGATGATACCGATCGCGAGATCGACCATGTTGCCCTTGAGGGCAAACTCGCGAAATTCCTTGAGCATGACACACCCCTCCAGCCGACTCACAGGCCCGTGAAGGAAACGTATCGCAGGGTTTCGCGAAAGCAACCTTGGCGCGAACCTCAGGCGTCGCGGGTGCCGCCGATGAAGTGCAGCACCACCTCCCGGCGGTGAGGTCGGCTGCGGTGCTCGAAGAGATAGATGCCCTGCCAGGTGCCGAGGACCATCCGCCCGCACTCGACCGGCACCGAGAGGCTGGTGTCGGTGAGGGCCGTCTTGATGTGGGCGGGCATGTCGTCGGGGCCCTCGATCGTGTGAATGTAAGGCGCCGTTTCGGGCGCCAGCCGGTCGAACGCCGTCAGGAGATCGGCCCGAACGTCGGGATCGGCGTTCTCCTGTATCGTCAGCGAGGCCGACGTGTGCCGGACGAAGACCGTGAGGAGGCCATCCCCCGCCCCGTGGGAGGCGAGCGCGGATGCGATCTCGCGCGTGATATCGGTCAGCCCCTGTCCCCTTGTCTGCAGCGAGAGGCGATGCAGAAATTGGTGCGTGACGGCTTGCATGATCGTTTCGTCCTCGGCGTCCCGCGCCATATGGTTCGGGACGCGCGTCGTGGCGAGAGGGGGAATGAATGGCGGGTGGCATCGATCACGGGCACAACGCGTTTCACGGCGTCGACGAGGAATTGCGACGGCTGAACGCCGACATTTCGGCCTTTCAGGCGAGCCGACCGAGCCCCTGGTCGTTTCCGGTCGAGGTGGTGCGCGCCGCGAGGCGGCAGGGGCTCGGCGTCTTTCCGGGCCTGTCGCCCGATCCGGACGCGCGTGTCCTCGAACTACCGTCGCCGGACGGACACGCGATCCCGGTCCGGATCCTCTACCCGCGAGACGGGACACCACGTGGGACCTACCTCCACTTGCACGGTGGCGGCTGGGTGTTCGGCGAAGCCGTCGAGAACGATCCCCGCCTGCGCCGGCTTGCGGACGCCACAGGCCTCTGCGTCGCCTCGGTGGACTACCGGCTGGCGCCGGAGCATCCGTTCCCGGCCGGGCCCAACGACTGCGAAAGCGTGGCACTGGTGCTCGCCGCCGGGAAGCTGGGCGATCTTCCGACGGACTTCCTGGCGATCGGTGGCGAGTCGGCCGGGGCGCATCTCTCTGCGCTGACGCTGCTTCGGCTGCGCGATCGCACGGGGTCGGTGCCGTTTCAGGCCGCCAACTTCGTGGCGGGCTGCTTCGACCTCTCCCTCACGCCGAGCGTGCGGAACTTCGGTGCGGATCGCCTCATCCTGAACAGCGACGACGTCTTGCAGTTCGTGCAGCGTTTCGTGCCGCCGGGGGTCGACGCGCGCAGCGCCGAGGTGTCGCCCCTCTATGCCGATCTAACGGACATGCCCCCCGTGCTCTTCAGCGTCGGGACGCGCGATCTCCTGTTGGACGATACGCTGTTCATGCACGCGCGCTGGCTCGCTGCCGGCAACGAGGCGGACCTGCGCGTGCAGCCGGACGGATGCCACGTCTACGAGACCTTCCAGAGCGAGGCCGGCGCGCGGTCGGAGAAGGCCATGGCCGATTTCCTCAACCGGCAGATCGCAGCGGTTGCGGCCTCACGTCCGGAGGTTCCCGGCGCGGTCGTGCGCGATTGACGAGCGGCCGGCCGTCTGGCAGGCGAAACGAATGGAACAGCAAGCCCTCATCTTCAAGTTGTCGCCCCGCTCGGACTGGCTCGAAGCCGAGGCGGCCGGCCGTTTCACGGGCGCTCCGGTCGACCGCGAGGATGGCTACATTCACTTTTCCACCGCCGAGCAGGTTCGCGAGACGGCGGCAAAGCATTTTGCCGGTCAGTCCTCGCTGATCGTCGCGGCGGTCGATCCCGCGCGTCTCGGACCTGCACTGAAATGGGAGCCGTCGCGCGGGGGCGCGCTCTTTCCCCATCTTTACGGCGAGTTGTCGATGGACGCCGTTGTCTACGTTGCGGACCTCCCGCTCGGGCCGGACGGCCAGCACGTTTTTCCGGGCAGCATGCGATGAGCGGTCTCTACGGACTCGCCCGCCCGCTCCTCTTCAAGCTCGACGCCGAGCGTGCGCATGGACTGTCGGTGGAGGCGCTTAAGCGCGGCCTCGTTCCGCGTCGCAACCGGCCGATCGATCCGCGCCTCCGCACGGAGGTCGCGGGTCTCTCCTTCCCCAACCCGCTGGGGCTGGCCGCGGGTTACGACAAGAACGCCGAAGTTGCGGACGCGGCGCTGCGTCTCGGGTTCGGCTTCGTCGAGGTCGGCACGGTGACGCCGTTGCCGCAGGAGGGAAACCCGAAACCCCGCGTATTCCGGCTGCCGGACGCGGGCGCGGTGATCAATCGTCTCGGCTTCAACAATCACGGGCATGCCGACGTCGCCGAGCGCCTGGAAGCGCGCTCGCGCAAAGCCGGGATCGTCGGCGTCAACATCGGCGCGAACAAGGACTCCGAGGATCGGATCGCCGACTACGTGGCGGGCATCCACCGGTTCGAGGCCCTGTCGAGCTATCTGACGGTCAACATCTCGTCGCCGAACACGCCGGGGCTGCGCAAGCTGCAGCAGGGCTCCGATCTCGACCGGCTCCTCGAGTTCGTGATGGCGGCGCGCGACGGCGCAGCGGCGATCGCCGCCACGAAGCGGCGTCCGGTGTTCCTCAAGGTCGCACCGGACCTCAGCGAGGACGAGATCTGGGCGATCGCCGATACCGCCAAGCACCGGAAGGTCGAAGGCCTCATCGTCTCCAACACGACGCTCTCGCGCCACGGGGTCGAAGGCCGCGCCAATGCGGGCGAGGCGGGCGGTCTCTCCGGCCGTCCCGTCTTCAGCCGGTCGACCTATGTCCTCGCCCTGTTCCGGCGGGCGATGGGGCCCGACGTGCCGATTATCGGCGTTGGGGGCGTTGAGAACGCTTCGACCTTCCTGCGCAAGATGGAAGCCGGCGCCGATCTCGTTCAGCTCTACACGGCCCTCGTCTACGGAGGTCCGGACCTGCCCATCCGCATCCTGAACGACCTGTCGCGGCACCTCGACAGGGCCGGCATCGATACGATCGCGAGCGTGCGCGACACGCGCGTCGACGAAATCCTGTCGGGCGGCCCGCCGCTCGGCTGGGAGACCGACCGGCCTTGAGGGGCTGAACGCGGTGTCGCTGGCGATCATCCACCATCCCGCCTTCGATGCGCAGTTCGACGCCGCGCATCGCTTTCCGATGTCGAAGTTCACCCGTCTCGCGGAAATTCTAGTCGAAGACGGTCTCGTGCCGACGGGCTTCTTCCAGCCGATCCCGGCGCGCGAAAGCTGGCTCGAACTCGCGCACGCCCCCGCCTACGTCGATGCGGTTTTGACGCAGCGCGTCGACAAGGAGACGGAAAAGGCGATCGGGTTTCCCGTCGACGCGCGTGTGGCGATGCGCTCGCGCTGCGCGACGGGCGGCACGGTGCTCGCGGCACGGCTGGCGCTGGAACGCGGCATCGCCTGCAACACGGCCGGCGGGAGCCACCATGCCGCCCGCGAAGGCGGCGCCGGCTTCTCGGTTTTCAACGATGTCGCGGTCGCGGCCTCGGTCCTCATCGCCGACGGCGAGGTCGGCCGTGTCCTCGTCTTCGACTGCGACGTGCACCAAGGCGACGGAACCGCCCGCATCTTCGCGGGCGACCCGGCGGTGTTCACGCTGTCGATCCACGGCGAGCGAAACTATCCCCACCCGAAGGCCGTATCCGATCTCGATCTCGGCCTTCCCGACGGGACCGGCGACGGCGAGTATCTCTCGCTCCTTCCCGATCTCCTGCGAACCGCACTCAAGCGTTCTCAGCCGGACATCGTCTTCTACAATGCCGGGGTCGACCCGCATGTCGACGACCGGCTCGGCCGGCTTTCGCTCACCGACGCCGGGCTCGCCGAGCGCGACCGGCGGGTGATCGGTTACTTCCGCGAACGCGGCATACCCGTCGCGGGCGTCATCGGCGGCGGCTACTCGCGCGACATCGAGACGCTGGCGCGTCGCCACTCGATCCTGCATCGCGTCGCCGGCGAGTTCGCCTGATCGTCAGCCCCGGCCCGTCTTCAGAAGGCGGGACACGATGAAGATCGGAACGACGACGGCAGCGCCGAGGAGCACGTAGTCGATCACCCGATTGAGCGAGCCGAACACGCTGTACCAGGCCCACTGCACGAACTCCCGCCCCCACGCGACGATCTCGTACGGTCGAACGTCGAACCAGGACAGGAGGATGCCGACCAGCAGCGAGATGACCAGCAGCCGGACGAGTACGGACAGCGGCGATCCGCCCAAGAATGTCGAGACGCGATCGGCCATGGCAGTCCTCTTTCTCCAGCGACCCGTCGGAGGTAGAGGGCGGATTGTGGCGATGCAAGCGGCCCCTCCGCCACAAGCGTGAACGCAGGCGCTACGCGTCGATCATCGCCTGAAGGGTTTCCAGCCGATCGGCCTCGGCGGCCGGCTTGTCCCATCGCAGTCGGGAGACGCGCGGAAACCGCATCGCGACGCCGGACTTGTGCCGGGTCGAGCGCGCGAGCCCTTCGAAGGCCACCTCGATCACGAGACCATGGTCGGGCTCGGCGCGCACCGAGCGGACCGGCCCGAAACGCTCGATCGTGTTGTCCCGGATATACTTGTCGAGCTGCTTCAGCTCCTCGTCGGTGAAACCGAAATAGGCTTTGCCGACCGGCACGAGTTCCGGCTGCTCCTCCGGGCCCGTCCAGACACCGAACGTGTAGTCGGAATAGAAGCTCGAACGCTTGCCGTGGCCGCGCTGGGCGTACATCAGCACCGCGTCGATCAGGTGCGGGTCCTGCTTCCACTTGAACCACGGCCCCTTCGGTCGGCCGGGAACATAGGCCGAGTCCCAGCGCTTCAGCATCAATCCTTCGATGACGGGATGCGGCGGATCTGCGCGCAGGCGAGCAAGGTCCTCGAACCGATCGAACACCACGAAGGGCGAGATGTCGAAGCGGCTGGCCTCCAGTCCTTCGACGAAACGGTCCAGCCGCTTGCGCCGCTCGGCGAAAGGGAACGCCCGGATATCTTCGGCTCCGTCCTGAAGAAGGTCATAGGCGCGCAGGAACACCGGATGCATCTTCATCACGGCGGCCGACACGCTCTTGCGGTTCAGCCGCTGCTGGAGGTCGGAGAAGGTGCCGACCACGATATCGTCCCGCACCGCGCCCTGGTGCGGATGAACGGCCGGCCGGCCTCCGCCCTTCACGGCGGGACGCGCGACGAGCAGCTCGCCATCCAGCGAGCCCTCGAAGGTCATGTAGTTGAGGAGGTCGGGAAAAGCGCCCGACACGTCGTCCCCGGTACGCGAGTAGAGGCGCTTCACGCCGCGCTCGACCGTCGCTTGGACCCGGATCCCGTCCCACTTCCACTCGGCCGCATAGTCCTGCGGCGTGATGCGGCCGTAGTCGGGCTCCTCCAGCGGCTGCGACAGCATGACGGGCCGAAATGGCGAGGCGGCCGCGGAAACCGGCTTGTCCGTCCTGCCCTCAAGCCAGTCGAAGAGCTCGACATAGGGCGGGCGGAGACCGTGCCAGAGTTCCTCGATCTCCACGATGTTTTTGCCCCCGAAGTCGGCGAGGGCCTGTTTGGCGAGGCGGGAGGACACGCCGATCCGCAACGATCCCGTCACGAGCTTCAGGAGAGCGTAGCGGCCGGACGAATCGAGCTTGTCCAGCCACGCTTCGACGAGGCGCGGCCCCTCGGCCCGCGTCGCCGCATCGAGTTCGGTGACCACCTGCTCGAGCGTCGGCGTGTCGTTTCGCCGGACGATCTCGCCGTCGTGCGGCGACGGCCAGACCAGCGCGATGGTTTCCGCGAGATCGCCGACATAGTCGTAGGAATAGCCGAACAGGACTTCGTCCATCCGCTCGGTCATCAGGTCGCGCAGCATCGCGGGCTTGACCGAGCGGATATCGAGTTCGCCCGTGATGGCCGCAAGCGCGTAGCCGCGCTCCGGATCTGGAACGGTGCGAAAATGATCCGCCATCAGCCGCAGCTTGCCGTTGCGCGACGGCGTCAGGACGAGGCGATCCAGGAGGTCGGCAAATCGCTGCAAGCGCGTGAACCGGAGATTGGCGTTGGATCGCTAGATAGTTCGCGCTCGCCACAGGGCGAGAAGCAGGGCCTTGTCTGGCTCCAGTCTACACCGGATCGATGACGTCGGGCGGTACACGGCCGTCTCAGCAAGCCCGCTTCGCGCTTCGATAGGAGCTCACTTCTAGCGGTGGATCGGCGATCCATGGCGGCGGTTTCTACACCTGCGCCGGGAGCGGCCTTGCCATGGCGGCCAGCGCCGCGCGCTCCCGCAGGCCCAGATTGTGCCTCGCCGTGAACACGGCATCGGCGTCCATTCCGGGCTCGCGGATCAGCCATTCGAGATAATCGCCCGGCACGTCTGCGATCGTCGCGCCCTTGTAACGGCCGAAGCGGAAGCGGACGAGAAGCGCCGGCTCCGCCGACACCTTTTCAGCCCGGGCGAGGAATTCCGCGGCATCGCTACACCGGGGCATCAGTTCCTGTGCGATCCGGCGTAGAAGCACCGCGGTGCAGAGGGCATCGTAGAGGGCGCGGTGGGGATGCGACCCCTCGAGCCTGTCCGCGACATCCGTCAGATCGAGCGGCACATATTTCACGAGCGACTGCAGCCCGTGGGCGCGCACGCCCGGAAAGGCGCGCAAGGCGAGCTTGTAGGTGCAGAGCCAGAGACCCGGCAGACGCAGGCGAGAGCGATCAAACGAGGCACGCTGCGCCGCATAGATGGGCGCCCCGGCAAACCCCGCTCGCGCCGTTTCGAAATCCGGCGCGCCCACAAGCGCCTCGTCGGTGATCCGATGAACCCTACGCGCGCCCGGCGAAATCGGTACACCGCTTGGGTCGACGAGCGTCTCGCGAGGATCGAAAATGCGACCGGAGAGTAGGTCGACATCTACCGAGCCGATCTCGATCACCGCGTCGTCTTCTAGCTTGTGTCCCGCCGTCTCCACATCGATGACACGGACGACCAATTCGGACGGGTTCTGGAAGAGGTTGGGCGGGGAGGACGTGGAAGGAAAAAGATCGGTCATCCCTTCCATATCGGCCTTCCGGGACGACCATACCAGTGCGGCGCGCCATCGCGGCCCGCTCGCCCCGAGCGATCGGATCTCGGCTGTCATGCCCTCTTGGCGTCGACGCGCAGGAGAGCTACACCATTTCTTACGTTTACGTCAAAGAACGGAGCATTCGATGTCCCTGCCCCCCATCCTTCAAGGGCGTCTGCGACTGCCCCTCATCGGCGCTCCGCTCTTCATCATCTCCCATCCCGCTTTGGTGATCGCACAGGCACGGGCCGGCATCGTCGGTGCCTTTCCGGCTCTCAATGCGCGCCCTGCCGAGCAGCTCGACGATTGGCTTGCCGAAATCTCTGAAGCTCTGGCCGAACCTCCTTCGAACGGCTGGCCAATCGCGCCCTTCGCCGTCAACCAGATCGTCCATCGCTCCAACAAGCGCCTCGAACCCGATCTCGCCGTCTGTGTTCGGCACAAGGTTCCGATCGTGATCACCTCTCTCGGCGCCGTCGAAGAGGTAAATGAAGCGGTCCACTCCTACGGCGGCATCGTCCTCCACGACGTTATCAACGACCGCTTCGCTCACAAGGCGATCGAGAAAGGGGCGGACGGACTGATCGCGGTGGCTGCCGGCGCAGGCGGTCACGCCGGCACGCTCTCCCCTTTCGCCCTCACGGCGGAAATCCGGCGCTGGTTCGACGGTCCGCTGTTCCTGTCCGGCGCGATCGCCACGGGCGGCGGCATTCTGGCAGCGCAGGCTGCGGGGGCAGACGGCGCCTACATGGGCTCCGCGTTCATCGCCACGACGGAAGCACGAGCCGACGAGCGCTACAAGGCTGCGATCGTGGCGAGCCGAGCTAAGGACATCGTCTACTCCAATCTTTTCACAGGCATACACGGCAACTACCTGCGCGCCTCGATCGAAGCCTCCGGACTCGATCCGGACCATCTCCCCGAGAGCGATCCGTCGAAGATGGATTTCGGAGCCGACACGGGCGCGAAGGCTTGGCGAGACATCTGGGGCGCCGGCCAAGGCGTCGGATCGATCGACGCCGTCACGCCTGTCGCGGACCTTGTCGATCGACTTGCCAGCGAATATGCCGAAACGCGCACGCGGCTCGCGATCCGGTAACGTGCACGCCAGTTTCGGCAGAAAAACGCTTGAACCCCGAACCCAATGGCGCTATCAGAGCGCCATCCGCCGGGCGTTAGCCCAGGCCGGGCCGCTTTAGCTCAGTCGGTAGAGCACATCATTCGTAATGATGGGGTCAGGTGTTCGAATCACCTAAGCGGCACCATTTTATCCCTTATCTATGAGCGTCTTTCGGTCGGCTAAAATTTCGAGCTGATTCATGATTTTGTCCGGCCTTTAGCAAGGAGGCATGGATGGCAGGAGCGTTGTCAATCGATCTTCGGCACAGAATTCTCTGTGCGATGTGGAATGGCGGCTCGACGCATGCGGCAGCCGAGCAATTTGAGATCGCGATTGCCGACGCGGTGAGCTGACGCTCGCGGGACCCAGCAGGCCGGAGCGATGCACACCGGTTCAAACTGGAATCGCTAATCGAAGCGGCCGCTCGCCATGCGCAGGCGCCAAACCCTCCACCGGCGGCGGACCATCAAAGCGCTCCTCTGATCGTCACCAGTACGGGCAAAATGGCGAACGCCGCCTATCGAGTTCGGCCCATGGTGGGTGGTAGCACAAACGTTCGTTCACTAGGCCGTTAAGTGGCAGCATGTCATGGCGCGACCCTACGTCCGGAAGAAGCTGACGAAAAGTTCGCGACCGATGTCGTGGGTGCTATTACGCCGAGGCGTTTATGTGTGCCGCTTGCGCCGAATGATGGGACCTGGCGCTGTTCCGGTTGCGCGAGGATGTCCGGCGCTATGGCGGGGCGCTTGCGTCGCGTTTCGGCCTGTCAGGGGATGGGCCGGGTGCCGATCGCGCGGCGAGCGATGATGCAGGCGCGGACGAAGCGAGCGACGTGGTGCCCTGAACGCACGAACGCCCGCCGCGGTTTTCACCGGGGCGGGCGTTGATGGGGATGAGGAGAGATGGGATGCGATTGGCAGACCTGGCAGCGACCGACTTTCCCGCGTCTTAAGACGAAGTATCAT
>NZ_CAJYIU010000103.1 GCF_913775355.1 uncultured Aureimonas sp.
ATGTGGGGCGTCGAGCTCGACGACGAGCCGGGCATGCGCATCCCCAACATGCTGGACGCCGCCGTCGCCGGCGAATTCAAGGGCATCTACATTCAGGGCGAGGACATCCTCCAGTCCGACCCCAACACGCGCCATGTCACCGCGGGCCTCGCCGCGATGGAATGCGTCGTGGTGCAGGATCTCTTCCTGAACGAGACGGCCGTCCACGCCCACGTGTTCCTGCCGGGCTCGACCTTCCTCGAGAAGGACGGCACCTTCACCAACGCCGAGCGCCGCATCCAGCGCGTGCGGCGCGTGATGACGCCGAAGAACGGCTATGCGGACTGGGAGATCACGCAGTTGCTGGCCAACGCGCTCGGCTTCCCGATGAACTACGGCCACCCTTCCGAGATCATGGCCGAGATCGCGGCGCTCACCCCGACCTTCGCGGGCGTCTCCTACGAGCGGCTGGAGACCGAAACGCTGCAGTGGCCCGTCACCGACAAGGCCCCGCTCGGAACGCCCTTGATGCATCTGGAAGGCTTCGTGCGCGGCAAGGGCCTCTTCGTCGTCACAGAATATGTGCCGACCGACGAGAAGGTGGGCCCCCGCTTTCCGCTGCTTCTCACGACGGGCCGTATCCTGTCGCAGTACAATGTCGGCGCGCAGACACGGCGCACCGATAACACGATGTGGCACGAGGAGGACCTTCTCGAGATCCACCCGCACGACGCCGAGGAGCGCGGCATCCGCGAGGGGGCCTTCGTGAAGATCGCGAGCCGGGCGGGCGACACGACGCTGCGCGCGCTCATCACCGACCGCGTCGCGCCGGGCGTCGTCTACACGACCTTCCACCATCCGCTGACGCAGGCGAACGTCGTGACCACCGACTACTCCGACTGGGCGACCAACTGTCCGGAATACAAGGTCACGGCGGTCCAGGTCTCGCCCTCCAACGGGCCGACCGACTGGCAGGAGCGCTACAACTCGTTCGCCGCCACCTCGCGCCGTGTGGCCGCCGCCGAGCCCGCCGAATGAGCGCGGCGCCCGAACCTCACGACGGCGAGACGCAGAAGCTCGTCACCATGGTCAACCAGGTGGCGCGCTTCTTCGAAAGCCAGGCGCACGAGCCGGGCGTCCTCGGCGTCGCCGACCATGTCGCGGCCTTCTGGACGCCGCGCATGCGTGAGATGATCTTCGCCCATGTCGACGCCGGCGGCGCGGACCTTCGCCCGCTGGCGCTGGAGGGGCTCGCATCGGTGCGCGCCCGCCCGCCCAAGGCCGCGCACCGGCGCCTGGAAGCCGCCGGCGGCCTGTCGGTCGGCACCAAGCCGGGCTCCGACGCCGGATAACGCCGGAAAGATCGCTCTCGCGTCGGGCCCTTTGCCTCGGGCGGCCTATATGGCCCGCGTGAAGGGCTCGAAACGGACGCGATGGGAACGATGGACGGAGGAACGGCTCCCCCGGAAACGCCCGCGACCACGGTTCCGGTCAAGGCACCCAGCCGTTTCCGCGCCTGGGTGCGCGGCAACGAGATCGGCCTCGTCCTCATCGCTTGCGTGGTCGGCGTGGTGGCAGGGCTCGTCGTCACCGCGATCGGGCGAGCGGCGGAAGCGCTGCACAGCGCCCTGTTCGGAAGCGCCGACGGGCACCTCAGCTCGATGGCGGCCCTCGCCTCGCCCTGGCAGGCCGCCCTGCCCGCCTGCGGCGGCGCGCTTCTCGGCCTCTGGCTGCTGGCCACGCGCAAGCGCAAGGCGCGCCCGCTCGTCGACCCGATCGAGGCCAACGCGCTGCATGGCGGGCGCATGTCGCTGCGCGACAGCGTGATCGTGGTGGCGCAGAATCTCGTCTCCAACGGCTTCGGCGCCTCGGTCGGGCTGGAGGCCGCCTATACGCAGATGGCGGGCGGGCTCGCCTCGCGCCTCGGCACCGCCTTCGAAATGCGGCGCGGGGACCTTCGCATGCTCGTCGGCTGCGGGGCGGCAGGCGCCATTGCCGCCGCCTTCAACGCCCCGCTCACCGGTGCCTTCTACGCGTTCGAACTGATCATCGGCACCTATTCGGTGGTGACGCTCGCCCCGGTCGTGGCCGCCGCCCTCTGCGGCACGTTCGTCGCGCAGCGTCTGGGCGCCGCGCCCTTCCTGATCGAGGTGGGAACGCCTGGCCCGATCACCGCGCTCGACTACCCGCCGGCGATCCTCCTTGCGATCCTTGCCGCCGGTCTCGGTATCGCCATCATGAAGGGCGTGACGAGCGTCGAGCGCGGCGTGCGCGGCTCCGGCCTGCCGGCGCCGCTGCGACCGGTCTTGGGCGGCCTTGTGGTCGGCGCGCTCGCCCTCGTCACCCCGCAGGTCCTCGCCTCGGGCCACGGCGCGCTGCACCTGCAGCTCGACCTGCCCGCGTCGCTGTCGATGCTGGCGCTGATCCTCGCACTCAAGGCGCTGGCGTCGGCGGTCTCGATCGGCAGCGGCTTTCGCGGCGGCCTGTTCTTCGCCTCGCTCTTCATGGGCGCGCTTCTCGGCAACCTCTTTGCGGCGGCCGCGCCGTGGATCTTCCCCCATACCGCCCTGACCGCGGTCACCTTCGCGATCGTCGGCATGAGTTCGCTCGCCGTCACCATCGTCGGCGGGCCGATGACGATGACCTTCCTGGCGCTGGAGATGACCGGCGACTTCCCGATCACCGCGCTGGCGCTCGCCGCCGTCGTCACCGCATCGCTGACCGCCCGCAAGACCTTCGGCTATTCCTTCGCCACCTGGCGCTTCCACCTGCGCGGCGAGAACATCCGCAGCGCCCACGACGTCGGCTGGATCCGCAACCTGACGGTCGGCCGCATGATGCGCACCGACGTTCGCACCACGACGCTCGGCACCAGCCTGAAGACCTTCTGGCGCGACTTCCCGCTCGGCTCCGCCCAGCGCGTCGTCGTGGTCGACGCAACGGGCGCCTATGCCGGCATCGTGCTCGTCGCCGACGCCTATTCCGATGCCGCGACCGATCTCGAGGCGAAAATCGACGATCTCCTGCGCTGGCGGGACGCCGTGCTCCTGCCGCAGATGAGCGCACGCGAGGCGGCTGCCCTGTTCGACCGGTCCGAGAGCGAGGCGCTGGCGGTGGTGGACGGGGCGAAGTCGCGCAACGTCGTCGGCCTCCTCACCGAAAGCCACACGCTGCGCCGCTACAGCGAGGAGCTGGATCTCAGGCGCCGCGAGGCGGCCGGCGAGGTCCGATGAGACGGGCGATCGGGCGTGCCGTCATGGCAATGCGGTTCGCCTCTGGTATGGAACGCGTGCGGCCGGCGGCCGCAGCAGGAATGAAGAAGGAATCAGGGCCTTGGATGCAGTGAACGAGGCGACCGCCGGAGCGGCCCCGACGATCCTGGAGCCGGGGCGCAACTGCATGGCGATCGACCGGGCCGACCGCCTGTCGGTGATCGTCGACGCTGACGACTATTTCCGCTTCGCCCGGCAGGCGATGACGGCGGCCCGCCGTCGCATCATGCTGATCGGCTGGGACTTCGACGGCCGCATCGCGCTCGGCCACGAGCCGGGCACGGAGGGGCCGGAAAAGCTCGGCGACTTCATGCTCTGGCTGGTCGAGCGCAATCCCGAGCTCGAGATCTTCCTCCTGCGCTGGGACGTCGGTGCCCTGAAGACGCTTCTGCGGGGCTCGACCTTCTTCACGCTCCTCAAATGGATGGCGCATCCGCGCATCCACACCAAGCTCGACGGCGCCCATCCGACCGGGTCCTCGCACCATCAGAAGATCGTGGTGATCGACGACGCCCTCGCCTTCTGCGGCGGCATCGACATGACGGCCGACCGATGGGACACGCGGGCCCATGCCTTCGAGGACGAGCGGCGCCGACGCCCCTTCACGCGCCGCCGCTACAAGCCCTGGCACGACGCGTCGACGGCGCTGACCGGCCCGGCCGCCGCCCGGCTCGGCGAGATCTGCCGCCAGCGCTGGCTGACCGCCGGCGGCGCGCCCGACCCTCAAGCGATCGAGGGCGTGCCGGCGACGTGGCCGGACGGGCTCTGGACGACGTTCCGCGATCTCGACATCGCCGTGTCGCGCTCGGCGCCCGAACTCGGCGACCGCGATGCGGTGCGCGAGATCGAGGAGCTCTACGTCGACCAGATCCGCGCCGCGCGCCGCATCGTCTATGCCGAAAGCCAGTATTTCGCCTCGCGGCGCATCGCCGAGGCCATCGCGCACCGGCTGGAGGAGCCGGACGGCCCCGAGATCGTCGTGGTCAACCCGGTCTCGGCGCAGGGGTGGCTGGAGCCGATCGCCATGGACACGGCCCGCGCGCGGCTGGTCGAGGCGCTCCGGCGGCTCGACCGTCACGGCCGCTTCCGCATGTACCATCCGGTCAACGAGGGCGGCGAGGCGATCTATGTCCACGCCAAGATCCTCGTCGTCGACGACCGGTTCCTGCGCGTCGGCTCGTCCAACATGAACAACCGCTCGATGCGGCTGGACACGGAATGCGACGTGACGGTCGACGAGACGCTTGCGCCGGACGGTGCGGCCGGGTCGATCGCCGACATCCGCAACGATCTCCTGGCCGAGCATCTGGGGCGGAGGCCCGACGAGGTGTCGGGCGCGCTGGCGACGAGCGGGTCCCTGATCGCCGCGATCGAGGCGCTGCGCGGTCCCGGCCGCTCGCTCGTCCCCTACGAGACGCCCGAACTCAACGAGGTCGAGGCGTGGCTCGCCGACAACAAGATCCTCGATCCCGAGGGTCCGTCCGAGATGTTCGAGCCCCTCAGCCGGCGCCGCAACCTGATCGGGCGCCTGAAACGCCGGATCAAAGAGCACCGGGGGAAGGGCCGCTAAGCCCCAAGTGTCCGGTCAGTCCCGGATCGCCATGATCGACTTGTTGAGCCCGGCGACGCGCTCCATCTCGATCCGCGATCCGGGAAACAGCGTGCGCATCATGCGGGCGTCGAGGAGCCGGATGTCGCGCACGTTGCTCCAGGCCTCCTCGGCGCTGCGGGCGCGGGGGAAGAAGCCGAGGTTGAAGTGGCGCGTCAGCGCCGCGCGCAGCGCGATCGGCAGGTACTGGAAGCCGACGACGCGGAAATGCGGCTCGAGCGGAAACCAGTAGTTCGGCGTCTGGATGAAGTGGCGCGACCCGAGACGGTGGACGGTGCGCGAGAAGGCGACCATCGCGTCCCAGTCGCCGACATGCTCGATGACCGAGTTGGAATGGACGAGATCGAACCGCTCGCCCTCGAAGAGCGCCGGATCGCACGCATTGCCGAAGTGGTTGCGGAACACCGCGCTCGCCGGCTCGGGGGCCGCCTCGTTGTTGACGAGCGTGATCGAAATCCGCCCGGCATGGCGCGCCAGGAGCTCCGCGCCGATGTTCCAGTAGGTCTCGGTTCCGCCGAGGTCGAGTATCTCGATCTCGCGGCGCGTGGCGAGCGCCGCCTCGATGAGGGACGCGACCTGCGCAAAGCGACGCGCCCGGAAGCGGAACTCCAGGCTTTCGGGGTTGGACAGAGGGTTCGGCTTGACCCAGTCGTCGGCAGCAATTGTCATAACGGCACCTCGCCTTTTCGTGAGGTTAAACTGCCGTTAATTCCTGCGCAGTCAATATTCCTTAACAATCCATGACCAAACGGAGTTAAGGCTGCGATTTTAGACAAATCCTTCGCTTCTCCGCGATAGTATCCGCCGGACAATCAATTTTTAAGCGATCTTAACAGGCACGGTTTAGGGTGTGGACGACGTCATCGGGAGATCATGACATGAGTGGCCTGTTCGCCTCGGAAGCCGACCGAATCCTCTCGGCTCTCGACCTGTCGATGGCGATCATCGAGTTCGATCTCGACGGCAAGATCCTGCGGGCGAACCGCAACTTCTGCGAACTGATGGGCTACACCGAGGGTGAGATCGTCGGGCGCTCGCACCGCCTCTTCGTCGAGGATGCCTATGCCGCCTCGCCCGAATACGCCGCCTTCTGGGCCAAGCTGCGCCGCGGCGAGTTCGAGTGCGACGAGTTCCGCCGCCTTGCCAAGGGCGGGCGCGAGGTCTTCATCCGCGGCAACTACAACCCGATCCTCAATCGCGCGGGCAAGCCGGTGAAGATCGTCAAGTTCGCCAACGACATCACGGCCACCAAGAACAGCCAGATCGACAGCGCCACGCGAATCGCCGCGCTCGACCGTTCACAGGCCATCATCGAGTTCACGCTGGACGGCGAGATCATCACCGCCAACCCGGCGTTCCTGAAGGTCCTTGGCTACCGACTGGAGGAGATCGTCGGCCGCCATCACAGCCTGTTCATGGACCGTGCCGAAGCCGCATCCCACGACTATGCCGATTTCTGGGCGCGGCTGCGCGGCGGCGAGTTCGTGTCGGGCGAGTTCCGCCGCGTGGCCAAGGACGGGCAGGACGTCTTCATCCAGGCGTCCTACAACCCGGTGCTTGGCCTCGACGGCAAGGTCGCGAGGATCGTGAAGTTCGCCTCCGACGTCAGCGGGCGCGTGCGCGCCGTCACAACCCTCGGGGATGCGCTGGCGACGCTCGCGGCGGGCAACCTCGGCCGCCGGATCGAGACGCCCTTCACGCCCGCGCTCGACCCGATCCGCAACAGCTTCAACGCGTCGTTGGAGACGCTCGGTGCGGCGATGCTCGCGATTTCCCGCAACGGCGCCTCGATCCAGGCGAACGCGGACGGCATCCGCGTCGCCTCCGACGATCTCGCCCACCGCACCGAGCAGGATGCCTCGGCGGTGGAGCAGATTTCGACGGCGCTGTCGACGATGAACGCAGGGATGCGGATCGCCAGCGGCAAGGCCGAGGAGGCGGGCGACCTCGTCGCGCGCACGCGCCTCGAGGCCGAGCAGTCCGGCTCGATCGTCGGCGTCGCGGTGGACGCCATGGGCAAGATCCAGGGGTCGTCCGACCGCATCGGCTCGATCATCGGGGTGATCGACGAGATCGCCTTCCAGACCAACCTTCTGGCGCTGAACGCGGGCGTCGAGGCCGCGCGCGCCGGGGAGGCCGGCCGGGGCTTTGCGGTGGTGGCGCAGGAGGTGCGCGGGCTCGCTCAGCGCTCGGCGGAAGCCGCCAAGGAGATCAAGGCGCTGATCTCGACCTCGCGCGACCAGGTGGCCGAAGGCGTCGAGCTCGTGGGACGCGCCGGCGTGTCGCTTCGCAGCATCGTCGACAAGTTCGCCGAGGTGAACGACCATGTGGGCGTCATCGTCGACGCCGTGCGCAACCAAGCGCGCGGGCTCGACGAGGTCAACACCGGCGTCGGGACGCTCGATCGCTCGATCCAGCGCAATGCGGCGATGGTCGAGGAATCGGCCGCCGCCTGCGCCGAACTCTCCGGCGAGGTCGGATCGCTGAACGCGATGATCGGGCGCTTCGAACTGGCCCAAACGCGCGGCGGCGCCCGCCGGGGCTCGCCGGTCCACGCCCTGCACGCCCGGATCGCCAGCGGCTTTTGAGGCCGGGCGGTCAGTCCACCGGAAGGTCGATCGTGCAGCGGACGCCGCGGGGGCCGATCTCGTAAGTCGTTCTGGCCTTCAGCTGGTAGGGTAGCGCCTTTTCGATGAGCTCGCGCCCGTAGCCGCCCCCGGCAGCGGGCGGCGGTGCGAGGGGGCGCTCGGGGCCGCTCTCGATCCAGTCGACGACGAGGCGGCGCGGCCCCTCGTCCGCCCCCGACAGGCGCCAGTGCACCGCCAGCCGCCCGTCGTCCTGCGACAGGGCTCCGTATTTCACCGCGTTCGTCGCGAGCTCGTGGATCGCAAGCGCGAAGGTCTGGACGCTCGCGGAGCGCAGGCGCACCCCGTCCGGCCCGTCGAGGATCACGCGCGCGTCGCCATGCGCTTCGAGAAAGCCGCGCGCCTCGAGCTCGGCCCGAATCAGCGCGTCGAAGGTTACGCGCTGGCCGCGATCGAGCTGCGACAGGAGCCCGTTGATGCGCGAGAGCGCCAGGAGCCGCTCGCGCAGGCGCGGCAGGAAATCCTCGAGCGAGGACGCGTTGCGCGCCGTGCGCTCGGCGACCGAGGCGACGACGCCGAGGAGGTTGCGCGTGCGGTGCTGCAGTTCGGCAAGCAGTACCTCCTGCCGGCCGCGAAGCTGGTGGAGATCGTCGACGTCGGTCGAGGTTCCGATCCATTCCGCGACGGCCCCCCGTTCGTCGAGAACCGGCAGCGCCCGCGCCTGGAACCAGCGCTCCGCCGCTTCGGGGCCGCCGCGGATCCGGATCTCGGCCCGGAACTCGCCGCGGGCGCCCGCTTCGCGCCAGGCGACGATGACGCGATGACGGTCGTCGGGGTGGACTGCCTTCAGCCAGCCGAAGCCGTTCGCCTCCGCCATCGTCTGGCCGGTATAGGCCGTCCATTGCGGGCTGACCCAAGTCCACCGGCCGACCGCGCTGGCCCGCCAGACGAGCTGGGGCATGCCCTGCACGAGGGTCGTCAGGCGGCGCTCGCTCGCCGAGAGCCGCTCCTCGGCCTGCCGGCGCGGCAGGATATCGCGGAACATCACCGCGAGCCGCGCCCCGCCGGTGCGCTCGATCGGCGTGGCATAGACTTCGTAGAAGCGCTTGGGCTCGTCCTGCGCCTCCTCGAACCGCTCCGCCCGCCCGCTGCGCGCGATCCGGCCGTAGATCTCGAGCCATTTGCGCGGCAGATCCGGCACGAGTTCGAAGGCCGTCCGGCCCGCCGCGTCTCGGATTCCGCTCTGGCGCTCGAAGGCCGAGTTGACCGACAGGAACCGGTAATCGGAAGGCTGCCCGTCGGCGCCCGGCATCAGCTCGATCGTGCAGAACCCGTCGTCGATCGTCTCGATGAGGCGGCCGTGGGCCTGCGCCTGCCGTTCCTCGCCCGACATGCGACGCGCGATGCCGTGCCAGCCCGCGTCGGACGCCGGCGCGAGGCGAAGGTGGAAAAGACCGTCGGCCGCGTCGCCGACCCGAAGCCGGAGCGCACCCTCGACAGGCGTCCGGGCGGCGAGCGCCCCGGCCCAGAGGCGCTCGGCAAGCGGCCGGTCCTGAGGCTCCACGCAGTCGACGAAGGGCCGCCCCGGCCAGGCCGGCGTGGCCGCGGCAGGGGACGACAGCGGACCGCCAGCGGTCACCATGCCCTCCCCGTCCATCCGCCAGAGGCAGTCGGCAAAGCCGGCAAGAAGAGCCGGCGGCAGCTCGTCGAAAGGCTCGGCAACCATCCCGGACTGTCCCTGCGCCCATCCGTCATGCCAAGC
>NZ_CAJYIU010000104.1 GCF_913775355.1 uncultured Aureimonas sp.
GCGGCCTCGACGCCCGCGTTGAGGGCGAGGAGATTGGTCTGGAACGCGATCTCGTCGATCACGCCGATGATGTTGCCGATCCGGGCCGAGGACTGCTCGATCTCGCCCATCGCCTCGACGGCGCGCGAGACGATCGCGCCGCCCTTCTCTGCGCTCTTCAACGCCGTGCCGGCGGTCTCCTGGGCCTGGACGGCGCGCTGCGCCGTCCCGTCGACGCCGCGCGTCACCTGGCCGAGCGCCGCGACGGTCTCCTCGAGGCTGGCCGCCTGCTGCTCGGTGCGGTGGGAGAGATCGCCCGCCGCCGCCGTGATCTGACCGAGCCCGATGCGGATCGATCCGACCGTGCCGACCACGCTGCCGATGGCCCCGTCCAGCGCGGTGACCGCCTGATTGAACCGGTGCCGAATCGGTTCGAACTCGGCGGCGACCGTCTCGTTCATGCGCACCGTCAGGTCCGCCGCCGCCAGCCGGTCGAGCGCCGCCTCGACCCCGTGCACGAAGACGCGCAGATCCTCGGACTTGGCGTTGTCGATCGCCGCCTGCCGGTCGCGGCTGGCCGCCTGCGCCTCGCGGGCCGCGGTGGTTTCCGCCTCCAGCCGTCGGCGCTCGACGAGGCCGTCCCGGAAGACGCCCATGGCGCTTGCGAGGTTGCCGATCTCCTCCTTGCGGTCGGCGAAGGGAATGTCGACCGAGGTGTCGCCGTCCGCCAGCCGGGCGACGACGCCGGTCATCCGGCGAAGCGGGCGGGCGAGGCTCGTGTAGAGGAAGAGCGCGGAGAGGAGCATGATGGCGATCGCCGTCAGGCCCATCGCGAGCCCGATCCGGCCGGCGCTTTCCACCGTGCGCTCCAGCTCCGCCTTGGCATTCGCGGTGAAGCGGCGGGCGTTGGCGAGCGCTTCGTCGATGGCGCCCTGCGTCTGCGCCGCCAGATCGCCCGCGGCGCCGGCCGCCGCCGGCGCGTCCACGCCGCCGGCAGACAGTGCGGCCCCGCGCGCCGCCGCGCTCGCCGCCAGATCGTCCGTGAGACGCCCGAGGTTGCGGTCGATCTCGACAAGGACGTCGGGGAGCTTGGCGAGGCGGATCGGCTCCTGAAGCGCGGCCCTCGCCGCATCGCTCACCGACTTCGTGTCCGAGACGATCGGCGCGAGATCGCCGGGCGCGCGAACTTCCGCGACCCGCGCACGCGCGATGGCCATGGCGGTCATCGCCGACTTGGCGGCGATGATGCCGTCGAGAATCACCCGCTCGTTGTCGGCGGACCGCGACGCCTCGCGGATGCTGATGCCGCTCATCGTCTGGTTGGCAACCATCGCGCCGACCACCGCGATGGCGAGGGCCGATGCGACGACGATCTTGGCGGTCGCTGTCGTGTTCTTGAAGAGTGTCATCTCGATGCACCCAAATGTTCGATGCAGGCTCGACGGTCCTGCGGTTTCATGATGGGTGGGAAACTGGCAGGGCTCCTGTAAAAAATGGTAAAACGCGTGGGCTTTTCGGTGTTTGGCCCAAATCGTTTCGAACGATGAAAGCAACAGGGCATATCCCGAGGTGGAGATGACGCAACCTGGCGTCATGAATATCGTCGGACGGCAGACGGTGGGGTCGTTCTGCTGCGGGAATACATCGATTGGATCGCGGCGGCGCGAGATAACGCGGCGATAGGGCGGGACAAGACTGCCGGCCGCTGAAATCGGTCGGTCCGCGCCAGATCGCGCACGTTGTCTGGAACCGGTCGAAAACGCGTGACCCGGCCGCATCACCCCGGTGCGAAAGCGGACCGCGTGATATCCGCCCGTCCGGCTGCGGACCCCGCAAACCCGGGACAGCGGGTTCGCAGCCCTCGTGGAACCCTCGATCCAATATGTTGACTCTGCAAGTCATGTTTTCGTAGCGCAGGAGAGTCGGCGGGCGCGAGGGGCGCCGGCCCAACCGTAGCGCGTGTGTCCATGGTCCGTTCGTATCCCGCCCGTTCCCGCTCGATCCGGCCGCTTCTCCAGGCGACCACCGGGCTTCTCGCCCTGTCCGGTGGCCCGGCGCTCGCACAGGAGATCGTCCTCGACACGGTGACGATCCAGACGGGGACCGAAGGCACGGCGTCGGACGGATCGCTGAGCGCGGCCGGCGGCGGGGTCGCGGGGGCTTCGGCGGACGGGTTCCGGACGGACGGATACGTCACGCAGGCGACGCGCTCGGCCACCAAGACCGACACGCCGCTGGTGCGGGTGCCGCAATCGGTGTCGGTGGTGACGGAGGAACAGCTCGACGACCGCAATCCGCAGACGCTCAGCGACGCCGTCGGCTACACGCCGGGCGTGCGGATCGGCGCCTACGGGCTCGACCCACGGTTCGACGCCTTCTTCATCCGCGGCCTGCCCGCGACCTATACCGGCATCTTCCGCGACGGGTTGCGCGAGTTCAACATCGGCTTTTCGACCTTCGACATCGAGCCTTACGGGCTCGAGGGCCTGTCGATCCTGAAGGGTCCGGCGGCCGGTCTCTACGGCTCGTCGAATGCCGGCGGCATCGTCGACCTGCGCTCCAAGCGCCCGACGCGGGCGGCCGCGCGCGAGGTGGAAGCGCAGGTCGGCTCGAACAGCCGCGTCCAGCTCAACATGGACGCGTCGGGGCCGCTCGGATCGTCCGAGACGGCCTTCTACCGCGTCACCGGCGTCGCGCGCGACGCGGACTCCGACTATCCCTTCGCCTCCGACGACCGGCTGATGGTGGCGCCGGCCTTCACCTGGACGCCCGACGCCGACACCTCGCTGACGATCCTCGGCGAACTCCAGCGCTCGCGCTCCGGCGGTACCTTCGCCTATGTCAACGACGGGACGCGCGTGACCGACGTCGCGGCGGGCGATCCGTCCTTCAACGACCTCGACCAGAATCAGGGCCGCCTCGGCTTCGAGCTGGAGCAGCGCCTCGGCGAGGCCGTCACCTTCCGCCAGAAGGCGCGCGTCCAGAGCCTCGACGTCTACGGCGAGTACGCCTACGCGATCGGCGGCCCGCAGAACGGGGTCGTCAACCGCGGCGCCGGCAATGTCGACCAGACGCTGAAGGGCGTCGTGTCCGACACGCAGCTGGAGGCGCGGTTCGACACGGGGCCGCTCGGCCATACGCTGCTCGGCGGCGTCGACGCGTCCTATGCCGAGTACACCAACCTCGAAGGCTACGGCGCGGCGCCCTCGCTCCTCTTCGCCGCCCCGCGCTACGACATGGCGATCGCGACGCCCGCCTACTCGGTCGCGGCCTCGCAGGACCAGTCGCAGGTCGGCCTCTACCTGCAAGACGAGATCGCCTACGACCGCTTCACCCTGACGCTCGGCGGGCGGCACGACTGGGTCTGGACGGACACCGCGTCGGGCACGCCGGACGCCCTCGCCGCCCAGCCGGAGCAGCGGGATACGGAGTTCTCCGGCCGCGTCGGCCTGTCCTATCTCTTCGACAGCGGCGTCGCTCCCTATGTCAGCTACGCCACCGCATTCGCGCCCAACATCGGCACGAACACGGCGGGCGAGGCCTTCGTGCCGACCACGGCCGAGCAGTGGGAAGCCGGCGTGAAGTACCAGATCCCCGGCTGGAACACGCTCCTGACGGCCGCCGTCTTCGACATCACGCAGGAGAACGGCGTCTTCTTCGACGTGAACCCGCTCACCGGCACCAACGAACAGGTGCAGCGCGGCGAGCTGCGCTCGCGCGGGGTGGAACTGGAGGCGACGGCCTCGCTCATGGCGGGTCTCAACGCCACGCTCGCCTACGCCTATACCGACCTCAAGATCGTCGAAGGCACGGCGGCCACCACCGGCAACACCCTGTCCTCGACGCCGCGCCACACGGTCTCGCTCTGGGCGGACTACACCGTGCAGTCAGGCGCGGCCGAAGGGCTCGGGTTCGGCGCGGGGCTGCGCTACCTGTCGTCGAGCTTCGGCGACGACGAGAACACGTTCCGCAACGACGCGCGCGTCTTCATCGACGCGACCGCGCATTACGACGTGCCCGCGGTCGAGGGTCTTCGCATCCAGGTGAACGCCACCAACCTCTTCGGCGAAGACGCGCAGATTTGCTCGTCCGGCTTCTGCTACAAGGAACCCGAGCGCAACGTCATCGGCTCGGTGCGCTACCGGTTCTGACGTCTCCCGCGACCATGGGCAGTCAGGCTCTCTCCGCGGGACTGCCACGATGCCGCACCGGCGGGCGATCTGCCCGCCGGATAGGCGTTTTCGACAGGATCGGGCGTCATACCCGTCATGATCGACAAAAAAGTATCGTCGTCGCGGAAAGCCGGAGGTAGCTAAGCATCCGTCGAAGGTCTTAACTCCAAGCTGCAGAGTGCGGGGAACACGCGCCTGCAACGGGAGATACGGCCGGGAGGAGACGGCATGCATCCAGACCTGGAACTCGTCCAGATCCGGCAGGGAGAGGCGTTCAAGGCCTGGACGCACGGCTATCCCTTCCACACAGTCCGCTGGCACTTCCACCCCGAGTACGAGATCCACCACGTCGTCGAGACGCGGGGCAACTACTTCGTCGGCGATTTCATCGGCGAGTTCGAGCCGGGCAACCTCGTCCTCACCGGGCCGAACCTCCCGCACAACTGGGTGAGCGACGTCGCACCGGATGCCGAGATCCCGCTGCGCTGCCGGATCGTCCAGTTCTCCGAGAGTTTCGTCGAGGAGACGACCCGCGCGCTGCCGGAGTTCGCGGCCGCCGGCCCGCTTCTCGCCTCCAGCCGGCGCGGCGTCCTGTTCTCGAACGATACCGCCGCAGCCGCCGGGCCGATCCTTGCCGACATGGTCGAGGCGAGCGGCTTTCGCCGCCTCTCGCTCTTCATGGCGCTGATGGACGTCCTGACGGCGGCCGAGGACGTGCGCCCGCTCACCAGCGCCGACTACCTGCCGGACCCGTCGGGCTTCATGAGCGGGGGCATCAACGAGGCGCTCGCCTTCATCAACCGGCACCTGACGGAGGAGTTCTCGGAGCGCGACCTTGCCGCGATCTCCGGGCGCAGCCCCTCGACCTTCAGCCGCGCCTTCCGGCGGCACACCGGCATGACGCTGGTCAGCTACGTCAACCGGCTGCGCATCAACCTCGCCTGCCAGCTCCTGACCAGCGACCCGCACCGCGCGATCACCGATATCTGCTTCGCCGCCGGCTACAACAACGTGTCGAACTTCAATCGCCAGTTCCTGCTGCAGAAGGGGATGACGCCGACGCGCTTCCGCAACCTGTCGCAGCGCAACCAGACCCTGTCCTACGCCGCCTGACTGGGCGCGGGACGAGCCGATCGGCGGGCGGGGCTCCGGCCCCGGTCCTGCCGCCACAGGGCCCTTCGCGCGTGCCCCGAACGCCGAACTCGAAGACCATCAAAACCCAAGGGAGACGATCATGACTGTTTTGATGCGCCACGGCGGCCTTGCCGTCCTCGCCCTCGGCCTCCTGGCCGGCACCGCTTCGGCCCGCGCGGCCGATGCCACCGTCGCCTTCCTGATGCCCGACCAAGGCTCGACGCGCTACGAGGAGCGCGACTTCCCCGGCTTCAAGAACGAGATGGCGAAGCTCTGCCCGGATTGCACCGTGGTCTACCAGAACGCCAACGGCGACGCCGCGCTCCAGCAGCAGCAGTTCAACTCGGTGATCGCGCAAGGGGCCACCGTCGTGGTGCTCGACCCTGTCGATTCCAGCGCCGCCGCCTCGCTGGTGCAGCAGGCGCAGTCCCAGGACGTCAAGGTCATCGCCTACGACCGCCCGATCCCGGCGACGCCCGCCGACTATTACGTCTCGTTCGACAACAAGGCGATCGGCCAGGCGATCGCCCAGTCGCTCGTCGACCACCTGAAGGCCAAGGGCGTGCCGGACGGCTCGGGCGTCCTGCAGATCAACGGCTCGCCGACGGACGCGGCAGCCGGCCTCATCCGCGACGGCATCGACGCCGCGCTGGACGCCTCGCCCTACAAGACGCTCGCCGAGTTCGACACGCCGGAATGGGCGCCGCCCGAGGCCCAGCAGTGGACGAGCGGCCAGATCACCCGCTACGGCGCCGACATCAAGGGCGTGGTCGCGGCTAACGACGGCACCGGCGGCGGCGCCATCGCGGCCTTCAAGGCGGCCGGCGTCGAGCCTGTCCCGCCGGTGACGGGCAACGACGCCACCACCGCGGCGCTCCAGCTGATCATCGCGGGCGACCAGTACAACACGATCTCCAAGCCCTCCGAGATCGTGGCCGCGGCCGCCGCCAACATCGCCTTCAAGTTCATCTCCGGCGAGAAGCCGGAGGCCAAGACGACGCTCTACAACACGCCGTCCGAGCTCTTCGTGCCGCTCGTCATCACCCGCGAGAACATCAAGGCCGAGATCTTCGACAAGAACATCACGCCGGCCTCCGCCGTCTGCACCGGTGACTACGCGGCCGGCTGCAAGGAGCTGGGCATCCAGTAAGCCTCGCGCGAGACCGCCGGTCGCCCCTCCTCAGGCGGCCGGTTTCCCGTTTCATTCCAAGGGAGGCCCGGCTCATGGCCGATCATGCCGACCGCTCGACGTCTCCCCGTTCGGGTCGAGGCGAGCCGGTCATCTCGCTGCGCAACGTATCCAAGAACTTCGGCGCCGTGTCCGCGCTGACCGACATCGAGCTCGACGTCTATCCCGGCGAGGTCGTGGCGCTCGTCGGCGACAACGGCGCCGGCAAGTCGACGCTGGTCAAAGTCCTGGCGGGCGTCCACCAGCCCTCGTCGGGCACGATCCGCTTCGACGGCAAGGAGGTCGCCCTGTCGAGCCCGTCGACGGCGCTCGATCTCGGCATCGCGACGGTGTTCCAGGACCTTGCCCTATGCGAAAACCTCGACGTCGTCGCCAACATCTATCTCGGGCGCGAGGATAACCCTTGGAAGCTCGACGAGGTCGCGATGGAGGTCCGGGCCTGGACGCTTCTGAACGAGCTCTCGGCGCGCATCCCGTCCGTGCGCGAGCCGGTCGCTTCCCTTTCGGGCGGCCAGCGCCAGACTGTCGCGATCGCCCGCTCACTGCTGCTCGAGCCCAAGCTCATCATGCTCGACGAGCCGACGGCGGCGCTCGGCGTCGCCCAGACCGCCGAGGTCCTCAACCTCATCGAGCGCGTGCGCGACCGCGGGCTCGGCGTCATCGTGATCTCGCACAACATGGACGACGTGCGCGCGGTGGCAGACCGCATCGTGGTGCTGCGCCTCGGTCGCAACAACGGCGTCTTCACGCCGGCCGATTCCCATCACGACCTGATCTCGGCCATCACCGGCGCGTCCGAGAACGCCGTGTCGCGCCGCGCCGAACGTCTGGCGGGCGCCGCCGAAGGGGGGCATCCATGAGCCTGAATCCTAATTCCGTCACCGGCCAGGCGCTCGACCGCGCGGATGCGCGCGTGCGTCAGGACGAGGGTCTCGGCGGCGCGCTGCGCGCCTTCGGCGACCGGGTGCGCTCGGGCGATCTCGGCATGATCCCGGTGGCGGTCGGCCTCGTCCTCATCGCCGTCGTGTTCACGACGCTGAACCCGGTCTTCCTTCGGCCGGGCAACGTGTCGAACCTCCTCTACGACTGCGCGACGACGGGCATCATCTCGCTCGGCATCGTCTGCGTGCTGCTACTCGGCGAGATCGACCTGTCGGTCGGCTCGATGTCGGGCCTCGCCTCGGCGATGCTCGGCGTCCTGTGGATCAACAACGGCTGGCCGCTCGTCGGCGCGGTCGCGGTGGCGCTCGGCTTCGGCGCCTTCGTCGGGGCGCTCTACGCCACGCTCTACAACCGCGTCGGCATGCCGTCCTTCGTGGCGACGCTGGCGGGTCTCCTCGCGCTGCTCGGGCTCCAGCTCTATCTCCTGGGCACGTCGGGCTCGATCAACCTGCCCTTCAACCTCGCCTTCGTGCGCTTCGGCCAGAACGCCTACATGCCCAACTGGCTGTCGGTCGTGCTCGCCCTCGTGCCGGGCGCGGTGGTGCTCTGGGGCGGGCTGAAGGCGCGGGCGCGGCGGCAGGCAGCGGGCCTCACCGGCACGGCGCTCAGCGTCATCGTCGCCAAGGCGCTGGTGCTGACCGTCGGCCTCGTCGCGGTGGTGCTGTATCTGGCGCAGGGGCGCGGCGTGCCGTGGATGTTCGGCATGTTCGTCGCCATGGTCGCGGCGATGGACTACGCCATCACCCGCACCAAGTGGGGCCGCTCGATGATGGCGGTCGGCGGCAACCGCGAAGCCGCCCGGCGCGCCGGCATCAACGTGCGCCGCATCTACATGAGCGCCTTCGTCCTCTGCTCGACGCTGGCGGCGCTCGGCGGCCTCCTGTCGGCCGCGCGCCTCGGCTCGGCCTCGCAGCAGGCGGGCACCGGCGACGTCAACCTCAACGCCATCGCGGCGGCCGTCATCGGCGGCACCTCGCTCTTCGGCGGGCGCGGCTCGGCTTACTCGGCGCTGCTCGGCATCATCGTGATCCAGGCGATCTCGAACGGGCTGACGCTCCTCAACCTCTCGTCGAGCCTTCGCTACATGATCCTCGGCGGCGTGCTCGCGCTGGCGGTGAGTGTCGATTCGCTCGCCAGCCGCTCGCGCGCCTCGCACGGCCGCGGCTGATGCGTCCCGCCCCGCCGCCCTGCGGCGGGGCCTCTTGTCCCCAAAACGTCGTCCATTCGGGAACCTCTTCCATGAACTTCGATCTTTCCGGCAAGGTCGCCGCCGTCACGGGCGGGGCGTCCGGCATCGGCCTCGAATGCGCCCGCACATTTCTCGCGGCCGGCGCCGAGGTCGTCCTCGTCGACCACGCGGCCGACCGTCTGGAAGCCGCCTGCGCGGGGCTCGGGGCCGGCGCCCACGCCGTTCGCATCGACCTCACCGACGGCGCCAGCGTCGACACGATGATGCCGCAGATCCTGGAAAAGGCCGGCCGCCTCGACATCTTCCACGCCAATGCCGGTGCCTATGTCGGCGGCGAGGTGATCGAGGGCGACCCGGACCGCTGGGACCGGATGCTGAACCTCAACATCAACGCCGCCTTCCGCTCGATCCACGCCGTCCTGCCGCACATGGCGGAGCGCGGCTCGGGCGACGTGATCGTCACAAGCTCGGTCGCCGGCCTCGTGCCCGTGGTCTGGGAGCCGGTCTACACGGCCTCGAAATTCGCCATCCAGGCCTTCGTCCACACGCTGCGCCGTCAGGTCATCAAGCACGGCATCCGCGTCGGCGCCGTCGCGCCGGGCCCGGTGATCACGCCGCTGATCGACGACTGGCCAGCCGCCAAGCTGGAAGAGGCGCGCGCCTCGAAGAGCCTGATGGAGGCCAGAGAGGTTGCGGAGGCCGTGCTCTTCATGGTCACACGGCCGCAAGGGGTCGTGATCCGCGACCTCGTGATCCTGCCCCACGGCGTCGACCTCTAGCGCGAAGGCCCCTCCCATGAGCGCCAACGATCTCTTCCTCGGCATCGATGTCGGAACCGGCAGCGCGCGTGCCGGGCTGTTCGACGAGGCCGGTCGCCTCGTCGCCACCGCCAAGCGCCCGATCCGGATGTGGCGCGAGCCCGGCGAGATCGTGGAGCAGTCCTCCGCCGACATCTGGCGCGCGATCTGCGAGAGCGTGCGCGAGGCGCTGGGGGCGGCCGGCGGCGATCCGGCGCGCGTGCGCGGCATCGGCTTCGACGCCACCTGCTCGCTGGTGGCGGTCGGCCCCGGCGGCGGGCCGCTCGCCGTCGGTCCCTCGAACGATCCAGAGCGCGACATCGTCGTCTGGATGGACCACCGGGCGCTCGTGCAGACCGAGCGGATCAACGCCACCGGCCACGCGGTGCTCGCCTATGTCGGCGGGCGCATCTCGCCCGAGATGGAGACGCCGAAGCTCCTCTGGCTGAAGGAGAACAAGCCGGACACCTTCCACGGGGCAGAGCACTTCTTCGACCTCGCCGACTACCTCACATGGCGCGCGACGGGTTCTGCCGCGCGTTCGGTCTGCACCATCACCTGCAAGTGGACCTATCTCGCGCACGAGCGGCGCTGGGACGAGGACTACTTCCGCACGATCGGCCTCGGCGAGTTCGCCGACGAGGGCTTTCGGCGTATCGGTCAGGAGGTTCTCGACATCGGCGAGCCGGTGGGCGCCGGCCTGACGGCCGAGGCCGCCGCCGACCTCGGGCTAACGCCGGGCACGCCGGTTGGCGCCGCCTTGATCGACGCCCATGCCGGCGGCGTCGGTACGGTGTCGGGCGTCGGACGCGACCTCGCGCTGATCATGGGAACGTCGGCCTGCGCCATGGCGGTGACGCGCGAGGCGACCTTCGTGGAAGGCGTCTGGGGCCCCTATTTCGGCGCGATGCTGCCGGGCGCGTGGCTTCTGGAAGGCGGCCAGTCCGGCTATGGCGCGGCGCTCGACCACCTCGTCGGCTCGCATCCGGGCTTTGCCGCCGCGCGCGAGGCCGCCGAGCGCGAGGGGCGGGGCGTCCTCGACCATCTCGAGGCGCGCGCCGTCGCGCTCGCCGGCTCGGTGGAAGCGGCGGCTCGGCTGGGGGCCACCCTCCACGTCGTGCCCAACCATCTCGGCAACCGCTCGCCGCACGCCGATCCGCACGCGACCGGCACGGTCAGCGGCCTGACGCTCGCCGCCGACGAGGACGCGATCGTGCGCCTCTTCGTCGCCGCGCTCTGTGGCCTCTGCTACGGCACGCGCGACATCGTCGAGGCGATGCGGGCGAAGGGCGTGCCGCTGGAGCGGATCGTGGTCTCGGGCGGCGCCTCGCGCTCGCCCCTTCTGCGGCGCATCCTGGCGGACGCGACGGGCACGACGGTGGTGCTGCCGGAGACCGCCGAGCCGGTGCTCCTCGGCAGCGCGATGCTCGGCGTCGTCGCAAGCGGCGCGGCGCCGAATCTGGCCGAGGCGGCGACGCTGATGTGCCGGGCCGGCGAGACGATCGAGCCCACCGGCGGTGCGATCGCAGCCTTCCACGACACGAAGTTCCGGGCCTACCGCACCCTGCAGGCCGCCGAGCGGCGGGTGCGCGAGGTGATGGGAACGGTCTAGGCCGACGCAGCCACGCCGGGTCGCCGCCGCGTCAGGCGCGCGGTTCGCCGTCGCCGGCCGGCGGGGCGTCCGGCGCGTCCGTCTCGTCGTCGTAGTCGAAGACGTCGGACAGGGCGAGGATGCGCGCGGTCATCGCCCGAAGCTCGCCAGTGATGCGGGCGTGCAGCGTCGCGGCGATCTCGGGATATTCCTGCAGCATCCGGCGAAACAGCGGGCGCGAGATGCGGATGAAGTCGCAGTCGGTGGCGGTGACCGCCGTCACCGGCCGGCGCGTGTCGGCCATGAGGGCCATCTCGCCGAGGAGCGATCCCGGACCAGCCGTCTCGACGACGCGCCGCGCGTCGCCTTCGCCTTCCACGAGGTTGACCGTGCCCGAGGCCACGATGAAGCCCGCGTCGGCGCGCGCTTCGGCCCGGAACAGGATCTCGCCCGAGCGCAGGTGCCGATGCTCGGCGCCGAAGGCCAGAAGCCGCAGCTGGTCGCGCGTCAGGTCCTGGAACAGGGAGACGCCGCCGAGAAGCTCCATGTCGCTTTCCAGGCTCATGCCGACCGAAACACCCTTCACGCCCCCTGCCGGGCGCGGGGCGCCCGCTTCGGACATCGCAGGAAATCGCCGCCGCGTGAAGCCCAAAGCGGGACGAAGCCGCCGCCGCGCGGCCCCTTCGCCCCGCGGCGTTTCCAGCCGGCCACACAACCGGCGGTTCGGATCAGGGCATCAGCTTGTAGCCGCCCGACTCCGTCACGATCAGCCGGGCGTTCGAGGGCTCGGGCTCGATCTTCTGGCGCAGGCGATAGACGTGGGTTTCGAGCGTGTGGGTGGTGACGCCCGAATTGTAGCCCCACACCTCCTCCAGGAGCACGTCGCGCGTCACGACGCGCCGGTCGGCCCGGTAGAGGTAGCGGATGATCGCGGTTTCCTTCTCGGTCAGGCGGATCTTGCCGCCCTTCTCGTCGAGGAGGACCTTCTGGCTCGGCTTGAAGACGTAGGGGCCGACCTGGAAGGTCGCGTCCTCGGACTGCTCGTGCTGGCGCAGCTGGGCGCGGATGCGCGCGAGCAGCACCGCGAAGCGGAAGGGCTTGGCGACATAGTCGTTGGCGCCCGATTCGAGGCCGAGGATCGTGTCGGCATCGCCGTCCTGCGCCGTCAGGATGATGACGGGCGCCTTGAAGCCGCCCTTGCGCAGCGTCTTCACCGCCTCGCGGCCGTCCATGTCCGGCAGGCCGACGTCCATGATCACGAGGTCGATCAGGTTGGCGCGCGCGGTCTGGATGCCCTTGGTGGCGTTCGCCTCCTGGAGCACCTGGAACTCCTCGTGGAGGGCGAGCTGATCCACCAGTGTCGTGCGAAGATCGTCGTCGTCATCGACAATGAGAATGCTACGTACGCTCATCCAGGGTCCTTCGTTTCTCAAGATCCGGTCGGGCGACTGATTCGCGCCCGGCTTTGTAATAATTTGTGAGCGCCATGCGGCTTTTTCCACCCCCTCGGCCAAGGAAACCCCGTTCGGGCCCGCTTTTGACCGTCCGCGCCTCGCCGCTCGACCCGCGGCGGGGCGTGCTTGCGGCGGGCCCGCTGCGTATGCCCTGCGCCCTCGGCCGCTCCGGCATCACCGCCTTCAAGCGCGAGGGCGACGGGGCGACGCCGCTCGCCGAGATGACGGTCGTCGCGGCCTTCGTGCGGAGCGGGCGGCGTGGGGACCCCCTCCAGCTGCCCGGCCTTCCGCTCCGCCGCGCGCGGGTCGAGGATGGCTGGTGCGACGAGCCTCGCCACGCCGCCTACAACCGCCCGGTGCGCCTGCCGCTGGCGGCGAGCGCCGAGACGCTGCAGCGCGAGGACGCGCTCTACGATGTCGTCGTGGTGCTCGACTGGAACCTCCGCTCGCGCGCACGCGGGCGCGGCAGCGCGATCTTCTTCCACATCGCGCGGCCGGGCTTCCGCCCGACCGAGGGGTGCGTCGCGGTCACGCGCCGGGACATGGGGCGGCTCGCCCCGTTCCTGCGGCCCGGCGCGCGGATGGCGGTGCGACGATAGGATCCGCGCCGCGGGGGAACCGGCAGGCCCCCTCGCGCGTCCAAGGTTCTGGTCCATCCTTTTCGTTCCGACCGAGGCCTGCCGTCATGAAACGTAGCGAGATCCAGTCCGAGCCCACGGTCGAACCCTATGACGAGCCGACGGGCGGCTGGGGCTCGGTCAAGTCGCTCGCCAAGAAGAGCCTCGCCGAGGGGCTGGCGATCTCGACCATCTGGAACACGCTCTACAAGCAGAACAAGCCGGACGGCTTCGCCTGCGTCTCGTGCTCCTGGGCGAAACCCGCCGACGCCAACACGTTCGAGTTCTGCGAGAACGGCGCCAAGGCGACGATCTGGGAACAGACCAAGCGGCGCACCAATCGCGACTTCTTCGCCCGCCACAAGGTGTCCGAACTCCTCGACTGGCCGGACTACGACCTCGAGAAGAACGGCCGCCTGACGACGCCGATGCGCTACGACGCCTCGCTCGACCAGTATGTGCCGGTGTCGTGGGAGAGCGCCTTCGCCGAGATCGGCCGCGAACTGCAGGCGCTCGACCCGAAGTCGGTGATCTTCTACGCCTCGGGCCGCGCTTCGCTCGAGACGAGCTACATGTACCAGCTCTTTGCGCGGGTCTACGGATCGCAGAACCTGCCCGACTCGTCCAACATGTGTCACGAATCGACCTCGGTCGGCCTGCCGCTGTCGATCGGCCAGCCCGTCGGCACCATCGTCTACGAAGACTTCGAGCATTCCGACATGATGCTCTTCTTCGGCCACAACACCGGCACCAACGCGCCGCGCCTTCTCCATCCGCTGCAGGAGGCGCGAAAGCGCGGCGTGCCCGTCTTCACCTTCAATCCGGTGGAGGAGCGCGGGCAGATGCGCTTCAAGAACCCGCAGTCGCCCGTCGAGATGCTCTCGCCCGGCGCTGGCACCAAGATGTCGAGCGAGTATTTCCAGCTGAAGTGCGGCGGCGACATCGCCGCCATCACCGGCATCGCCAAGACCGTCCTCCAGCTCGACGACGAGGCGAAGGAGAAGGGCGCCCCCCGCGTCCTCGACGTCGCCTTCATCGAGGAGCATGGCCACGGCTTCGAGGAGTTCGAGCGCTTCGTGCGCGATTCGACCTGGGAGGAGATCGAGCGCTGCTCCGGCCTCGCCCGGGCCGAGCTCGAGGAGGTCGGCCGCACCTACGCCCGCTCCAACGCCGTCATGGCGCACTACGGCATGGGCCTCACCCAGCATCGCCACGGCGTCGCCAACGTGCGCATGGTGGTGAACCTCCTTCTCATGCGCGGCAATATCGGCAAGCGGGGCGCCGGCATCTCGCCGATCCGCGGCCATTCCAACGTGCAGGGCCAGCGCACGGTCGGCATCACCGAGAAGCCCGAGCTCGCTCCGCTCGACAAGTTCAAGGAGTTCTACGACTTCGAGCCGCCGCGCGAGAAGGGCATGGCGACGGTGGAAGCGTGCCAGGGCATCATCGACGGCTCGGTGAAGGCCTTCATCGGGCTCGGCGGCAACTTCTCGCGCGCGGTGCCCGAGACCGAGGCGATCGAGAAGGCATGGCGGAACCTGCGCCTCCACGTCCAGATCTCGACCAAGCTCAACCGCAACCACCTCCTGCCGGGCGCGGTCACCTACATCCTGCCCTGCCTCGGCCGCATCGAGCGCGACCGGCAGGCGACCGGCGACCAGACCGTCTCGGTCGAGGATTCGACCGCCTGCATCCACGGCTCGAAGGGCTGGCGCCCGCCGGCCTCCCCCGAACTCCTGTCCGAGCCGAAGATCGTCGCGGAGATGGCGAAAGCGACCGTGCCGGGCAAGTCCAGCATCCCGTGGGACGCGTGGGTCGGCAACTACGCGCTGGTGCGCGACGAGATCGAGCGCGCCTATCCGCAATATTTCAAGGACTTCAACAAGCGCTTCCTGCAGCCGGGCGGCTTCCACCGCGACCTGCCCGCCTGCCGGCGCGAATGGAAGACCGAGAACGGCAAGGCCAACTTCCACGTGCCCGAGGACGGGTTCGACACCAATCCCGACATCGACACGCGCGGGCCGGACGTCTTCACGCTGATGACGCTGCGCTCCAACGACCAGTTCAACACAACGGTCTACGGCTACGACGACCGCCTGCGCGGCATCTCGGGCTCGCGGATGATCCTCCTGATGAACGCCGACGACATGGCGCGCCTCGGGCTGAAGGACCAGGACTTCGTGGATGTCGAAACCCATGCCGACGACGGCGTGGAGCGCCGCGTCGAGGGCCTGCGGGTGCACGCCTTCAAGCTGCCGAAGGGCGATGTCGGCGGCTACTATCCCGAGCTCAACCGCCTGATCCCGCTGTGGCACCACGCCAAGGACAGCCATGTGCCGGCGGCAAAATCCGTGCCGATCCGCGTGACCAAGGCGCGCGTCGCGGCGGTCGCGGCCGAATAGCCGAGCCGGCGGCGCGGCTGTCCCGCTGGGGTCAGTCGCGCCAGGGCAGGGCGCCCGGCGCGCCGCGCCCGAGCCGGTCGGCGAGGACGGCGAGGGCCGCGACGAGGAGCGTCGCGAGGACGGAGAGCGCCGCCGCCTCGCCCGAATTGCCCTCGTATTGCAGTGAGAAGACCATGACGCCGACGGTCTGCGTTCCCGCGGACCACAGGAGCGCCGAGACGGTCAGTTCGTTGAAGGCGGTGAGCGCGGCCAGCAGCATGCCGGCCGCCGCCGCCCGGCCCGCGAGCGGCAGGGCAAGGAACGCCATGCGCCTCCGGAGGCCGACGCCCGAGACGCGCGCAGCGTCGTCGAGGGCGGGGTCGAGGCTCGCGAAGGAGGCTGCGACCGGCGCCGTCACCAGCGGCAGGAACCGCGCGAGATAGGCGAGCGCCAGGATCCAGGGCGTTGCGTAGAGCGAGACGCCGATGCCGGGCAGCGGCGGCAGGAACACCAGTATGAAGGCGAGCGCGAGGACGGTGCCCGGCACCACGAAGGGCGCGTCCGCCACGATCGCCGCCGCGCGCGCGACGGGATTTCGCCGCACCGTCGCGAGATAGGCGAGGGGCACGGCAAGGGCGCCGGCGACCGCCGCCATGCCGAGCGACAGTGCCAGCGAGTTGAAGAGGGCGCGCCGGATCGCCTCGCTCGCCAGCACCGAGCGGAACTGCGCGAGCGTCGCGGTCTCCGGCGTCAGGGCGACGCCGAGCGCGGGCGTCAGCGCGCCGGCCACCAGCGCCAGCATCGGCAGGACGGCGACCACCGCGACGCCCGACCAGACCAGCGCCGGCGCCAGGCCGTGCGGACCGGTCCCCGAAATAGCGGCGGCTTGGCCGCCGACGCGCTCGACCGGCACGGCGAGCGCGCGCAAGGCGAGGCTGCGCAGCGCCAGCGCCCCGAGGGACAGCGCGACCAGCACCAGCGCGATCACCGCCACCTGCGGCAGGACCGAGGTGCCGAAACCGTTGAGCCGCTGGTAGGCGAGGGTGGTGAGCATGGGGAAGCGGCCGGGAATGCCGAGCAGCGCCGGGATGCCGAAATTGCCGACGCAGGCCGCAAACGCCAGCGCCGCGCTGCCGGCGATCGCGGGCACGAGCAGCGGCAGGACGATGCGACGAAGGATGCGTCCGCGCGGCACGCCGGCGATGCGCGCGGCATCGACGAGATCGCCCGGCACCAGCGCCAGCCCCGCCCGCACGGCCAGGAACACGAGCGGCATCGCCTCGATGCCCAGCAGCAGCGCGACGCCGGGGCCGGAGTAGAGGATGCGGCCCGCCTGCGGCAGCACGAGGCCGGTGAGTTCGATCCAGGCCAGCGCCATGATCTGCGAGGGGACGAGGAGCGGTGACAGAAGGAGGAAGGTCGGAAGGGCCCGGCGGCGGGCGGGTATGCACGCGAGAAGGAGCGCAAGGCCCGCGCCAAGCGTCACCGCGATCGCCGTCGCACCGAGCGAAGCGGCGAGCGTGTTCCAGAAGGCGCGGTGGATCGCCCGCGAGGCCCAGGCCTCAACGAGGTTGCCGAAGGCCGCGCCGTCGTCGCCCGGCAGAAAGCCGAGCGACAGGAGGCGCAGGAGCGGCCACGTGCCGATCAGCGCGACGACGAGGAGGAGCGCGGCGGCAAGCACCGTCTCCGGCCGCAGCGCCGCGCGGGCAAGGGGCCTGCGCGCCGGTGCGGGGGCCTCGAGGCTCGCGCTCGCGTCAGCCACCGAAGAGGTCGGAGAAGCGCGCCTTGAGGTCGGCCTCGTCCTCGACCAGCTTGGCGGAATCGGTCGCCAGCACGCGCAGCGTCTTCGGATCGGGATAGCCGGCGGGCGGCGCCATGCCCTCGATCACCGGGAAGTAGCCCTGCGCCACCGACTGCTCCTGCGCGGCGCGGCCGAGCTGCCAGTCGACGAAGGCCTTGGCGGCGTCCGGATTGTCGGTCCCCTTCAGGATCGCGACCGGCTGGGTGATGGTCGAGACGCCCTCCGACGGGAAGACGAAGGCGACCGGCGAGCCCTTGGCCTTGGCGTTCATCGCCATGTAGTCGACGATCATGCCGTAACTCTTCTCGCCGCGCGCGACGGCTTCGAGCACCGTGCCGTTGCCCTGTCCGGCCACCGCGCCCCCATCGGCGAGCGCCTCGTAGTAGTCCCAGCCGAAGGCCGGCGCCTGCGTCATCGTGCCGACATGGACCACCGCCGCGCCGGAATAGAGCGGGCTCGGCATGATCAGCTGGCTCGCCGCGTCCTCGGCCTTCAGGTCGTTCCACGAGGTCGGCGCGGTCTTCACCTTGTCGGTGTTGTAGACGATGCCGGTGGTGAGAAGCTTGGTGCCGAAATAGGTATGGTCGGGATCGACGAGATTGGCCGGGATGCCCTCGACCGGCGCCTCGGCGTAGGGCAGGAGGCGGTCGGCCTCCTTGAGCTGCGTCATCGCCACCGTGTCGGCGATCAGGACGACGTCGGCGGGCGAGCCGCCGGCCGCGAACTCGGCCTGGAGCTTGGCCATCAGTTCGGTGGTGCCGGCGCGGAAGATCTCGACGGTGACGCCGGGATTGTCCTTGCGGAACGCCTCGACCACGGCGGTCATCTGGTCGTTCGGCTGCGAGGTGTAGAGCGTGATCGCGCCGGACGCGTCGGCGGCGAGCGCGGAGCCCGACAGGAGGATGCCGGCGAGGGCGGCGAGACTGGCGGAAAGGCGGCGCGTCATGGGCTGGATCCTTCGAGAAATGGTCGGGAGATGGCCCCCGCTAGCGCCCCAACATGACAGGGGCGTGAAATCGTCCGGTCGGCTTACGGCTGGCGTGCGATGACCCACCCGTCGGCCACACGGAGACCGACGGGTGTGCCGGGCGCCAGCGAGACCGGTCCGTGCACCTCGACCGGGACGCCGTCGCCGCCGATCGCGACATCGTGACAATAGGCGCCGCCCTCGAACCGCGAGGTCCGCACCGTGCCCGGCAGCGCATCCTCCGGCGATCCGGCCTCCGACAGGGCGAGGCCTTGGCGGCGCACGCAGAGCCAGCCGGGGCCGGCGGGCGCATCGCCCGGCACCGAAAGGCGCACCGGGCCGAGCGCCACCTCCACGCCGGTGCCTGCGCGGCCGAGGACGTCGACCGGCAGGAGGCGTCCGTCGCCCACGAAGCGTGCCACCGCGGGCGAGGCCGGCCGGCGCCACAGTTCCTCGGGCGCGGCGCATTGCTGCAGTCGCCCGCCCTCCAGTACCGCGATCGTCGTGGCGAGCGCCAGCGCTTCCGCCTGATCGTGGGTGACGAAGACGAAGGTGGTGCGCGTTTCGGCGTGCAGGCGGCGGAACTCCGTGGCGAGCCCGGTGCGCAGCGCCGGGTCGAGATTGGCGAGCGGCTCGTCGAGGAGGAGGAGCTTCGGGCGCAGCGCGAGGCTGCGGGCGAGCGCGACGCGCTGCCGCTGGCCGCCGGACAGCTGGTGCGGCCGGGCGGCGGCCCGCGTCTGGAGGCCGACCAGCGCCAGCGCCTCGTCCGTGCGCGCGGCGATCTCGGCGGCCGAAAGGCCCTTGCCGTGGAGCGCGAAGGACACGTTGCCGGCAACGCTCATGTGCGGCCACAGCGCGTAGGACTGGAACACCATGCCGAGGCCGCGCTCTTCGGGTTCGACGAAAGTGCCGGGCCCAGCCACCATGCGATCGCCGATCGTGATCGTGCCGGCGTCCGGCCGCTCAAGGCCCGCCAGAAGCCGCAGCACCGTGGTCTTGCCGCAGCCGGACGGACCGAGAAGCGCGAGGAACGCGCCGTCCGCGACCTCGAGCCGCAGGCCGTCTACCGCCCGCGCGCCGCCGAAGCTCTTGGTCAGCCCGTCCAGCCGAAATCCCACCATGCCGCGTTCCTTTCGAAAGTCCGGCGCTTTAGGCAGGCTCCATGACGGTGGGATGACGCGGCTCCAGGCTGAAGGCGGCGCGGAAGCGCCAGAGCGCCAGCTCGTCGTCGCCCTCCGGCCACGCCTCGAGGCCGATCACGCCGCGATAGTCCATGGCATCCAGCGCGCGGGCGATTGCGGGATAGTTGATCTCGCCCGTGCCCGGCTCGTGCCGGCCGGGCACGTCGGCCACCTGGATCTCGCCGATCATCGGCAGCGCCCGGCGGCAGAGCTCGATCAGGTTCCCCTCGCCGATCTGCGCATGGTAGAGATCGAGATTGAGGCGCAGGCCCGGCCGGTTCACCGCCTCGACCAGCGCGATCGTGTCCGCGGCCCTGGCGAACGGCACCTTCGGGTGGTCGACCGCCTCGTTGAGGTTTTCGAGGACGAAGGTGACGCCTTCGCGCTCGCCGAGGTCGGCGATCCGGCGCAGCGTGTCGACCGCCTCCATCCACATCGGGCCGGTCACCGTCTCGGCCGGCACCACGGCCTGCCCCTTGCCGTCGAGGCCGGTGCCGTGAAGGTTGAGCCGCGGGCAGCCGATCTCCTTGGCGACCGGGATCGACTGCGCGGCGGTGCGCAGGAGCTCGTCGGCGCCCTCGCGGTCGGCGAGCCGGCCGGTGACATAGCCCGTCATCGACGAGAAGCGCGCGCCCGAGGCGGCGAGCGCCTTGATGTCGTGCTTCGTCCAGTCCCAGATCTCGACCAGGAAGCCGGCGGCGGAGAGGCGCGCGAGGCGCTCGGCCACCGGCAGCGCGGCGAACACGGTCTCGGCGCAGACGGCCAGCTGGAACGGCGTGGTCGATGTCGAACTCATGGATCCTCCCCAGGAACGCATCGAGCTTTACGGGGGAAGGTGCGCTGCGTCGAGCGTCAGGCTCTCGTCTTCCAGCGCCAGACCGTGGTTCGCTTGACCTCGGCATCCTCCAGCGCGCGCGTCACCGGCACCTCGTAGACGGCCAGCCGCTCGACGCGCGCCGCCGGCAGGTAGGCGCGGCCGGGATCGCCGACCAGAACCTCGACGCCCCCGGCGGCCAGCGCGTCGAACCACGGCGCGAGCCGCGCGGCGAACCCCTGGTCGTAGAAGACGTCGCCGGCGAGAAGCACGTCCGCCTCGACCGGCCGGCCGATCCGGTCCTCGCTTGCGATCGCGAGCGTGACGCCGTTGAGCGCCGCATTGAGCTCGGCGGCTTCTCGCGCGAACGGGTCGATGTCGAGCGCCAGCACGCGGGCCGCGCCCGCCTGTGCCGCCGCGATCGCGACGAGGCCGGAGCCGGAGGCGAGATCCAAGACGCGGTGCCTGGCGACGCAGGCGGGATGGTCGAGCACGTAGCGCGCCAGCCCCTGTCCGCCGGCCCAGGCAAAGGCCCAGAACGGCGGTGGCAGGCCGATCGCCTCCAGCTCCTCTTCGGTCTTCAGCCAGAGATCGTGCGCCTCGTCGGCAAGATGGAGGACGATCTCCGGAACATGCGGCGGCCGGAGCGGAGCGGTGTTGGCGCGGATGAAGGCGCGGCGGCGGGACCGATCGTCCATTACGCGAGCGCACAATCGGTGGAAGCGATTGGCATAACCAAGGGTTGCAATGACGATAGCAGCACAGGAACACGCGTCATGCTCAAAGGTGGCCTTCTCTGGCTGATCGGCATTCCGATCCCGCTCATCCTCATCCTCTGGTTCTTCGGCTTTCTGAGCTAAAGGCAGATCTCCACGTCATCATGCAATGAAAAAGGCCGCGCCTCTCAGCAAGGCGCGGCCTTCGGAAGTCTTGAGGGCTTTCCGGATCAGGCGTCCTTCAGGCGCTTGCTCTTGGCCTGCAGCTCGTCGATCAGCTTCGACGCGTCGCCCTTGGTCAGCGTGTCGTCGAACGGATGGTCCGTCTCCTCGCACAGGGTCTTGAGATAAGATCCCTGCGCGCCCGTCATCGGCTCGTCGCCGGTGGTCCAGTCGTCCGGGTCCTTCACCGTGTTGGAATTGGCGGCGTCCGCCTTGGGATTGGCTTCGGTCATCAAACGCTCCGCGTGTCTACTGTTCGCGAAACGTTCCGGCC
>NZ_CAJYIU010000105.1 GCF_913775355.1 uncultured Aureimonas sp.
ATGGTCGTGTGCCTCGGCGCCGGCAACATCACGGCCTGGGCCTACGCCCTGCCGAAGGAACTCGAGGCGCTGGGGCGGGGGGCTTGAGCGAGCTTCTCGCCGCGCTCTCCGATCCCGCCCTCGGCCTGCGCGGCAAGCTGCAGGCCGGGGCGGACCTCTCCAAGATCACCTGGTTCCGCACCGGCGGGCCGGCGGACGTGATGTTCCAGCCGGCCGACGAAGCGGATCTTTCCGCCTTCCTCGCCACCCTGCCGGCCGAGGTGCCGCTGACGGTCGTCGGCATCGGCTCCAACCTCCTGATCCGCGACGGCGGGGTGGGGGGCGTCGTGCTGCGGCTGCCGGCCAAGGGCTTCGGCGAGGTCGAGGCGATCGGGGACAGGCGCATCCGGGCGGGCGCGGCGGCGAGCGACAAGCGCGTGGCGGCGGTGGCTTGGGAAGCAGGGCTCGGTGGGTTCCACTTCCTGCACGGCATTCCGGGGTCCGTCGGCGGTGCGATCCGCATGAACGGCGGGGCCAACGGGGTCGAGACGGCCGACCGGCTGGTCGAGGCGCGCGCGCTCGACCGGCAGGGCCGGGTGCATGTCCTGTCCAAGGCCGACATGGGCTTTTCCTACCGCCATGCCGATGCGCCCGAGGACCTGATCTTCGTCTCGGCCGTCTTTGAGGGGCCAGAGACGGAGCGCGACGACATCCGCCGCGCGATGGACGAGGTGCAGCATCACCGCGAGACCGTGCAGCCGGTGCGCGAGAAGACCGGTGGGTCGACCTTCAAGAACCCGCCCGGCACCTCCGCCTGGAAGGAGGTCGACCGCGCTGGCTGCCGGGGGCTTCGCATCGGCGGCGCCGAGATGTCGGCGCTCCACTGCAACTTCATGCTGAATGTCGGCGACGCGACGGGGCACGATCTGGAGCTTCTGGGCGAGACGGTGCGCGAGCGCGTCTACGCCACGAGCGGCATTCTCCTCGAATGGGAGATCAAGCGCCTCGGCCGTTTCGCCGAAGGCGCCGAGGTTCGGCCCTTCAGCCCGTAGAGGCCGAGCCTACCATTTCAGCCCGTTCTTGTTGGGCCCGAGCTGGCCGCCGGGGATGCCGCGGCCCGGCCAGGGGCCGACCGAATGAATGTCGCGTCCGAGCGCGAAGGCGTCGCCGCGGCGCGGGCGCTCGCGCGGCGGGCGGACGAGGATCTCGACGTGGTCGGTATCTTCGGTACCGCTCTGGGATCGCGCGGTGACGCTCAGGCGGTGCAGCCCCGGCTCGACCGCGCCGGACGTCGCGACCCAGGCGGCGCCCTCGCGCGAGAGCGCGATCTCGCGCTCGCCAAGACGGGCCGACGCGGAAGCGATGTCGGAGCCGAACACGCGGGCGCGGATGGCGAACTCGCCCTCCGGCACCTGATCGCGCGATTGCGGATCGGTCATCAGCCGGAGATCGGAAGGCGAGGTCACGAGCACGAAGGGCCAGGGCGCGTCGAGCGGCTTGAACCGCCAGCTGACCGCAGTCCCGTCGACTGCGCCGAGCGAGAAGCCGGGACCGCCGGCCTCCTCGATCTCGCCGGTGGAGCGCGTCGCCGCGTAGACCACGCGACCGTCATTCAGGAGTTCGTTGTAGTGCGTGTGGCCGGTGCCGACGAAGCGCACGTTCCCCGACGCGAGAAGCGAGGCGACCTCCTCGGTGCCGGTGTGCAGGTCGCCGGGATAGGCGTGCATGAAGACGACGGCGGCGTGCCCGGCCGCATCGGCGGCGTCGAGCTCGCGGCCCAGCCAGAGCGTCTGCTTCGAGCCGAGCCGGAAGTCCGGGCCGCCGCTCCCTGCCGAGACGATATCGAGGAAGAGGATGCGCGTCTCGCCGACCGTGACCGCATAGGGGAGGGGCTGGCGCGCGAGATGGCGGTAGAAGCCGTCGAGGTTGCCGGCCTCGAAATCATGGTCGCCAGGGATCGCGTGCAGCGGAATGCCGAGCGGCGCGACGACCTCGGCGATCCGCTCGAACTGCTCTTCGGTGGCGTGATTGGCGTTGTCGCCGGGCAGCACCGCCAGATCGACCTGTCCGGCGAGATTGTCGCGGGCGGACGCCACGAGCTGCCGGAACACGTCGAGGCTTGCCCAGCCGTCCTGCTCGCAGACATGTAGGTCGCCGAACTGCAGCCAAGTGATCATCGCCGATCCCTATCCTCACCGACGCGTGATCGCGTCCGGCTGCCGAACCGCTGACGCTACGTTAGGTTCCGGCAGGGCAGCCCCGCGTGGCCTATTTCCGCGGACGCGGAGACGATAGGGGGTTGGGGACGAGCCGACGCCGGACCTAGAGAGTGACGATGACAGCCGCCACACGAGAGCAAGCCGCCCTGAAGCGATCGATCGCCGCGACCCTCGTCGTCGGGGCATCGGGCGTCGTGTTCGGCGTCCTGTCGGGTTCCCTGTCGATCGCCTTCGACGGCATGTTCTCGGTGGTCGACGCGTCGATGACCGGCATGGCGCTTCTCGTCTCGCGCCTCATCGCCCGGCAGGCGAGCGGCCGCTTCCAGCTCGGCTTCTGGCACCTCGAGCCGATCGTGCTCCTGTTCAACGGCGGTCTCCTGTCGCTCCTGTCGCTCTATGCGTTCGTCAACGCCGTGGGCACGCTGATGTCCGGCGGTCGGCCGCTCGAATTCGGCTGGGCGATCGCCTATGCCGCCGCTATCGTGGCGATCTGCCTCGCGATGTTCCTGATCGGGCGCCGGCAGAACCGCGAGATCGGGTCCGAGCTTCTGGCGCTCGACGTGAAGGGCTGGGCGATGGCGGGGCTGATTACGGCGGCGCTCCTTGTCGCCTTCGTGATCGCCGCGCTCTTGCAGGGCAGCGCCTTTGAGCGCTGGACGCCCTATGTCGATCCCGCCGTGCTCGCGATCCTGACGCTCTGCCTCATCCCGGTGCCGCTGCGCACCGTCTTCGACGCCTTGAAGGACATCTTCCTCGTCGCGCCGCCGGAACTCGATACCAAGGCGCGGACTGTCGCCGCCGACATCGTCGCGCGGCACGGCTTTCGCGAGGTCCGCACCTATGTCGCCAAGGTCGGGCGCTCGCGTACGCTGGAGTTCCATTTCGTGGTGCCGCACGACCACCCGCGCCAGTCGCTCGCCGACTTCGATCGCGTGCGCGAGGAGATCGCCGGGGCGATCGGCGGCGATCCGCGCGATCGCTGGCTGACGGTGGCCTTCACCGCCGATCCAAAATGGGTGGACTGACGCCGGGCGTTCAGGCGGCCGTGGCATTGGCGGCGAGGGGGAACGGACGATCGTGACCGTCGCGGGCAATGCGCTTCAGGACGTCCTCGGGGCGCAGCGGCCGGTCGAAGTGGTAGCCCTGCCCGAAGTGGCTGCCCGCGCGGCGGACCGCGGCGAGTTCGTCCGCCGTCTCGATGCCTTCGGTGACGATCCGCAGATCGAGCACTTCCGCGAGCGAACAGATCGTGGCGATGATCGCATGGCCGCCGGCCGCGACCCCGTCGCCGCGCAGGAAGGACTGGTCGATCTTGATCTTGTCGAAGGGGAAGCGCTGGAGGTAGCTGAGGGATGCGTAGCCGGTCCCGAAGTCGTCCAGCGAGACCCGGCAGCCGAGCGCCCGCAACTGGTGTACGAGGTCGAGCACGGTCGCGTCGTCGACGATCAGGGTGCTCTCGGTGATCTCGATCTCCAGCCGGCTGGGATCGAGGCCGTTCTGCGCGAGAGCCGCCCAGGACTGCGCGATGAAGCTCTGGTCGAGCAGCTGGCGCGCCGACACGTTCACGGCGACATAGACGTCGGACGGCCAGCGGCTCGCCTCGCGGCAGGCTTCCTCGATCACCCAGCGCCCGATCGCCTCGATCTGCCCGCTGCGTTCGGCGATCGGAATGAACTCCGTCGGCGAGATCGACCCGAGTTCGGGATGCTGCCAGCGCAGGAGCGCCTCGAAGCCGACCGTGCGATCGTCGGAAAGATCGATGATCGGCTGGTAGACGAGCGAGAAGTCGCCGGCTGCGGCCGCGCGGCGCAGTGCATCCTCGATCGCCTGCTCGCGCAGGAACGCCTGCTTCATCTCGGGCCGGAAGCGGCGATAGCGGCCGCGGCCCTCGCCCTTGGCGGCGTAGAGGGCGATGTCGGCATCGTTCAGGAGCATCGCGCCCTGGCTCGCCTCCTGCGCGCCGATGCCGATCGTGACATTGGCCTGCACTTCGGTGCCGGCGACGCGGCAGGGCTCGCCCATGCTGGCGAGCACCGCGTCGGCGCAGGTGAGGCTTCGCGCCTCGGCCGCCTCACCCGAGAAGACGATGGCGAACTCGTCGCCGCCGATCCGGGCGATCGTGTCCGCGTCGGACCCGGCGGTGCGCAGCCGCGACGCGAGCTCGACGATCACGCCGTCGCCGACGCTGTGGCCGAGCGTGTCGTTGATCGTCTTGAAATGATCGACGTCGACGAGGACGACGGCTGCGGGCTTGCCGTCGACCTTGCGCAGGTCGGCGTCGAAGGCGAGGCGGTTGGCGAGGCCGGTCAGTCCGTCGGTCCGCGAGATGCTGTCGAGCCGGCGGTTCTGGTGGAGGACGAAGCCGACGAGCACCATGCCGACGAGGACGAGGACGATCGTGACGGCGGTGACGATAGCCATGATCTGGCGCAGCGTCGTCTGGTTGCCGAGGACGATGTCGCCGGCTTCGCCGTGGGCGCGCGAGGCGAGCCGCAGAATGGGCGTGGTGAGAGGCCCGAGGAGGTCGTAGGCCGCTTCGAGATTGGCGGTATCAGACGGATCGGCGAGGAGTGGCCCGAGCTGCCGCAGCGCTTCGGCGAGGCGGTCGCCTGTCTCGGTCAGCTGGTGGCGCGTCGCGAAGGCGTTGTCGCGGATGATCCCGAGCCGGTTCACGAGGATGTCGTGCCGCAGCTTGATCTGCGCCGGGTCGGCGCCCGCGATCACGTCCTTCAGGGCGACCTGCAGGCGCAGGATCTCGGCGGCGGTCTGGGAGTAGTCGAACGTGACGTTGTACTGTGACGCCTCGCTGATCTGGCGCTGGTAGCGCACCACGAGGATCGACGACACGACGACGAGCAGCGCCAGCACCGCGGTGACGCAGGTCAAGCCGTAGCTGACCTTCCGGACGCTCAAGGTGAAGGGCCGCAGGCCGCCGGCTGCGCTCATGGGGCGAGGTCGATCTCGGCGAGCTGCCAGACGGCGCGGCTGTAGTAGGACTGGTGCTGAAGTGCCGACCGGCTGTCGAAGGGGAAGACCACGAAGATCGGGCCCTTGTCCTGAACCGACATGGGCTCGCCGTTCATGCGCGTGGCGAGGAGGGCATCGCCCGAGACGAGCTCGGCCGCTTTGGTCTCGACGACGTAGTCGTTGAGGGCGATCAACTGCATCGAGCTTTCGCTCGCCGGCACGCCCATCGCCGCGAGGAAGTCGGAGACGGAGACGCCGGAGAACTCGACCGCGCCGCTGTGCCAGGGCGTCGTCGTGCGGAAGCGGGTCTGCGGCAGGGCATCGAGGTCCGCAAGGCTGAGCGTTGCCGATCCGTCGGCTCCCGCGCGTGCGAACTTGCCGCGCAGCGTCAGGATCGGCTCGTCGGCAAGCGCCGGGACGATCCACCCCGACAACGCGAGCGCGCCCATTCCCATCAGAAGAGTTCTGCGGTCCACGATTCGCCCTTTCCCTTGGGGGAGGGCCGCAAGGTATCGCGAGGTCCTGAAGAAGATGTGAGTTTTCGACAGGAATGTTTTGCTCTGCAACATAGCGCGGCGAGCGCGACTGCGGCAGCCGACGCCCCAGACCGTCCGCGATGCCACCGCGACGGTTTCCAGCCTGTTGGCGGCCGCGCGAGGGTCGGGATCGAGGAGGATCGCGTCCGAGCGTTCGGCACCTGCCGGTGCGGCAGGAACAAGTTGAAAAGCTTGAGAACAGGTGTTCATACTTGCGGCGGGCGAGGACCGGACGACGCAAGATTCGGCCTCGCATGTTGCCCGGGGGGAGCACGATGACCGAAATTCTCGCCGCCCTGAAGGGGTCGTGGACGCGCTCGGCGCGACCGTCCTCCTTCCGATCATCATCTTCGTCATCGCGCTGGTGCTGGGAGCGCGGCCGGGCCGGGCCTTCCGGGCGGGCCTGACGATCGGCATCGCCTTCATCGGCATCAACCTCGTCCTCGGCCTGATGCTGACCACGCTCGGCGGGGTGGCGCAGGCCATCGTGACGAATACGGGCATGCAGCGCGACATCGTGGACGTCGGCTGGCCGTCGGCGGCGGCCATTGCGTTCGGATCGTCGGTCGGCCTCTGGGTCATTCCGATCGGCATTCTCGTCAACGTCGCGCTGCTCTTCTCCGGGATGACGCGCACGCTCAACGTCGACGTCTGGAATTTCTGGCACTTCGCCTTCGTCGGCTCGCTCGTCGTCGCCGCGACCGGCAGCCTCGGCTACGGGCTACTGGCCGCCGCCCTGATGGCGGCCCTCTCGCTGGTGCTGGCCGACTGGACGGCGAAGGGCGTCCAGCGCTTCTACGGCGTTCCGGGCGTGTCGGTGCCCCATCTCGCTTCGGCGCAGATCGTGCCGCTGGCGATCGCCCTCAACTGGATCATGGACCGTATTCCCGGCGTCAACCGCATCCGGGTCGACACCGAGACCGTACAGCGCCGCCTCGGCGTGTTCGGCGAGCCGATCGTCATGGGCCTGATCATCGGTCTCGTGTTGGGCCTCGTCGCCTATGCCGGTTCCGCCGATGCGGGGACCGTCATCACCAAGAGCCTCCAGACGGGCATGAGCCTGTCGGCGGTCATGCTGCTCCTGCCCAGAATGGTGAAAATCCTCATGGAGGGGCTCATTCCCGTCTCCGAGGCCGCGCGCGACTTCGTCCAGAAGCGGGCCGGAGACCGTGAGATCCACGTCGGCCTCGACTCGGCCATCCTGATCGGCCACCCCGCCGCCATCGCCTCGTCGCTGATCCTCGTGCCGGTCGCCATCCTCCTGTCGCTCGTCCTGCCCGGCAACCGGATCATCCTGTTCGCCGATCTCGCGGTGATCCCGTTCGTCGTGGCCATGGCGGCGCCGATCGTGAACGGCAACGTCTTCCGCATGGTCGTGATCGGCGCCGTGACGCTGGTGGTCGGCTTCTATGTCGGCATGGCGCTTTCGCCGCTGATGACGGCCACCGCCGCCAATTCCGGCTTTGCCATTCCCGCCAACGCCACCGGCATCACCAGCGTCGTCGACGGGTTCCTCTACATCCCATGGATCGTGATCCGCCTGACCGAGATGCTGGGTCTCGTCGGCCTGCTTCTGGTCTTCCTCGGCGTCGCCGCCCTTCTCCTCGTGTGGCGCGCCGCCCCCAGGCCGATGGAACGGCTGGCCGGAGCGGACGAGCCCGCGCCGGCGCCCTTGCCGACGGCCGGCCGGCCGATGGGGCGCCGCGCGTGACCGACCTTCTCCAGCGATACCTCGACCCCCGCGCCGTGATCACGGGCATCACGGTTCGCGATGCGGGGGAAGCGATCGATCTCCTGGCCGCGCGTCTTCACGAGATCGGCGCCGTCCGCCCCGGCTGGGCGGCAGCCGCGCGCACGCGGGAAGTGGCGATGCCCACCGGTCTGCCGCTCGGGGGGCTGAACGCGGCGATCCCGCACACCGATCCGGAGCATGTGGTGAGGGCCGCGGTCGGCCTTGCGGTCCTGCCCGAGCCCGTCTCCTTCCGGTCGATGGACGATCCCGACGTGTCGCTCGACGTGCGCGTGGTCTTCGCTCTCGCGATCCGCGACAAGGCCGAGCAGATCCCGCTTCTCCAGGCGGTGATCGCGACGCTTTCCGACGAGGCCCGTCTGGAACGCCTTGCCGGCGCGGGCGACCCCGCCGAGGCTTTGGCCGTTCTCGGTGAATGAAGCGAAAGGAACACCCATGCAGCGCAAGACCATTTTGATCGCCTGCGGCACGGCCGTGGCGACGTCGACCGTGGTGGCGGTCGCGATCGAGGAAGCCATGGCCGCTCGCGGCATCCCGGTGGAGGTTCGCCAGTGCAAGGCGACCGAAGTGCGCGGCCTCGCGGCCGACGCCGATGTCATCGTGGCGACGACCCCGGTGCCCGACGATCTCGGACGCCCGACGTTCAAGGGACTGCCCTTCCTGACGGGCATCGGCCGCGACAAGGTGCTGGACGACATCGAGGCGGCCCTTCGCGCCTGAGCACGCATAAGCATTCGGGAGGCGGCAACCGTTAACGCTGCCTCTCCAAACGGCCTTACGATTTTCTTGCAATCGCCGCACTCGGTTAACCAGCGCTTAACCATCTGCGGGCGATGAATGGTCCCTGACCTTCAATGCATGGAATCCCGGTCGATGACCTCGCATGTCGCAGTGCTGTTCGGTGGCTTCTCGTCCGAAAGGCCGGTGAGCCTGTCGTCGGGCAAGGCCTGTGCCGACGCGCTGGAAGCCGAGGGCTTTCGCGTCACGCGCGTCGATGTCGGCCGCGACGTGGCTGCGGTTCTGAAGGACCTCGCGCCCGACGTCGCCTTCAACGCGCTGCACGGGCCCTTCGGCGAGGACGGCACGATCCAGGGCATCCTGGAATTCCTGCAGATTCCCTACACGCATTCGGGCGTCCTCGCCTCGGCCCTCGCCATGAACAAGGTGAAGGCCAAGACGATCGCCAAGGCGGCCGGCGTGCCCGTCGCCGACCACAAGATCCTCGATCGCCGTGCGGTCGCGAAGTCCCACGTCATGGCGCCGCCTTACGTGGTCAAGCCGATCGCGGAGGGCTCGTCCTTCGGCGTCCTCATCGTGCGCGCCGACCAGGAGCATCCGCCTCAGCAACTGCACGGCGCCGATTGGACCTTCGGCGAGGAGGTCATGGTCGAGCGCTTCGTGCCGGGCCGCGAGCTCACCTGCGCCGTGATGGGCGACGTGGCGCTGCCGGTCTGCGAGATCACGACGGAAGGTCACGCCTTCTACGACTACGATTCCAAGTATCTGCCGGGCGGCTCCCAGCACGTGATCCCGGCTCAGATCCCGCCCGCCATCGCCAAGCGCGTGCAGGAGGCGGCGCTTGCCGCCCACCGCGCCGTCGGCTGCCGCGGCGTGTCGCGCTCCGACTTCCGCTACGACGACCGCTTCGGCGAGAAGGGCGAACTCGTCTGGCTCGAGGTCAACACCCAGCCCGGCATGACGCCGACCTCGCTGGTGCCCGACATCGCGAAGGTCGCCGGCCACTCCTTCGGCGAGCTGCTCTCCTGGATGGTGAGGGACGCCTCATGCGGTCGCTGAACGACGCCCCGATGTTCCAGCGCGTCAGCCCCTTGGTGCTGCGCCTGCAGCGCCTCGGCCGCAAGACCGTGGTGTGGATCAAGAACGCGCGCGACCTGCCGCTGCCGCGCTTCCGCACGATCGCCGCCGGCCTTCTCGGCTCGACCGCGATCTACGGCATGGTCCTCGGCAGCCATACGACGGCCGTCATCGACGCCGTGGCCGAGCCGCTCGGCCTGTCGATCGATACCGTGGACGTGACGGGCTACGCCGAGACGAGCGAGATCGACGTCCTGCAGACGCTCTGGATGGCCGGCGCGCAGACGCTGCCGGCGCTGGACGTGACGGCCGCGCGCGAGGCGATCGAGGCGATGCCCTGGATCGAGAGCGCGACGATCGAGAAGGAATATCCGAACCGCGTGAAGATCGCGCTGGTGGAGAAGAAGCCCTTCGCGCTCTGGCAGCGCGACAAGGATCTCTGGATCGTCGACCACGACGGGCGGGAGATCGTGCCCTACGCGACGACGCGCTTCACCGACCTGCCCTTCGTGGTGGGCCCGGGCGCGGCGCGCGAGGCGGCGGACATCCTCGACAAGATGGCGCTCGTCCCCGAGCTCGATCAGCGGATCAAGGCCTATGTGCGCGTCGGCGACCGGCGCTGGGACCTGCGCCTCGACAACGGCGTCGTGATCCGCCTGCCGGAACTCGACCCGATCGAGGCGGCCGCGACCGTGATGCGCGTCGACCGCAACGAGGGTCTTCTCGCCCGCGACATCGTCTCGGTCGACATGCGGCTTGCCGACCGGATGGTCGTCAAGCTCACCCCCGCCGCCAAGGAGCGCTGGGACAAGGTTCTCAAAGAGCGCGACAAGCTCTGGAAGCAGGCTCAGAAGGAAAAGCCGGTATGAGCTTCTTCTCCAAGACGACCGACGAACTGCCCCGTATCAAGAAGCCTTCGGACAAGCGCGTACGCACCATCTCGGTGCTCGACGTCGGCTCCTCCAAGGTCACCTGCCTGATCGCCAAGCTGAAGCCGCGCCCGGAAAGCGAGGTCCTGCCGGGCCGCACGCACGTGGTCGAGGTCATCGGCATCGGCCACCAGCGCTCGCGCGGCGTGAAGTCCGGCGTGGTGGTCGACCTCGAGGCGGCGGAGAAGTCGATCCGCTTCTGTGTCGACGCCGCCGAGCGCATGGCCGGGCTGACTATCGAGTCGCTGATCGTCTCGGTCTGCGCCGGACGGCTGAAGAGCCTGCGCGGCATGGCGCGGGTCGACGTCGAGGGCGCCGAGGTCGGCGAGCTCGATCTGAAGCGCGTGCTGAACCAGGCCGCCCGCATGCCGCTCCGCGACGGCCGCGTCGCGCTGCACCGCGTGCCGTTCGACCTGTCGCTGGACGGCGAGGGGAGCCTCGAGAACCCGGTCGGCATGACCGGCTCCGAGCTCGGCGCCGATCTCCATATCCTGTCGGCGGAGGAGACCCCGCTGCGCAACCTCGAGGCCGCGATCAACCGCGCGCATCTCGTGGTCGAGGCCTTCGTCGCGACCCCTTACGCGAGCGGCCTGTCGACGCTGGTCGACGACGAGGCGCTGATGGGGTCGGCCTGCATCGACATGGGCGCCGGCTCGACCACGATCTCGATCTTTCAGAACGGCCATTTCGCCTATGCAGACGCGGTGGCGCTCGGCGGGCATCACATCACGATGGATCTGGCTCGCGGCCTGTCGATCCGCCCCGAGCAGGCCGAGCGGCTGAAGGTCATGCACGGCAACGCCCTGCCGAGCATGATGGCCGACGGCGAGACCGTGTCGGTCGCCCCGCTCGGCGACGAGGCGCACGAGCAGCCGGTGCAGGTGTCGCGCTCCCTGATCGCGCGCATCATCCGGCCGCGCGTGGAAGAGACGCTGGAGCTGATCCGCGATCGTCTGGCGGCTTCGAATCTCGGCCACGTCATCGGCAAGCGCGTGGTGCTGACGGGCGGCGCTTCGCAGCTCGCCGGCCTTTCGGAAGCCGGCCGCACGCTCCTCAATCGCAACGTGCGCCTCGGCCGGCCAGTCGGCGTCGCAGGGCTCTCGGCCTCCAACAAGAGCCCGGCCTTCGCGACGGCGGTCGGATTGCTGATCTACCCGCAGGTCGCGGCGATGGAGCACGTGCCTGAGCAGTCGATGATCGACTTCGCGCTCGACCCGCGCACGCGCGTCGGCCGCTTCGGTTCGTGGCTCCGGCAGAGTTTCTGACAAGCTTCGCGTGCGAAGCTCGTCCATCCGAATACCCCATCGGTGCGCGCCGCGCACTGGTTCTTGAGACCCCAGGCCGCGCGGCGAACCGGCCCAGACACAAAGGGAAACCACGATGAGCATCACCCTTCAGAAGCCGGACATCACCGAACTGAAGCCGCGGATCACCGTGTTCGGTGTGGGCGGCGGCGGCTGCAACGCCGTCAACAACATGATCAACGCCGGCCTCGAGGGCGTCGAGTTCGTGATCGCCAACACGGATGCGCAGGCGCTCCGCTCCTCGCGCGCCGAGCGCGTGATCCAGATGGGCGTCGCCGTCACCGAGGGTCTGGGCGCCGGCTCGCAGCCCGAGGTCGGCCGCGCGGCCGCCGAAGAGTCGCTCGACGAGATCTGCGATCACCTCCTCGGCTCGCACATGTGCTTCGTCACCGCCGGCATGGGTGGCGGCACCGGCACCGGCGCGGCCCCGGTCGTCGCCCGTGCGGCGCGCGAGAAGGGCATCCTGACGGTCGGCGTCGTCACCAAGCCGTTCCACTTCGAGGGCCAGCGCCGTCTGCGCATCGCCGAGCAGGGCATCGAGGAGCTGCAGAAGAACGTCGATACGCTGATCGTCATTCCGAACCAGAACCTCTTCCGCATCGCCAACGACAAGACCACCTTCGCCGATGCCTTCGGCATGGCCGACCAGGTGCTCTATTCGGGCGTCGCCTGCATCACCGACCTGATGGTCAAGGAAGGCCTGATCAACCTCGACTTCGCCGACGTGCGTTCGGTGATGCGCGAGATGGGCAAGGCGATGATGGGCACGGGCGAAGCGTCCGGCGAGGGCCGCGCGATGGCCGCTGCCGAGGCCGCGATCGCCAACCCGCTCCTCGACGAGACTTCGATGAAGGGCGCCAAGGGCCTCCTCATTTCCATCACCGGCGGGCGTGATCTCACGCTCTTCGAGGTGGACGAGGCTGCGACCCGCATCCGCGAGGAAGTCGACCAGGATGCCAACATCATCCTCGGCGCGACCTTCGACGAGAGCCTGGAAGGCGTGATCCGCGTGTCGGTCGTCGCCACCGGCATCGACAAGGCGGCGATGGAAGTCTACGGCCACGCCGCCGAGGCCCGCGCCGCCGCCGCTCTCGCCGCCCGCCCGGCCTTCCAGCCGGCCCCGGCTCCGGTGCAGGTGGCGCACGCCGCCCCGGTGATGCAGGCGCCCGCACTGGTCGCCCAGGCGCCGGTCGCAGCGCCCGCCGCCTACCAGCCGGCGCCTGCGATGGCCGACATCGAGGACGACTTCACCGCCGCCCTCGAGGCCGAGATCGCCCAGGTCGCTCCGCGCGCCCCGGCGCCGCGCCAGCCGGTCCAGCAGCCCGCGCAGGCCCGCATGCCCCGCGTCGAGGACTTCCCGCCTGTGGTGCAGGCCGAGATCGAGCGCCGTGCCGGTGCCGTCGACGCCACGGGTGACGAGCGGGGCCCGATGGGTCTCCTGCGTCGCCTGACGACCGGCCTGTCGCGCCGCGAGGAAGACGAGGCGGTGCTCGCCGACCCCGTCCGCCCCGTCGCGCCGCGCCGTCCGGCCGAGGCCAGCCCGTATGCGCCGCGCCGCCAGGCGGCCGACTCCGCGGCCCGCCCGCAGAGCCAGGTTCGCCAGCCGAGCGAGGAAGATCAGCTGGAAATCCCGGCGTTCCTGCGCCGTCAGTCGAACTGACGGTCACAAACTCACCGCCTTTTGGTGTGGCCCGCCTTCGCAAGAAGGCGGGCCGTTTCGTTTAACGCACTGATTTCGTTATCCTAAATGAAACTTTAAGCCGCTTTCCGGTAACATCGGGTAAGAAAGCGTGATTTGGCCTCAATTGGGTCGAGACCTAAATTTTGTGACAGTTTCAGACACTTCGCGTTCGCCGACGGGTTCCCAAGCGGGATCTTCCGGAAGCCGGGAAGAGTTCTCCTGCCGTCGACGCGATTATCTGGCGCACGGCAGGCCGGTATAAGGAAGAGTAACACGTGGTCAGTCAGCACACGATCGGAGCGCGCATCGGTTTCGAGGGCGTGGGCGTTCACAGCGGTACGCTGGTCGAACTGTCCCTGCACCCGGCCGAGCCCGATACCGGTATCGTGTTCCACGTCTTCGAGGCTTCCGGCCTCGTTCACGAAATCCGTGCCGTCTCCGGCAACGTGACCTCCACCGACCTGTCGACGATCGTGGGCGATCGTCGTGGCGCGCATGTGGCGACGATCGAGCACATCATGGCCGCGCTCTACGCCATGGACGTCGACAACGTCGTGGTCCAGATCGACGGCAACGAGATCCCGATCATGGACGGCGGCTCCGACATGTTCGTGCGCGCCATCGAAGCGGCGGGCCTCGTCGCCCAGCGTGCGCCGCGCCGCTTCATCAAGGTCCTGAAGTCCGTCCGCGTCGAGCTGAACGGCGGATTTGCCGAGTACCACCCGCACGAGGGCACGCGCTTCGAGGTCGAGATCGACTTTTCGACCGTGGCGATCGGCCGTCAGCGCTTCTGCGCCGACCTCAGCCCGAGCCTCTTCCGCGACGAGCTCGCCCGCGCCCGCACCTTCGGCTTCATGAAGGACGTCGAGCGGCTCTGGGCGTCGGGCCACGCGCTCGGCTCCTCGCTCGAGAACTCCGTCGTGATCGGCGACGACGACCGGGTGATCAACCCGGCCGGCCTGCGCTACCCCGACGAGTTCGTCCGTCACAAGACGCTGGATGCCGTGGGCGACCAGGCGCTGGCCGGCGCCCGCGTCCTCGGCTGCTACCGCTCCTACAAGGGCGGCCACCGCCTCAACGCGATGGCGCTGCAGGCGCTGCTCGCCGATCCTTCGGCACATGCCTTCGTCGAGGGCAACGGACGCCGCGCCGAGCCGCTGCGTCAGGCGGGCATGGCGGCGATCGCCGTACCGGCGCTAGGTCCCCAGATCCTCTGATCGAGGCCAGCGCCCCTGCCGGCGGCTGACGCCGCTCGCGGGCAGGTGAGAGCCGGCCTCCTCGCGAATGCGGCGCTCCGGCCACGGCCGGAGCCCCTCGCGCGAAGGGGAACGGCGGAAACGTCCGAAACATCCCGAAAGTCTTAAAAAAGGCGCCTTGGCCTGTCGTGAAGCGTTGTCGCGATGCGGGACGTTGGCTAGGAAGATGTCCCGCCCGGTCCGTTCATGCCGGTCCGGGGAAGCCAGGGGGAACCAGTTCGATGGGAATCAAGATGCCGCTGTCCGGCCGCTTTCCGGTCGTGCCGATGGCACTGGCCGTCGCCGCGTCGGGCCTTCTTCTCTCGGGGTGCATGTCCTCGAAGGACACCGATATCGATGCCCTGGCGCTCGCCTCGCAGACCGAGCCGGCCGATGCGCTCTACAATCAGGGTCTCGCCAATCTCGAGAACGGCCGGCTGAAGGAAGCCGCCGCCAAGTTCGAGGCGATCGACCGCCAGCATCCCTATTCCGAATTCGCCCGCAAGGCGCTGGTGATGCGCGCCTTCGCGAGCTACCGCACCGGCGACTATGACGAGGCGATCGCCTCGGCGCGCCGCTACCTGTCGCTCTATCCGGGATCGCAGGACGCAGCCTACGCGCAGTACATCATCGGCCTGTCCTACTATCGCCAGATGCCGGACGTGACGCGCGACCAGACCGATACCGCGCGCGCCGTGCAGGCGATGCAGGAGGTCGTCGACCGCTATCCCGACTCCGAATATGCCGAGGACGCCCGCACCAAGCTGCGCATCGCGCGCGACCAGCTCGCCGGCAAGGAGATGCAGGTCGGGCGCTACTATCAGGAGCGCCGCGAGTACATCGCCGCGATCAACCGCTTCAAGAACGTCGTGGACACCTATCCGGGTACGCGCCACGTCGAGGAGGCGCTCGCGCGCCTGACCGAGACCTACTACGCGATGGGCCTGACCCAGGAAGCGCAGGCTTCGGCGTCGGTGCTCGGGCAGAACTTCCCCGAGTCCGAGTGGTATCGCGACTCCTATGCGCTGCTCCAGAGCAAGGGTCTGGAGCCGCGCAGCGGCGGCGCGACGTCGTGGTTCTCCAACGCGACGCGTCTCATCACGGGTGCCGATCGCACGCCGACGGCGACGCGGGCGCAGGCCGATGCGACCGTGCTGCCGCCGCCCGCGCGCAGCTGATCGCCGGACGCATGACTTGAAGAAAAGGCCGGCTTCGCCCGGCCTTTTTTCGTTTCCGATGCCTGCCGCGCGGGTCATCCGCCCTTCTCTTCGGCGGCGCGCCTTCATATCTTCGGCGCTGCCGATTGCCATTCCTTCCCAGCCGGTCTAGCCCTTCCCGCGCATGCTTGTTCACCTTTCGATCCGCGACATCGTCCTCATCGACCGGCTCGACCTCGCGTTGAACGACGGTCTGTCGGTGCTCACCGGCGAGACCGGCGCCGGCAAGTCGATCCTGCTCGACGCCCTGTCGCTCGCGCTCGGCGGGCGCGGCGATGGCGGGCTGGTGCGCCACGGCTCGAAACAGGGCGAGGTCTCGGCCGTCTTCGATCTGCCGGCGGCCCATCCGGCACGGCGCCTTCTCACCGACAACGGCTTCGACGACGACGGCGACCTGATCCTGCGCCGTGTCCAGAGCGCCGACGGGCGCACGCGCGTCTTCATCAACGACCGTCCGTCGAGCGTCGGGCTGATGAAGGAGGTGGGCGCGACGCTGGTCGAGATTCACGGGCAGCACGACGACCGCGCGCTGGTCGACCCCGAGGCGCACCGGCTGCTCCTCGACGAGTACGGCGGTCTCACGTTGGAGGCGATGGCGGTGGCGCGCGCCTTCGACGACTGGCGAAAGGCCGAAGGCGAACTCAACCGGCACCGCGCCCGCGTCGAGGCCGCGGCCCGCGAGGCCGACTACCTCCGCGCCTCGGTCGAGGAGCTGTCCGAACTGGCGCCGATCGCCGGTGAGGAGGAGCAACTGGCCGAAGAGCGCCAGCGGATGATGCGCTCCGAGAAGATCGCGACCGACGTCAACGACGCGCACGAGGAACTGTCCGGTCCCGCATCGCCGATTCCAGGCCTCGGCAGCCTGCTCCGCCGGCTCGATCGCAAGAAGGACGAGCTGCCGGGCCTGCTCGACGAGGCGATCGAGCGGCTGGAGGCAGGGCTCGACGCCCTGTCGGATGCACAGATGAGCCTGCAGGGCGCGCTGCGCACGCTGGAGTTCGACCCGCGGGCGCTGGAGAAGTGCGAGGAGCGCCTCTTCGCGCTGCGCGCGGCGGGCCGCAAATACAACGTGCCGGTGGACGATCTTGCCGACCTGACGGCGAAGATGGTGGGCGATCTTGCCGAGCTCGACGCCGGCGAGGAGCGGTTGGGGCATCTGGAAGCCGATGTCGTCGCCCGGCGCGACACCTTCGACCGCCTCGCGGCCGATCTCTCGGTGAAGCGCCACGAGACCAAGCGGCATCTGGAAGAGGCCGTGATGGGCGAGTTGCCCGACATGAAGCTCGAACGCGCCGCCTTCATCGTCGAGATCGCGACCGACCCTTCGGCCCGCACCGGCGCCGGTATCGACACGGCCGAGTTCTGGGTGCGCACGAACCCTGGAACACGTGCCGGCCCCATGATGAAGGTCGCGTCCGGCGGCGAGCTGTCGCGCTTCCTTCTCGCCCTGAAGGTCGTGCTGGCCGATCGCGGCTCGGCGCCGACGCTCGTCTTCGACGAGATCGACACCGGCGTCGGCGGCGCGGTGGCGGATGCGATCGGCCGGCGCCTCGCGCGCCTTGCCTCGCGGGTGCAGGTCCTGTCGGTGACGCATGCGCCGCAGGTCGCGGCCCGCGCGACGACGCATCTCCTGATCTCCAAGGCGGAGACCGTGCCCGGCGACGAGCGCCTGTCGACGCGGGTGGCGACGATCGACGTGTCGGCGCGGCGCGAGGAGATCGCGCGGATGCTCGCCGGCGATATCGTGACCGACGAGGCCCGAGCGGCGGCCGCGCGGCTGATCGGTCATCCCGGCTGACAGCCGGCTGCCGATACGGGATTTTCGCGCGGACCGCCCCAGAATCGGTGTACCCGCCTCAGCGTCCCCGTTTCAGTCGAGCCAGCCCATGTCCGACCATCCCGCCCTCGATGCGATGACCCCCGATGAGGCCGCGGCCGAGCTCGAGCGGCTGGCGCGGGAGATGGCCGAGCACGACAGGCGCTACTACGAGGACGACGCGCCCACCGTTACCGACGCAGAGTACGATGCGCTGCGCAAGCGCAACGCCGCGCTCGAAGCCCGCTTCCCCGACCTCGTTCGACCCGATTCGCCCTCGCGAAAAGTCGGCGCCGCGCCCTCGGCGAAGTTCGCCAAGATCCGGCACGCCATGCCGATGCTCTCGCTCGACAACGCGTTCTCCGACGAGGACGTCGCCGACTTCGCACGCCGCGTTCGGCGGTTTCTGGGACTCGGCGACGATGCCAGGCTCGCCATCACGGCCGAGCCGAAGATCGACGGGCTGTCGCTGTCGCTGCGCTACGAGCGCGGCCGGCTCGTTTCGGCCGCGACGCGCGGTGACGGACAGGTGGGCGAGGACGTGACCGCCAACGCGCGCACGCTGGACGACATCCCGGATCGGCTGAAGGGCTTTGCGCCCGAGGTCTTCGAGGTGCGCGGCGAGGTCTACATGACCCATGCCGATTTCGCCGCCCTCAACGCCCGTCTCGTCGCCGAGGCGGGCGAGGGGGAAGGGGCGAAGGCTGCGCGCCAGTTCGCCAACCCGCGCAACGCCGCCGCCGGTTCGCTGCGCCAGAAGGACGCCAACGTCACGAAATCGCGGCCGCTGCGCTTTTTCGCCTATGCGTGGGGCGAGACGAGCGAACTGCCCGGCGAGACGCAGAGCGCCGTCGTCGCGGCGCTGCAGGACATGGGTTTCCAGACCAACACCGTGCCGCAGTTCGGGCAGGGCGAGCCGCTCATGCGGCGGCTCGACACGGTGGATGGTCTGATCGAGCACTATCGCCGCATCGAGGCGGCGCGCGCAGGGCTCGGCTACGACATCGACGGCGTCGTCTACAAGGTCGACGACCTCGACCAGCAGCGCGAACTCGGCTTCGTCTCGCGCGCGCCGCGCTGGGCGATCGCGCACAAGTTCTCGGCCGAGCAGGCGACGACGACGGTTGAGGAGATCGTCATCAATGTCGGGCGCACCGGCAAGCTCGCCCCGCTCGCCAAGCTGACGCCGGTGACGGTCGGCGGCGTCGTCGTCTCGAACGTCACGCTGCACAACGAGGACTATGTCGCCGGGCGTGACGCCGACGGACAGCCGATCCGCGGCGGGCGCGACGTGCGCATCGGCGACACGGTGGTGATCCAGCGTGCGGGCGACGTGATCCCGCAGGTGGTCGACGTCGTGATCGAGAAGCGACCGGCGGGGGCGGAGCCCTTCCGTTATCCCGACCATTGCCCGGTTTGCGGCTCGAAGGCCGAGCGCGAGATCAACCCGCGCACGGGACGGCTGGACTCGGTGCGTCGCTGCACGGCGGCGATGACATGTCCGGCCCAAGCCAAGGAGGGGCTGAAGCATTTCGTCTCGCGCAATGCCTTCGACATCGAGGGGCTCGGCGAGACCTTCGTCGAGGAGCTGTTCGACGCCGGCCTCCTGCGCCAGCCGGCCGACATCTTCCGCCTCGAGTTCGAGCCGCTGCGCGAGGCGATCGAGGCGCGGCGACGGGCGCTGTCCGAGGCTCGCCGACAAGCCGAGGGAAAGGCCGAGCCGGCCAAGCCAGCCAAGAAGGCGGAGACCTCGAAGGCGATCGACAACCTCCTGTCGGCCATCGAGGCCCGCAAGACCGTGTCGCTCGACCGCTTCATCTTCGCGCTCGGCATTCCCGAGATCGGGGAGAGTTCCGCCAAGGCGCTGGCGCGGCATTTCGACGATGTGCCCGCGCTGATCGCCGGCATCGACGCCGCGCGCGACGGGCAGCCGGGCGAGGACTGGGCCGAACTCAGCGCGCTGCGCACCATCGGCGGCACGACGTTCGAACGTCTGATGGCGGTGGACGACGCGAGGGTCGCCGATCCCGACTGGAAGCCGCTGCGCGATCCGGATCTCGGCCTCAAGGCGAACCAGCGGGTGGTCCTGCGCGAGCGCTATGGCGAGGAGGGGAACGGGTTCGCGGAGGCGCTGCGCCGTGCCAAGGCCGGCAGTCCGGGGGAGGGCTTTCTCCGCCTGACGCGCGACAGCGACATCGGAACGGTCGCGACCCTGTCGCTGATCCATTTCTTCGCCGAGCCGCACAACCGCGAGGCCGTCGAGGCGCTTCTGAACGTCGGCGTCTCGACCACCAACGAGCGCGCGGCGCCGCCGCCGGCATCCTCGCCCGTCAACGGCCAGACCGTCGTCTTCACCGGAACGCTGGAGAAGATGACGCGCGCCGAGGCCAAGGAGCGGGCGGAGGCGCTGGGAGCGAAGGTGTCCGGCTCGGTATCGAAGAAGACCGACCTCGTGGTCGCCGGACCCGGTGCCGGCTCCAAACTCACCGACGCCCAGAAGCATGGGGTCAAGGTCATCTC
>NZ_CAJYIU010000106.1 GCF_913775355.1 uncultured Aureimonas sp.
GACAAGGTGAACGTCTGCTGCGTCGGCGACGACGACCAGTCGATCTACGGCTGGCGCGGCGCGGAGGTCGACAACATCCTGCGCTTCGAGCGCGACTTTCCCGGCGCGACCGTGATCCGGCTGGAGCGCAACTACCGCTCCACCGAGCATATCCTGGGCGCGGCCGCCGGCCTCATCGCCAACAACGAGGACCGGCTCGGCAAGACGCTCTTCACGGACCTGCGCGATCCCGAACACGAGAAGGTGACGGTCAACGCGGGCTGGGACTCGGAAGAGGAGGCGCGCGCGATCGGCGAGGAGATCGAGCAGCTCCAGCGCAAGGGCGTCAAGCTCAACGATATGGCGATCCTGGTGCGCGCCTCGTTCCAGATGCGCGAGTTCGAGGACCGCTTCGTCACGCTGGGCCTGAACTACCGCGTGATCGGCGGCCCGCGCTTCTACGAGCGGCAGGAGATCCGAGACGCGCTGGCCTATTTCCGATGCGTCTGCCAGCCGGCCGACGACCTGGCCTTCGAGCGCATCGTCAACACGCCCAAACGCGGCCTCGGCGACGCCGCGATCCGCCTTCTGCACGACTATGCCCGCGCCAAGGGCCTGCCGCTCATCGCGGCGGCGGCCGACCTCGTGCAGGGCGACGAGCTGAAGCCGCGCCCGCGCGCCGCGCTCGCCGACGTCGTGCGCAACTTCGAGCGCTGGTCGGGGCTTCTCTCCACCATGCGGCACACCGATCTCGGCGAGATGATCCTCGACGAGTCCGGCTATACCGAGATGTGGCAGGCCGACCGGTCGGCCGAAGCGCCGGGCCGGCTCGAAAATCTGAAGGAGCTCATCCGCTCCATGGACGACTACGAAAGCCTGCCGGGCTTTCTGGAGCATATCGCCCTCGTCATGGACGCCGAGCAGAACGCCGAGACCGACGCCGTGTCGATCATGACGCTGCATTCGGCCAAGGGCCTCGAATTCGAGACCGTGTTCCTGCCGGGCTGGGAGGAAGGCCTTTTCCCGCACCAGCGCTCGCTCGACGAGGGCGGACGTTCGGGGCTCGAGGAGGAACGGCGCCTCGCCTATGTCGGCATCACGCGCGGCAAGCGGCGGGTGAAGATCTGGTTCGTCTCCAACCGTCGCATCCACGGCATGTGGCAGTCGACGATCCCGTCCCGCTTCCTCGACGAACTGCCCGAGGAGCATGTCGAGGTGATGGAAGCCTCCGCCTCCTACGGTGGCTACGGCGCCGGCGGCATGGGCGGCTACGGCGCCTCGCGCTGGGACGGCAACGCCTTCTCGACCTCCTCCTACGGCACGCCGGGCTGGCGGCGGGCGCAGGCCTCGGGCGGCGCCGGCGGCTATGCCGGCGGGCGCGGCCGCGCGATCGAATACGGCGAGGGCGGCGTGTCGGGCTCGGACGCGCGATCGCGTGCCGCGGCGACCGCCGACAAGTACATCGCGCGCGACGGCGCCGGCGGACGGTCGTCCGGCGGCTTCGAGGAAGCACCGGCGAACGGACCAGACCGGTCGGGTTTCGCGGGCCGCCTCACCGACCCGTTCTCCGCCAACCGCTCGCGCGGCGCCAACCAGCCCCCGCGAAAGGGCGGCGGTCTCTACTCCTCGGCGCGCGCCGGTGGTCCGCGCGAGATCGAGGGCACCCTGGTCGCCAAGTCGGTCGCCGACGAGCCGAGCCGCTTTTCCGCCGGCGACCGCGTCTTCCACATCAAGTTCGGCGGCGGCACGGTGGCGCTCGTCGAAGGCAACAAGCTGACGGTGGACTTCGACCGGGCCGGGCAGAAGCGTGTGCTCGACGGGTTCGTGGAACCGGCCTGACCGCCGCGCACCTTCGGGCGCTCAACGGTCGAGCGGTTCCCGCTCGATCGAACGACGGGGCATGGGCGTCCGCCGGAGCAGGCCTGCTGGCGAACGCCTGCAAGCGGATCACCTCGCTCCGTCACCACAATGGTTTGAGGCGCCGGAGGCCGAGCATGAGAGGCGCGCTTCCCCCTTGTCGTTGCCGGAACGGCCTGCGGGATCGCGCCGCGCCCGCGCGCACCACGGGTCCTCACCGACCTAAGAACGCTCGATCGACCGATCAACGCCCGCAGGGTGAGAGGATCATCCGGCCCGAATGCAGAAAGGGCGAGACGCCAGCGCCCCGCCCTTCCCGTCTCGATCTTTGATCACCTTGCCCCCTCGATCAGGAGACGCCGGCCAGGAGCTCGTGCACGCGGCGCAGATAGGCTTCCGTCTGGCGGCACTTGGCCTCGGCCTCGAGCGCGCGCTGCTCGGCGCGCTTGGCGCGCATGTCGGCTTCCCACTCGTGATACTCGGCATCGCGCAACGCCGTCTCGGCGGTGACGACCCGCTCCTCGGACTGGCGCAGCCGCTCCTCGAGCGACTGGATGTGCGTCTGAAGCCGGTGCTGGTCCTCGGCGGAACGGTCGGCGAGCGCCTTGGACTGCTTCTCCAGCTGAACGAAGCGCTTCTCGTAGGCGCGGATCGTCGCGGCCGTGCGCTCGACCAGCGTCAGCGTGCGCGTCCAGTCGGTCGGCGACGGCTCGATCGTCAGATGGCCGACCGCGAGCGCCACGGCGCTGGCCGGAGCGGCGCCGGCCGGCATCGTCTCGACTTCGGCGGCCTCGGGCACGGCGGCCTCGGGCACGGCGGCCTCGTTCGCCGGGTAGAGCGTCGTCACCTCGGCCCCGCGCGTCCCTTCCGACTGCACCATGACCTCGGCCTCAAGCTCGGGAAAGGGGGCGGGCTCGCGAACCGCGCTCATTCGTCGATACCAAGCCGCCCGCTGGCGAGCGCGGCGCGCAGTTCCGCCTCGGCACTATCTTCGCTGGACAGCACCTGCCCGAAGCTACCGACGATCGTGTCGTGCATCTTGGCGAGCCACGTTTCGGCTTCAGCGGCGCGCGCCTCGGCCAGACGCACCCGCGCCTCGGTCTCGGCCAGCCGCACCTCGGCCTCGTCGAGCTGCTCCTGCAGCGAGCGGATCTCCTCACTCGCCCGCTCGGCATCGAGGCGGTGCTCGATCTCCATCTCGGTCGCGCGCTCGTCGCGGATGCGGATCGCCTCGCTCGCCTCGCGCACGAGATCGAGCGCCGCCGACCAGTCGCGCGCGGCGCCCGACCGGTCGTTGTTGGAGACCAGGACGAAGCCGCTGTCGGTGCGGCCGGAGCCCGCATGCTCCGAGACGCTCTGACGAAGGCTCACGCCGATCTCTTCGCTTGCACTGTTGGCCATCATGCCGATCCTTTGCCGCCGCTCACGCATCACCGCCGAGGGCTCTCCCCGAACCTTCGACCATTTCGCCGCATCCCATCAATAGGTTGCGGTGCATTTCCTTCCGGCCGCAGGCCGCGGCTCGCTCGAAACGGGTCCTCGCCCGCCCGAGCCGGTCGCAGCCGTCCGGCCCTCAATCGCCCTTCTCGGGCATCATGAACGGTCGCACGTTGGAGGAGGTTTCGCCACCGTGCCCGTCGTGCAGCCCGTCGCCCATCAGCCCGGCATCGCCGGAGCGCGAGCGCGTCGCCCGCTTCAGCGTCTCGTTCTGCCGCTGCAGTGCCGTGCGGTTCTCGCGCGCGATGTCGAGCGCGCCCTGCGCCAGCGTGCGCTCGGCCTTCTCGGTCTGCAACTCCTCGATGAGGCGGCGGTTCGCCGCCTCGAGCGTCTGGCGCTCCTGCTCGAATCGCAGGGTCAGCGCCTCGACCCGGTCCGAGAGGTTGTTGGCGCGGGTCGTCACGCCTTCCAGCGCCGCGTCCTTGGCCGCCAGCGCCTTGACCAGCATGTCGGCGCGCGCCTCGAGCTCCATCCGGCCCTTCTGCGCGTCCTGAAGCTGCGTCAGGAGGCGCGAGGCCTCCGTCTTGCTGGCTTCCAGGCGCCGGTCGAAGGTCGTGCGCTCGGCGATCGCCTCCTTGTTGGCCCGTTCGGCGGCGCGCATCGCCTCCTCGCGCTCGCGAAGCTGGCCGCGCACCTGGGCGAGGATCTGGTCCGTCGCCATCAGGCGGGCCGACAGCGCCTCGATCTTCATCGCAGCGCTGGAGCGCTCGGTCTTCATGGCCGCGAGTTCGGTCTCGAGCTGCGCCACGGCGCGCTGGCGACCGGCCTGCTCTGCCGCGATGTGGGATTCCTGAAGGGCGATGGTCTGGAGATGCGCCTCGACCTGGCTCGACAGCTCGTCCATGCGCGAGCCGGCCGAAACGAGCTCGGCCGCCTGCTCTTCGGCGAGATTCTGGAAGCGGCGGTTTTCCTGCTCCAAGATCTGCCGGCGCTCGGAGACCTCGGCGAGCATCCGCTCGGCGTCCGCAAGCGCCTGGTCCGACACCTGCGCCTCGGCGCGCAGGGTCTTCACCTCAAGGGCGAGCGACTGGTTCTGCTCGACCTCGGCGAGCAGCTGCCGCTCCAGCGCGTTGGCATGCGTCGTCTTCTCGCGCAGCGTCAGGCGCTGTTCGTCGAAGGCGGTCTCCTGCTCGCGCAAAAGGTTCTCGAGGCGCGTCGCGCGCGACACCGCAGTCGACAGCTCGCTCGATGCGGTGGAGTAGCGGCCGAGCAGCGAGTCGACCTCGCGTCGCAGCGCCTGCCCGCTCTCCATTTCCTGCTGGAGCAGGGCCTCGAGCTCCAGAATGCGGGACTTGGATCGCGGCAGTTCCTCGGCGATCGTCTCGATCGGGCCGATGAGCTGGGAGAAGTCGTCGGTGAGGGAGCGCAGGTCGCCGAGCCGCTCGGCCATCTCGCCGATGCGCACCTTCAGCATCTCGTTGCGCTGACCGATGCTGTCGAGCGGCGGCACGAAGCCGGCATGGGCGCTGGAGGGAGCGGGGGCGGACGCGCGAGGGGCCACGGGATCCATCACCTTTCCGAAGTCGGGGCGCTCGGCGGCGTTCTCGCTCGGGCGCTGGCCGTCACGCCGAAAGAAGAACGACAGCGGTGAGCTCATCCCTATCGACTCCCTTTCGATCCGATCACGAACCGGTCTTGCCGGTCCCCTCGGACCGAAGCAATCTCATTTACGAAATATTAATCAATTTTTCCAGATGAGTGCGGGCTGGTCACACCGTCGCGACCGGTCGCGTTTTCGTCCGGCGGAGCCGTTCAGGAACCGTTCAGTCGCGAACCAGTTAATGCGCATGATCCCCATGTATGTTCGGAGGAATTCCATGCGCATTCCGAAATGGCTTGCCGGGCGCACCCTGGCTGTCGCCCTGGCGCTGACGATGGTTCCCGCCGCCCTTCCCTCGACGACGCCGCTGGTCGGCATTTCCAGCGCCAAGGCCGACCCCTACTACCGCTACGGCCCGCATTACGGGCCCGGCGGCTTCCGCGGCGCCGGCTGGGGCGGTCCGCGCTACTATGGCGGCCGCGGCTATTACGGCGGTCAGCGCTACTATGGCGGCCACCGCTACGGCTACGGACATCGCGGCTATCGCCGCGGCGGCGGCGGGGCGGCGGTGGCCGGCGCGATCGTCGGCCTCGGCGTCGGTGCGGCGATCGCCAGCGCCGCGCAGCCGCGCTATGTCGAGCGCGCCCCGCGCTACTACGCCGCCCCGGCCTACCGGGCCGAGCCTTGGACGCGCGAGTGGTACCGCTACTGCGCCCAGCGCTACCGCTCCTTCGATCCGCGGTCGGGCACCTTCCAGCCCTATAACGGCCCGCGCCAGCTCTGCCGCTGACGCCCTGACCGGTCCGATCTCGACGGCGGCCGCCCCCATCCGGGGCGGCCGTTTCGCGTTCGGGAACCAAGCGCCGGCCTTGCGACTTCCAGCGGGTAAGGGTTGTCGGGTTCGAGGAGGTTGGGATGGTCGGCTGGCGTCCGGCGGTGGTGGCGATGCTCGGCGCGGCGGCATGCCTCGCCTCGTCGGTCCTGCCCGCATCGGCATGGGAATATGTCGGGCTCGATCCCTACAACCGGCCGGTCTACGCGCTGTCCGGACCGATCCCGAAAGTCCCGCTCGCCGTCTCGCCGCCCGTCTACCAGCGCAAGTCCGGCGCATTCGGCGGGCCGCAGGTAGCGGGACCACTCTACTACGCCCGCCCCGCGCCGCCGGTACCCGGCCTTTATCGCGACGATCCCGCCCTCACGGCCGGGTCGATCCTCGCCTTCGATCTCGACGCCGCGCTCGCGGATGCCGAGGCTCCGCGCAGCGTGACCGTGGTCCGGCGCGGGGAGACGCCTGCCCCCTTCACCGGCCCTTGGTATCGATATTGCGAGACGCGCTACCGCTCGTTCGATCCCGAAAGCGGGACCTACCAGCCGTCCTCCGGCCCCCGCCGCCTCTGCCGCTAGCGGGTCGCCCGCTCACGCCAGCGGACGCGTCGCCGCCTCCAGCCACGCGCGCGCCGCATCGTCGAGGCGCGGGCCGATCTTCTCGCGCACGTCGTCGTGATACACGTCGAGCCAGGCCCGCTCCTCGGCATCCAGATGCTCGACGGCGATCATTCGCCGGTCGATCGGCGCGAAGGTCAGCGTCTCGAACGTGTGCGTGTCGAGATCGGCACCGGCGATGCGCTCGGCCGGGAGCACCAGGATGAGGTTCTCGATGCGGATGCCGAAGGCACCCTCGCGGTAGTAGCCCGGCTCGTTCGAGACGATCATCCCCTCCTCAAGGACGGCCATGCCGCGCCTGGAGATCGACTGCGGCCCCTCGTGGACGGCAAGATACGAGCCGATACCGTGGCCGGTGCCGTGCGCGTAGTCGCAGCCGGCCCGCCAGAGAGCGACGCGCGCCAAGGGGTCAAGATCGATGCCGCGCGTGCCGACCGGAAAGCGGGCGCGGCTGACGGCGATCATGCCCTTCAAGACCAGCGTGAACTTGTGCCGCGCCTCGTCGCTCACCGCGCCGATCGCGACCGTACGGGTAATGTCGGTGGTGCCGTCGCGATACTGTGCGCCGGAATCGATCAGGAATACCTCGCCCGCCGCCAGAACGCGGTTCGACTGGCGATTCACCCGGTAGTGCGGCAGCGCGGCGTTGGGGCCGGCCGCCGAGATCGTGTCGAAGGACAGATCGCGCAGTGGCTGACTGTCCGCTTCGCCGTGACGCGCGCGGAAAGCTTCCAGCGCTTCGGCGGCGCCGATCTCGTCGAGGCTGCCGGGCGCCTGCGCGTCGAGCCAGGCGAGGAAGGCGCAGACCGCCGCCCCATCGCGCAGGTGGGCGCGGCGCGAGCCCTCGATCTCCACGGCGTTCTTCCGGGCGCGGGGCAGGCGCGCCGGGTCGGTGCCGTGCACCACGGTCCCGCCGGCCGCTTCCGCGACCTCGCGCAGCCGGTCGGCGGCGAGCGCGGGATCCAGCATGACGCGGCGCCCGTCGGCGATGTCGCCGAGTGCCGCCTCCAGCGCGTCGGGCGCGGCGATGTCGGCGAGCGGCGCGAGGGCGTCCAGCGCGTCCGCCCCGAGCTTGTCGCGGTCGATGAAGAGGGTCGCGCGCGCCTCGCGCGGGATCAGCGCGAAGGACAGGGGCAGCGGCGTGTGCGGCACGTCGGAGCCGCGGATGTTGAAGGTCCAGGCGACGGACGACGGGTCGGTGAGGACGGTGGCGTCGGCATCGGCCTTCCGAAGCGCGTCGCGGATCTGCGCGAGCTTCTCCTCGCCCGATCGGCCGGCGAGCGCCTGCGGGTGGGCCGAGACCGCGCCTTTCGGCGGCTCCGGCCGGTCCTGCCAGACCCGATCGAGCGGGTTGTGGCGAAGGGCGACGAGTTCGCCGCCGGCCTCGACCATGGCGGTGCGGAGCGCCGCCACCTCCCCGACCGTGTGAAGCCACGGGTCGATGCCGATCCGCAGACCCTTGGCATGCTCGCGAAGATAGGTCCCGAGGGGCGTGTCGACCGAGCTTTCGATGGCGAACACGGCGGCGTCGACCTGCGCGCGCACCTGAACCGTGTAGCGCCCGTCGACGAAGATCGCGGCGCCCTCCGGCAGCACCAGCGCGGTGCCGGCCGAGCCGGTGAAGCCGGTCAGCCAGCGCAGCCGGTCGGCGGAGGCCGGGATGTACTCGCCCTGGTGCTCGTCGGCGCGCGGCACCACGAACCCGTCGACGCCGGGCTCCTTGAGGCTCGCCCGCAGGCGCTCGACGCGCGAGGCGCTCTCTCTGGAATCGGACACCTCGTCGAAGCTCTGGAACATGGAACCGGCCCTTCCTTGCATTGTCGCCTTTCTCTGTTTCAGTCTCGGCCGGCGATCTCAAGACCCGATCCACCATCCGCCGAAATGGTCGGGTCGGCGCCGGGGCAGCCCGCTTGATCGAAGGCTCGAACGGGAGTAGAGATCGCTCACTGACGTTTACGCAAACGTCAAAGTTTGACGCTGGGAGTTCCGTCATGCCGGTCTATCAGGCCCCCGTCGCCGATACGCTCTTCGTCCTCAACGACATCCTCGGCTGGGAACGCCACGGCAACCTGCCGGGCTTTGCGGATGCGACGCCCGACGTCGTGGAGGCGATCCTCGGCGAAGCCGGCAAGTTCGCGACCGACATCTTCCTGCCGCTCAACCAAGTCGGCGACCACGAGGGCTGCAAGCGCGCGGCCGACGCCTCGGTGACGACGCCGAAGGGCTTCAAGGAAGCCTACAATCAGTTTCGCGAGGCGGGCTGGGGCGGCCTTTCGGCGAGCCCGGAGTTCGGCGGTCAGGGCCTGCCGCACACGCTGGCGGCGGCGGTCAACGAGTTCCTCTCCTCGGCCAACATGGCCTTTGCCATGTATCCCGGCCTGACGCGCGGCGCGATCGCGGCGATCGAAAGCCACGGCTCCGACGAGCAGAAGGCGCTGTACCTGCCGAAGATGGTGGACGGCATCTGGACCGGCACCATGAACCTCACCGAGCCCCATTGCGGCACGGACCTCGGTCTCCTGCGCACCCGTGCGGTGCCGGCGGAGGACGGGACGTTCAGGATTTCGGGCCAGAAGATCTTCATCTCGGCCGGCGAGCACGACCTGTCGGAGAACATCGTCCACCTCGTCCTCGCCCGCATCGAGGGCGCGCCGGAGGGCGTGAAGGGCATTTCGCTCTTCATCGTGCCGAAGTTCCTGCCCGACCAGGCCGGAAATCCCAGCACCCGCAACGGCGTCTCCTGCGGCTCGCTCGAGGAGAAGATGGGCATCCACGGCAACGCGACCTGCGTCATGAACTACGACGGGGCCACGGGCTGGCTGGTCGGCGAGGCGCACAAGGGCCTGCGCGCGATGTTCACGATGATGAACGAGGCGCGGCTCGGCGTCGGCGTGCAGGGGCTCGCGATCTCCGAGATCGCCTACCAGAACGCCGTCGCCTATGCCCGCGACCGCCTGCAGGGCCGTGCGCTAGCCGGCTCCAAGCACGGCGAGAAGGCGGCCGACCCGATCATCGTCCACCCCGACGTGCGCCGCATGCTGATGACGATCCGCGCCGTCAACGAGGCGGGCCGCGCGCTGATCCTCTGGACGGCGCTGCGGGGCGACCTGTCGCACCGCGCCGAGGACGCTAAGGTCCGCGAGGCGTCCGACGACTGGATGGGCCTGCTCACCCCCGTCATCAAGGGCGTCCTCACCGACAAGGGCTTCGAGAACGCCGTGATGGCGCAGCAGGTCTACGGCGGCCACGGATACGTGCGCGAATGGGGCATGGAGCAGTTCGTGCGCGATGCGCGCATCGCCCAGATCTACGAGGGCGCCAACGGCATCCAGGCGCTCGACCTCGTCGGGCGCAAGCTGGCGCTGAACGGCGGCCGGGCGATCCAGGCCTTCTTCAAGGAGGTCGGCGCCTTCTGCGAGGAGCACCGTTCCACGGAAGCGATGGCGCCCTTCACCAAGTCCTTGAAGAAGGGCCTCAACGATCTCCAGTCGGCCACGATGTGGCTGATGACCAACGCGATGGCCAAGCCCGACAACGCGGGCGCCGCCTCCACCGACTACATGCACCTCTTCGGGCTCGTGGCGCTCGGCTACATGTGGGGCCGCATGGCGCACGCCGCGCAGGAGAAGCTGGCGGCGGGCGCCGGCGACGATACATCGTTCCTCGAGAACAAGCTCGTGACGGCACGCTTCTACATGGACCGTCTCATGCCCGAGACCGCCGCCCACCTCGCCCGCATCTCGTCGGGCGCCGACTCGATGATGGCGCTCGACGCCGACGCCTTCTGATCCGGCCGCACAGGAAAGACGAAGATCTCATGACCGACGCTTTCATCTACGACCACGTGCGCACCCCGCGCGGCCGCGGCAAGAAGGACGGCTCGCTGCACGAGGTGCCGGCCGTCCGGCTCGGCTCGAAGGTGCTGGAGGCTGTGCGCGACCGCAACGGCCTGCCGACGGCCGAGGTCGACGACATCATCTTCGGCTGCGTCGACCCGGTCGGCGAGGCCGGCTCGGTGATCCCGAAGGCCTCGGCCTTCGAGGCGGACTACGCCTTTGCCGCGCCCGGCATGCAGATCTCGCGCTTCTGCGCATCCGGGCTCGACGCGGTGAACCTCGGGGCGGCCAAGATCGCGGCGGGCTCGGACGAACTCGTGATCGCGGGCGGCGTCGAATCCATGTCGCGCGTCGGCATGGGCATGTCGGGCGGCGCCTGGATCATGGATCCCTCGGTCGGTATCCCTGCCTACTTCATGCCGCAGGGCGTCTCGGCCGACCTCATCGCCACGAAATACGGCTTCAGCCGAGACGACGTCGACGCTTACGCCGTGGAATCGCAGAAGCGCGCGGCGAGAGCCTGGGACGAAGGCCGCTTTCAGCGCTCTGTGATCCCGGTAAGGGACCAGAACGGGCTGACGATCCTCGACCGCGACGAGCACATGCGCCCCTCGACCGACATGCAGTCGCTGGGCTCGCTCAACGCCTCCTTCGCCATGATGGGCGAGATGGGCGGATACGATGCGGTCGCGATCCAGGCGCATCCGGAGATCGAGGCGGTCAATCACGTCCACCATGCCGGCAACTCGTCGGGCATCGTGGACGGTGCGGCGGCGGTGCTCTTGGGTTCGAAGGCGGCTGGCGAGACGCTCGGCCTGAAGCCGAGAGCCCGCATCCGTGCCTTCGCCTCGATCGGCTCGGACCCCGCGCTGATGCTGACCGGGCCGGTGGACGTGACGAAGAAGCTTCTCGATCGCTCCGGCATGAAGCTGTCCGACATCGACCTCTTCGAGCTGAACGAGGCGTTCGCGGCGGTCGTCCTGCGCTACCTTCAGGCCTTCGAGATCGACCCGGCCGTCATGAACGTCAACGGCGGCGCGATCGCCATGGGCCATCCGCTCGGCGCGACCGGCGCGATGATCCTCGGCACGGTGCTCGACGAACTGGAGCGCCAGGACAAACAGACGGCGCTCGTCACGCTGTGCATCGGCGCCGGCATGGGCACGGCAACGATCATTGAGCGCGTGTGATGCGGACGGCGCCGCGCTCCCGGCGGTCAGGCGACCCGGCTGCGGTCCGCCCGGTGGGTGGCGCGGACCGACATGTCGATCGGCGGCAGGGCTTCGAAGGCGGGCTTGGCGAACCAGTATCCCTGGAACAGCGTGATGCCGGCCGCCTTCAGGATGGTGAACTCGTCCTCGGTCTCGACGCCCTCGGCAAGCACCTGGATGCCGAGCTCGCGCGCGGCGGTGGCGATCGTCGCCACGATGATCTGGCGCGGCCGGCTGACCTCGATGCCGCGGATCAGCTTCATGTCGAGCTTGATGAGGTCGGGCTGGAAGTCGGCGAGCAGCGTCAGGCCGGCATAGCCGGCGCCGAAGTCGTCGAGCGCCGTGATGAAGCCCTGGCGCCGGTATTCGGTCAAGATGTTCTGGAGATGGCCGGTGTCGACGATCTCCTCGTTCTCGGTGAACTCGAACATCAGCGACTGAAGCGGGAAATCATGGCGGCGCGCGGCGATCAGCGTCGCGCGCAGGCACGCCGCCGGCTCGTAGACCGCGTTGGGCAGGAAGTTGATCGACAGGCGCGTGTTCTCGCCACGTGGGAAGAGACGGGCGGCCAGTTCCAGCGCCTTCACGCGGCAGGCCTGGTCGAACCGGTAGCGCTGCTCGTCGGACACCTTGGAGAGGATCGCGTAGGCCCCCTCGCCCGCCGTTCCCCGGATCAGCGCTTCGTAGCCCCACACGCGCGACGCGGCGATGTCGAAGATCGGCTGGAAGGCCATCGAGAAGTCGAAGTCGAGCGGCTTGCCCGAGCGGCACCCTTCGCAGTCCGTCGCCATCGCCCCGGTCCCATCGCGTTTTTGATGGGACTGATTCTACGCAACAGGTCTTGGGAATCCCTGAAGACCAAGGGCTTTTGCTAGCCTGCCTAAGCATTTCCGCGGGCTTTCAGCGCCGCAGATCGTTCGTTCGGGAGACACGCATGGATCTTCGCAACTTCACCGTCGAGACCGACGCGGACGGCTTGGCCCTCGTCACCTGGGACATGCCGGACCGCTCGATGAACGTCTTCACCGAAGAGGTTCTGCGCGAGATCGAGACGCTGGTCGACACCTTCGCCGCCGATGCGGCCGTGAAGGGCGTGGTGCTCGCCTCCGGCAAGAACGGAACCTTCACCGGCGGCGCCGACCTGAACATGCTCGGTGCCATGTTCTCAGCCTTCGACGCGAAGCGGAAGAGCGACCCGCAGGGCGCCGTCGCCGAGCTCTTCGAGCGCTGCGGCGAGATGGGCCGGATCTGGCGCAAGCTCGAGACATCGGGCAAGCCCTATGTCTGCGCGATCAACGGCACCTGCATGGGCGGCGGCTTCGAGCTGGCGCTCGCCTGCCACGGGCGCGTCGCCGCCCAGAGCGCCAGGATGGGCCTGCCTGAGGTGAAGGTCGGCATCTTCCCCGGCGCCGGCGGAACGCAGCGCGTGCCCCGCCTCGCCGATACGCAAAGCGCGCTCCAGATGCTCCTGAAGGGCGAGACGCTGACCGCCGCCAAGGCCAAGGGCATGAAGTTGATCGACGAGGTCGTGCCCGACGACCAGCTGATCGAGGCGGCGAAGGCCATGCTGAAGGCTGGCCTGAAGCCCGTGAAGGCCTGGGACGAGAAGGGCTTTAAGCTGCCGTCCGGGCCGGTTTACTCCCCCGCCGGCGCGCAGGTCTGGCCTGCCGTCGCCTCGCTCTACCGCAAGGAGACCGCCGACAACTATCCCGGCGCCCGCGCCATCGTGAAATGCGTCTACGAGGGCCTGCTCGTCCCGATCGACACGGGGCTCCGGATCGAGCAGCGCTACTTCACCGAGGTCCTGCAGACGACCGAGGCGGCGATGATGATCCGCTCGCTGTTCGTCTCGATGCAGGCGCTGAACAAGGGCGCGCGTCGCCCGGCCGGCGTGCCCGAGCAGGCGATTGCCAAGGTCGGCGTCGTCGGCGCCGGCTTCATGGGCGCCGGCATCGCCTATGTCGCGGCGAAGGCCGGCATCGAGGTGGTGCTGGTCGACCAGACCCAAGAAGCCGCCGACAAGGGCAAGGCGCATTCGGCGAGCCTGATGGAAGGGCTCGTCAAGAAGGGCCGCGCCAAGGCCGACGAGGCCGAGGCGCTGCTCGCCCGCATCACGGCGACGCCCGACTACGCCGCGCTCGCAGACGCCGATCTCGTGATCGAGGCCGTGTTCGAGGACCGCGACGTGAAGGCCGAGGTGAGCCGGCGCGTGGCCGACGTGCTGAAGCCGGACGCGATCTTCGCCTCCAACACCTCGACCCTGCCGATCACGAGCCTCGCGGAAGCCTTTCCCGACGCCTCGCGCTTTGTGGGCATCCACTTCTTCTCGCCCGTCGACCGGATGATGCTGACCGAGGTGATCCTCGGCAAGGAGACCGGCGACAGGGCGCTCGCCGTCGCGCTCGACTTCGTGCGCGCGATCAAGAAGACGCCGATCGTCGTCAACGACACGCGCGGCTTCTTCGCCAACCGCTGCGTGCTCCGCTACATGACGGAAGCCTACGACATGCTGGTCGAGGGCGTGCCGCCGGTGATGATCGAGAACGCGGCGAAGTTCGCCGGCATGCCGGTGGGCCCCCTCGCGCTCAACGACGAGACGGCGGTCGACCTCTCCCAGAAGATCATGAAGGCGACGATCCGCGACATGGGCGAAGGGGCGATCGACCCGCGCCACTTCGCCCTCGTCAATGAGATGGTGGACGAGGAGGGCCGGCTCGGCCGCAAGGCCGGCAAGGGCTTCTACGACTATCCGGCCAAGCCCGCGAAGAAGCACATCTGGCCGGGCCTCAAGGACAAGTTCCCGCAGAAGTCCCCGGACGAGGTGGATTTCGAGGAATTGAAGCAGCGCTTCCTCGTCACGATGGCGCTCGAGGCGGCGCGGACCGTCGAGGAGGGTGTCGTCACCGATCCGCGCGAGGCCGATGTCGGCTCGATCCTCGGCTTCGGCTTCGCGCCCTACACGGGTGGGACGCTCAGCTACATCGACGGAATGGGTGTAGCGTCCTTCGTGGCGCTCTGCGAGAGGCTCGCCGAGCGGCATGGCGAGCGCTTCCGCCCGACGCCGCTTCTGAAAGATATGGCGGCACGCGGCGAAAGCTTCTACTCGCGCTTCGCCCCAGCCAGGGCGGCGGCCTGACGACAGGGAACCGGCGAGGGGGTCACGCCCCCTCGCGCTTCTCGCGCGCCAGCGAGCGACCGATCGTGTCGGCGACGCGCGCGCCCCGCTCGCCGAGCGGCTTGTCCGGGGCGTCGGTCGTGTCCATCGCGGTCTGATGTTCCATCTCGGCGTTCACCTCGGCGCCGACGATGAAGATGATCGACGAGATCCAGACCCACATCATGAAGCCGATCGCCGCGCCGAGCGAGCCGTAGGTCACCGAGTAGTTGGCGAAGGACCGCAGGTACCAGGAGAAGCCGATCGAGGCGGCGAGCCAGACCGAGGCGGTCAGCATGGCGCCGAAGAAGACCCAGCTCCAGCGCGCCCGGTTGCGGCTCGGCCCGTAGCGGTAGACCATGCTGATCGCACCGACGATCACCACGAACACCACCGGCCAGCGCGCGGCGGCGACGAGCTCGTCGGTGTAGCTTTGCGCGCCGACGATCGCCATCACCGCCGGCACCACGCCGACCGAGACGAACAGGATCGTGGCGATGAAGAAGGCGCCGATCGTGAAGCAGAAGGCGACCGCGTTGAGCTTCAGGAACGAGCGCTGCTCGTGCTCGCCGTAGGCGACGTTCATCGCCTCGAACAGCGTCTTGATGCCGTTGTTGGCGCTCCACAGCGAGAACAGGAGGCCCGTCACGAAGCTCAAAGAAAGCGAAGCCGGATCGCGCGAGACGAGGCTTTCGAGCTGCGAGGTGAGGATGTCGGTGCCGGCCTGCGGGAGGAAGCGCCCGATGAACGCGATGTGGTCGGCGATCGTGGTCGGGTTGGCGACGATCCCGTAGAACGAGACGAAGACGGCGAAGGCAGGAAACAGCGCCAGGAGAAGATAGAAGGTCGCGCCCGCCGCGATCAGCATCACGCGGTCTTCGAAGAACGAATAGTAGAGCCGGCCGATGATGTCCTTCCAGCCGGCCCACGGGATGCCGAAGGGCCCCGTCGCGTCGCGCCCGCGGCCGGGCTCGCTCGCGCGCATGCGCGTTTCCTCGGTGGTGTTGGGCGCGAAGCGGAAGCCGATCGAACTCATCCCAAGCCTTCTACGCGAAACATCGACGCCAACCGACGGCAGGCGGAGGCCCGCCACGATCTATTCGGAGAAATGCCGCATTTGATCGAAGGGTTCCACCATGGGGCGGAAAGATCGCCGGCGCGGCCGGGTGCCGCATCCCGGCAAAACCGTGGAAAACCGACCTGTCCCACCGACCAGGCCGCGGAAACCGAAGCCGACTTGTCGACAGGGCGGGAGCGGCATCCTAGACACATTGTGACGAGGACTATATTCCTCGAAACGGTGGCCGGACCGGGTCGCCCCTCCCGCAACGAGAGGTTTGCCGCATGCTGTCGCACGACAGGATCTGGGCCGCGATCGACGGCCTCGCCGCCCGGCTGAAGATGTCGCCGTCGGGTCTGGCGCGCAAGGCGGGCCTCGATCCGACGACCTTCAACAAGTCCAAGCGCAACGCGCCGGACGGCCGCCCGCGCTGGCCCTCCACCGAATCGATTGCCAAGGTTCTGGAGGCGACGGGCACGAGTTCGGAAGACTTCTTCGCCGGCCCGGAGGCGAGCCTCCGATCGATGCGCCCGGTTCCGCCGCCGCGCAGCTCCGTCCCGCTGCTCGGCAGCGCGGAAGCCGGCGCGGGCGGCTATTTCGACGATGCGGGCTTTCCCGCCGGCCAGGGCTGGGAGGAGGTCGAACTGCCGGGCGCCGACGATTCGCTCTATGCGCTCGAAGTGTCGGGGCAGTCGATGATGCCGCTTTACCGCGACGGCGACATCGTGGTGGTGAAGCCCGGCGCCCCGGTGCGGCGCGGCGACCGCGTGGTGGTTCGCACCAAGGGCGGCGAGGTCATGGTCAAGGTGCTCCAGCGCCAGACGGCGCGCACGATCGAGCTTGCCTCGGTGAACCCCGAGTTTCCCGACCGCCAGTTTCCGCTCGCCGAGATCGAGTGGATCGCGCGCATCCTCTGGGTCAGCCAGTAGCGCGCCGCCCTGTGCGCCGCTCCGTGCGCGCCTAGAAAGAAGGGAGCGCTCGGGTGTCCGAGCGGCTGTGCCATCGGAGGACGCTCGTGTCGGAACACACCTACAAGATCATCGAAATCGTCGGTTCGTCGCCCGAATCGATCGAGAAGGCGATCGAGAACGCGATTGCCGACGCCGCGAAGTCGGTGCGCAACATCCGCTGGTTCGAGGTGACCGAGACGCGGGGCCATGTCGAGGACGGCCGGGTCGCCCATTATCAGGTCGGGTTGAAGATCGGCTTCACGCTGGACGATTCCTAAGCGCACAGATACTCGTCATACCAGTTGACGAGTGTCGGCTTCTCGTGCGACGCCATGGAGGTTCCAATCTTTCGAGGATCCTCCATGACATCGATCGCCCTGTTCGGGGCCGGCGGAAAGATGGGCACGCGCCTCGCCGGCAATCTCAAGGGCTCGCGCTTCGACGTGCGCCACGTGGAGCGTTCCGACGCCGGCCGCGAACGGCTGAAGACCCATCTCGGCGTCACCTGCGTCGACGAGGACGAGGCGCTGGACGGTGCCGAGGTCGTCGTCCTGGCGGTGCCCGACACGCTGATCGGCCGCGTCCTGTCCGGCATCGAGGCGAAGCTCGAGCCCGGCACGATGGTGATGATCCTCGATGCCGCCGCGCCGTTTGCCGGCCACCTGCCGGAGCGCGCCGACCTCACCTATTTCGTCACCCACCCCTGCCACCCGCCGATCTTCAACGACGAGACCGACGAGGCCGCCAAGCGCGACTTCTTCGGCGGCGTCGCGGCCAAGCAGCACATCGTCTCGGCGCTGATGCAGGGGCCGGACGAGGCCTACGCGCTCGGCGAGGAGATCGCCAAGGTGATCTGGGCGCCGGTGATGCGCTCGCACCGCATCACGGTAGAGCAGATGGCGCTTCTGGAGCCCGGCCTCTCGGAGACGGTGACGGCGAGCCTTCTCGTCGTCATGCGCGAGGCGATGGACGAGGTGGTCCGCCGCGGCGTGCCGAGGCAAGCCGCCCGCGACTTCCTGCTCGGCCACATGAACGTGCTCGGCGCCGTGATTTTCGAGGAGACGCCGGGCGTCTTCTCCGACGCATGCAACAAGGCGATCGAGTTCGGCAAGCCGGCCCTGATGCGCGACGACTGGAAGCGCGTCTTCGAGCCGGACGAGCTGATGGCCTCCATCCGCCGCATCACCTGACCCGAGACCGCACGGAGCCGGACCCATGAGCGAGTTGCGCGGCGCCCTGATCGGGTGCGGCTTCTTTGCCCGCAACCAGATGCACGCCTGGAACGACATCCCGGGCGTGTCCATCGTCGCGATCTGCGACCGCGACGAGGCGCGGCTCGCCGAAACGGGCGACAGCTTCGCGGTCGAGGCCCGCTACAGGGATGCCGCGACGATGCTGCGCGAGGTGCGGCCCGACTTCGTCGACATCGCCACCACCGCGCCGAGCCACCGCGCGCTGGTGGAACTTGCCGCCTCGCTGCAGATCCCGGCGATCTGCCAGAAGCCCATCGCGCCGACGATCGACGACGCGCGGGCGATGGTCGAGGCCTGCGAGGCCGCCGGCGTGCCGCTGATGATCCACGAGAACTTCCGCTGGCAGTCGCCGATCCAGGCGGTGCGCCGCGTTCTCGACACCGGCGAGATCGGCGCCCCGTTCTTCGGCCGCGTCTCGTTCCGCTCGGCCTACGACGTCTATGCGGGCCAGCCGTATCTTGCGGAAGGCGAGCGCTTCATCATCGAGGACCTCGGCATCCATGCCCTCGACATCGCGCGCTTCCTGTTCGGCGACGTCGCCCGCATCACCGCACGCACAGCCCGCGTCAATCCCCGCATCCGCGGCGAGGACGTCGCGACGATGCTCCTCGACCACGAGGCGGGCTTTCCGTCGGTGGTGGACTGCTCCTACGCCACGAGGCTCGAGACCGAGCGTTTTCCCCAGACGCTGGTCGAGATCGACGGGGCGACCGGGACGATCCGCCTCGACGAGGGCTACCGCCTGACGGTCACCGGCCCGAACGGCACGCGGCACGAGGACGTGTCGCCACCGCTTCTCCCCTGGGCCTCGCGTCCTTGGCACAACATTCAAGAGAGCGTCGCGCTGATCCAGCACCACTGGGTCGAGACGCTTCGCGCGGGCGCGGAGCCCGCGACGTCGGGCCGCGACAACCTGAAGACCTTCGCCCTCGTCGAGGCCGCCTATCGCCGCGCTGCGAGCGGCGCGACGCTCGACCCGTCCGAGGTCTGACGATGGCCGACGCGCTGAAGCTCTTCGGAACGCGCGATCCGGTCGCCCCGGTCCGGCGCCTTCAGGCGGGGCGGCTCACGGCGGACCTCGTGTCGGGCAACCTGCGCGCCGTGTCCTTCGCCGGCATCGAGGTCCTGCGCTCGATCGCCTATGTCGTGCGCGACCGGGACTGGGGAACCTACGATCCGCCGATCCTCGATCTCGACGTCGAGGACGCCGG